>NZ_AFEJ02000002.1:1587500-1887500 GCF_000238775.2 Acaryochloris sp. CCMEE 5410 | reverse complement strand
CCGTGTTCCCAGGCGGGCTAAGATAGCGACTTTAACTTCTCGCCACTGGATTTTTCCCTTGGGGGTTTTCGGAGTGGGGCGAAAGGGCACCATCACACCGTCAGCAGCAATGGCCAAAGGCAGAGCAGACAACACCTCTGAAATCGCTTCACTAGGAGCCTGTTCACCTGATGCTTGAGCTTTGAGTTGAGCCTCTAGCTCCTGATAAGCTTTGTTGCCCATGACTTGCACCCAATTCCACAAGCTTGATGAACTGACGGATAAACCACTCCACTGACTCAGCATCCAACTGGCCAGTTCATAGGGCATAAATAGACTTAACAAGCAGCCTAGACGCACCAGTTCTTTACTGCTGTGCTGGTAAGAGGTAATCCCAATGGATTGGTCCAGAGGAGCTGATAGACTACCTGGACACCCTTTTGGACAACGACCCACCCGTCGCTTTCAGTAAATATTTCCCACCAGTGTCTGCATCTGACGAGATTCCCATCCCTTCGAGTGCAAGCGGGTTCCGCAGGTGCTACACCTAGGCCATTCAAATACTGTTTTGCTCGCCGTGAGAGTTCATCCTCCAGAAGCCATCGAGCCAAATACAAACCCATTTGCAGAACGATATAAACCATCTGACTCAGGCTGGGTGATTCTTTGAGTGCTTCGACCTGTTCTAGAAATTCGTGATGCTCTAGTACGGTTGGCAATTGCGATGTTAGGCTCATGACAAGTTTTTGATTCGGGTACAGGATCTATTGTCCTTGACCCGTTTTTCTTTGAGCCATACATCCCCGATTCTGTGCTTACGCCCCCATCGACTTTAATCTTGAGTTATTGATCGAGTTTCTCCCATTCACTTGGAGACTTAAAAGTATTGTTGAAATTATCAAGTGAAATGTCAAACTTATTTAAAGAATTGTTCGCGTTGTTGTCTTCAATATTACTAAAGAATTTAATAAAGCCTTTATGTCCATGGTCTCTGATTAAAGCTAAATCAAAGCTATTTTTTACTTTCTCAGCAAGGTTGTGGCATCTCAAGCTATATAACTCACTATTGTCATGAACAAGTTCAGGATGATCACTAACAGTTTTGATATATTGTAATTTGCCAGCATGAATATATTCTGATGATGAGTCATCTCGCTCGTGTATTGTAGTAATTACTCTGCGAATAAGCGGATTTAATTCTTTTACTACGATATCCCTGAACTCATTATTGAAAGGATAGTGTGGAATAACATCATCTTGGTACTCATATCGTAGAGCATTAGGGAAAATTTCATTAAACTTATCTGCAAAAGCTTTATCTCCACATTTAGGTGCAGCAAAAGTTCTTACTTTAATTTTTGATGCTGGAATACCTAGTTTTGTTAAAAGTATTGCTGCGAGTTGAGCTATTGCTCCGCCCTTGCTATATCCAGTAATTACAAGATTTTTCTCTATATCATTACTTAGCATTCTCTTTTTGACCTCATTAATAAAACCTGATGAAGAGTGAGAAGCATTAGTATTTATATTGGCAAGGTTTGCAACAGTTTGGGCAAAACCAGTATGTACTTGGCCGGGCACTGGTCTACTAACAGGGCACATACCTAAACCCTTTATTGGTGAGGAGTTCTAGTGTGCTCAACGGACGAGAACAAAATCCCATCTCCATTGCTGGTGTGGTCTGCTTACTGAGCCCCCAATGGGGTCTAACCCAGTTATGAATCAGGCGTTGTACATCTAGCACTCGCTGTAACCCCGACCGCTTCTTAGCGTAGAGATTCTGCCGTCTTCGATAAGCACTACATCGTCTCCTCAAGGCAGCATTGTGAGCCTCATTATGATTGGCATGGACCTCAGACCCTAGACTGATAGCGGTAAAGGGATGCTCTGCTTTCACCCACTCTACTCGCCGATTCCCCTGAGACCCTTTAACTTTCATCGCGACTTCTAACCCCTCTCGCCAAACCTTGCGATGCCCATAGTCAGGATGACACTCCTCACCATTGAGATAGACATTGGCGAGCTTCCAAAGTTCTTGTCCATAACGCCTCTCACCATCGGTAAACCATCGAATCCCATCACAGGCTTTGACCCACTCCCAAGCTGAGTAAACGCCATTTGCAAAAAGTTGTGCATCCTTGAGGCCAGCTTGTGCTGTCAACCAATAGCGGCTTTCGCGTTCAAGGAAATGGATGGTCCAGCCCTGGGATTGGCTGGGGGGAAGATTTTTGCCTACACGCGTGTAAACTTCATCCCCTTCTACCGTCACATCAGAGGCTGCTGGTGCGGGAGGTGACCAGTTCTGTGCTTGGTCTGCTAGGCGTTTTTCCCAACGCATAATGGTGGTATGAGATTTACCGAAAGTTCGACCTGCAGCACGAATACCCATCCCTTCGGTGCGAGCTTTGATGGCATAGCTCACTACTGAACTAGCGGTGCGTAAGCGAGCCATTGGGGTACCCGTGCGTTCGTTGAAACGCCGATTGCAATCCTTACACTGATATCGCTGGACTAATGTCCCATCTTGCAGGCTATCAAAGCCGCGCTTTAGGATCTTCTCGCTTAGACAATATGGGCATTCCATTGATCTACATTAGGTTGCGTCGGAAGCATTATAGCTAGATCCTGCTAACAGACCAGTGCCCTTGGCCGGGGTAAATATCGTTACGTTTCAAAGTTCTCTTAAAGTTGTTCAACCAATCCCTAACTAGCTCCACCAAGCCATTTTGAGGCAGTGCAGTAAAACGAAACGCAAGAACGACTTCTCTTTCAGTTTCACCCACATAACAAGCGTCAATTTCTCCAATTGCGGAGTTACCTCCAGCCTGGAATGAGGTAACTTCATTAACAAATCCAAGAGTTTCGACTCCTGAAAAACCTTCAACTTTTTTCCCTTGATCAATTCCAAAAGTAGCAATGCTAGCCATCAAAATTTGGGCATCTGTAAGAAAGATATTCACCATGTTTCTATCTAGCCAGTCGCTTATAAAGTTAAAGATGAATTCAGTGAAAATTTTTGCAGATCTTTTTGTTGCTGGCTTGCCATATTTATTTCTTGTAAAGTCATTAAAAATAATCCTGGATTTTTTGAGTAAGTTTTTTTCTCTTTCTAATTTCTCTTTGTTTCTTGTGTCAATATCATGATTGACACTATTAATCCAATTATCTAAATCAACATTCTCAATACCATTTGTTATTCTCTTCAATATTAAATCTTTTATGTCTCGACGTTTTTCTAATTCGACTTCATTTAGTAGCTGATAAAAACCTTCAATCTGATTCCTAGACTTTGCAGCATTTTGTAACTTTAACTTTTCTGATTCCCAATCGTTTTTTGTAGAGGTAAGAGGCCAGTCTATGTCTGGTAGATGATTGCTATGTAAATCAAGAGAAGGATCAAAATTTATAAATTCTTTTCCTCCCTGCCTGAAAAAACTTCCTAGTTTTTCGCGAGCAGACTCCCTACCTATGTTGTAGTCATAAGCTCTGAATTTTATATCTAAAAATCCTGAAAATGCAATAAATATATCACTTAGAAGTTCATCATTAGTAGATGTAATTGTAAGAAGACGAGACTCTTTAAGCCCTTCAAGAGCCCAATCTTGAAACTGAGCTTGTTGAAAAATAGAGTTGAGGATAGCTACTCCTGTTGAAATTATATTCTCGCCTTTATCCAGAAATGGTTCATCTAATGCTTGGCGCACTCCTGGTTTAATCAAAAGAAAATATCTATTTTTACTATCTCCTTTGTCGATTTGCTTTACTAGCTCATAGGCCATATTTATTGGCTCATTTTCAAATACTCCTCCGTCAGTATATAAATATTGGTCGCCATATATTTTGCTTCTTGGTTTGTTATCACTATCTCTGGGTAGATACTTTCCTTGGCCTTCACGTCTTAAACCTTTGAGAGGAAATGCTATTGGGAACGCTCCAGAAGATATCCCAACATCTCTTAGCTCATTCCAGTCTGCATCTCTAAACTCTTGCCATTCATATTTCGTGCTTGAGCTACTATCAATTTCTGGTAGAGTTAGCTCTTTTAAAGTGGCTTTTTTATTTTCATGCCGATAGATTTTACAAACAAACTGATCTTTGAAATGATTGAACTCAACTGGCTCACCAAGTGCAGGTTTAACAGAATATTGAAAGCCACTTACATTTGACATTGCAATACCTACCAATAGCTCATTACCCACAGCAGGATGTCTACTAGCCGATGACTGTATATTATTGGTGAGATGTTTTTCTGCAATACGATCTATAATTTTCGGATTAAAAATAGATCGATTTTGTGCTTGTCTCTTTTCTTGTGGATCTTGATACTCTTCATTAAACTTAAGTAAGTCAGTGATGTCAACTTCATTCACCCAGGCTTTGAAAAGTGAGTTTTCATAAGGTTTCCTAAATCCTTCATCACTGAATAATAGCTGCTGAGCTAAAATACACGCTGTCATTCCACCTGCAGATGCACCCGTAATCACATCAATTTCAATACGATCATCTTCCTCAGCTGTCTCATTATGTTTAGCAAGAATCTCTAAAACTTCATATATGACCCCTGCTTCATAGCTGCCGAGGGATACTGCACCAGAGATAACAACAGCTAATTTTTTAGTCATAATCTTTATTCTTTCCTGCTCTAAAGGTAGTTGTTATTTACTCGTCTATTTTGAGAACGCATTGAGTGTACATATATTTAGTATTCCAATGGAAAACTATCTAATATTTATTAGAATAAAAATAGTTGAGCAAGCATATTATGCTGTTTGAATCTATGCTTGTTCGGTATTTTTTGGTTTTTTTAAGGTTTTACATACAAGCAGATAATTATCTGTGCAGATAATTATCTGCTTGTATGTTTCAGAGATTGATTTGTATTCTGTTGCCGTTAAGTTAAGTCGATGAGGAAAAACGAACTATATTCCTGAATAAAAAATATAGTGAGTTGATTTTCAATTAAGACTTCTAATTGAGCTTGCTAATATAAATTTAGCTAATTGAATTCTGCCTAAATTACCTAGTTGGAGATATTTTTTGACATTGCCATCAATTGATTGACGGCAGTCAAGGCAGAATAGCTCACTCCTGCCGTGCCTTCGCCGGGATGAGTTGAATCCCCGACTAGCCATAACCGCTTAATCGGAGTCCGTGTTGCAAATCCAAAAGGGCCAAAGGTAGATAGACGCTGACCGATGCCCCCGACTATGCCTTGGCTGCGGCCTGTAAAGTGGGCAAAGGTTCTGGGGGTTGCGGCTTCTTGGTGAATGATGGTGTCTGGGGTGAGGTGGAAATATTGACTCAGACGTGCGATCGCACCCTCCGTATACGCCTGCTTCAGCGCCTCATAATCCTCCGCTTCATCCCATAGCTTTGGATCCGTAAAAGAAGACGCAATGATCGTGGCTTTCCCCTCAGGGGCGCGGCCATCCCCCGGTCGGCTTACAGACACAAACAGGGAGTTATTCTCGCCAATGGGACCGTCATAGTCATAGAGAAACTGCAGATGGGGCGGACAGTGCTCGGGAATGGCAGCCGCGTCTACCCCGAGATAAATCACAAAGGCCCCGGAGGAGGGGGGGAGTTTCTTGACCCGCTGTTGATACTGACGAGGCGCATCCTCTCCCAGTAGGCGGACGAGGTTTTGCACCGTCACATTGGCCACCACATGGTCAGCCGATTCTGTCCAAGTCTCACCTGTTTTTTGCTGACGGATTAATACACCTAAAAATTCCGGACTATGCACCTGAATTTGGTCAACGCTATGGCCCATATGCAGTTCACCGCCATGCTTTTTCAGGGCTTCGACGATGCGATCGCTCAGCACCTGCATACTGCCGTGCAAATGGAACAAGCCTTGTGGCGCTTGCGATACGCCGAGCGCCGTAGCTGCATACAGTAAGGCGGTCTGATCGGCATTCACCTGGGAATAAAGCTTGAGCTGGAGATCCAAAAACGTTTTTAAGCGACGTTGATTTCCTAGCCCCGTTAAACGTAAAAGCTGACCCACGGTCGTAAACAGGTGGGGAACCGTTAATAAGGTATCAGGACGGACGGCCTGTAAAAGCTGCCAGCCATCCCAGAGGTTACGCGGGGGAATCACTGGATCGCGGGATTGGAACCCCCAGTTATAGCGGAACAGGTTCGCTAACAGCTGCCAAAGCCCTTCGCTACCGGGAAAGTGCTTTTCTCGCTCTGCCCGCCACTGGTCTGGATCTCGCCAAACGGAAATCGGCTCTGTTTCGCCGGGTAAAAAGACGGCGCAGGCTGGATCGCAGTGGGTGGCTGTTGGTATCTCAACCCCTAATTCATGAAAAATACGATGATGGATGCCGCCAGGTTCTAAACCTGCTACTTGGGTTGCCCCCACATCAAAGGTGAACCCTCGCCGTTTAAAGGTAGAGGCGCAGCCTCCTGGCACCCAGGCTTGGTCAAAAACTTTGACGCGATAGCCGCGCTTTGCTAAGAGTGCTCCAGCCGTTAAGCCACCAATGCCTGCACCAATAACAACGACAGCAGTTTCGTGGGGTGACTTAGACATGGGAGAGAGATAGATTTGTTACATTTCTTAATGAAATTATAACGTTAACCTTCCCCTATCAGGGTGCTGATATTAATGGATGACTACGAACATTGCCAGCCCCAGTCCCAAGTTCTCTGCCCTCTCACCCGTTGGTGGCTGTAGTTGACCAGGGTTTCTGCTGTCCATAGTTTCATGCCTGCAAGGACTGGATTGAAAGATGGACTAAATTGAGTGTTTGCACTGTAGAGGGCGCTCTTTAAATTCGCATCTTGGATTAGACAATCCGTGAGATTGGCGTCCCGGAGATCGGTGCCCATCAGTTGAGCTTGGTGGAGATTCGCTCCCTGGAGATTGGCCCCCTTCAAGTAAGCATGGGATAAATTGGCTCGCTGTAACTGGACTTGTTGCATCGAAGACCTTTCCAAGTGGCTACGGTAGAGGTAACATCCCTGCATATTCGCCTGGTCTAAGCATCCAGCGGTGAGAATAGATCGTTGTAGGTTAGCTCGCTGTAGACTGGCTGCCTGCATATTTACAGCAGTTAAGTCCAGGTATTTAAGGACCACGCCATCTAAGTGAACTTCTGCTAGATCGATTCCGTGGAAGGAGGTTTGACCCATGAGACATCGGTCTAAAAATGGCAATCCTTTGCTTAAAAATGAGTCTGAGATGCTCATATTCATCAATTCTGAGGTAAAAGCAGTAAGGAAGTCTCAGTTTCAGCATTCCCGGCTGGCTGCTTTTTACTTCTCAAGATAAATAAAGTTCATGATTTTGACCAAAAAGGTGAACAAATATGAACGACTGGGGATCATTAGAGCCCTAGCACTTCCTTAGATGTTGTTTAAGTTCCCCGGTATTGATCCGACTACCTTCTACCCTATGAATATTGGTCAACTTGATTACCCAGACTGAGCATTGATCAATTGTTGGGGTTCGTTATGTCACCCCCAAACCCCAGCCAAATACCTTCAAAATGGCGAAAGGAGTAAACAATGTCAGACTTTCAGGATTGTTTGAAGCGGCGGTTTGCATCAGTGGCGATTGGTGAGTTCAAACCAGGTAAGTTTGCCGAGGTTCAACATCTGTATGAACAAGCGATCGCAACCTATTCTGATGGCTTTGAAGGAGCCTATCTCTTCCAAGAACCCGGTACAGACAAAGGTGTATCGGTGATTCTCTGGGACAACCTAGAAGATATGGAAGCCCATGAGGGCGAAGAACAAAAAGCGATTCTTAGTAAAATGGCTCCCTTTTTCTCCGAGTCGCCTCAGGTCTCTGTCTATGAACTGGTCTGCAAAATTGACCCGAATGAAACGCCAAAATCAGGTGCATAGATCGGGGGATGCTTGTGCTTCGGTTTATGGAGTCACCCATATTTAACCTTCTGTATTGGCATGAGTGTGGTCTATCTTGTACCGCTGGAGATGAGGGACGATTGATTTGCGTGCGTCCCTTGCCAGCATGCGATTGGATGGCCTCTTGGTTCTGGATAGGGTGATCAGTGGTTGGGATGCTTGAGGCCAGTGTCACTCGAGTTGAGTCACTTATGTGGCTTGGCTTAGCCCATTTACCATTTTCAAGTTCCCCATTAATCTGCTGAGCACGGCTCCAGATATCACTGCATACATAGGGAATGACAGAACCATAAATACGCTTGCTCCTGTCACTCCACCACCAGGATGAATCCCCGATGTTACGGCTAAAGCTGCTAAAAGTGCCAGACATACATGTAGTGCAATCCATGACCAGGAGCGAACTAACGGGAGATCCATCAGCAGCCATTGAAAGAGTCCCATTAACGCTCCAGCTCCCAGTAGTCCTGCTACTCCGGAGAGAGCGTCTGCATCGATCGTGGTTTGCAATACCGTGCCATTGTTGAGGATGGGCTTATAAAACAGGTTACACAAGGTGGAAAAGATACCCATCCAACCTAGGGTTGACGCCAGAATCCACCATCGTGCCCGCAGAAGGAATCGTTTTAGGACGAACCACTGTGCTAGGCCCACGCTAAATCCAACTGTCAGTCCGCCTGCAAAGATTGCACCAAAGAACAAACAGCCGATGGCACTTTGCCCGTAACCGCAGAACTTCACCCTGATGAGCAGATCCCCCAGTAAAAAAAATCCGGCGGGTACGGTCAGGAGACAAAAGATGCCCCCACCAAGAAATCCGAGCATAGTGTGGGTCAGCCACTTACGAAATAAGTTTCGTCTCTGAAGAGGGCTAGGCATAAAGCAAAGACGATGAAGGGTGTCCTTAGCGTGCCCTTCTAGAGGAGGATGAATGCCAGTTTGACGGCTCCAAAGGCAAAAAGTGATTGGTGCTGAAATGGATCTAGCGAAAATCGACAACACATCGCGTGAACACCTGAAGCACTTTTTCCTGTAGAGGGGTGTTGGGTATAGCCAGCCTGGATTATTCACGAGGTATTTGATGCGCTTGCGCAGCTCATCCCGATGATTGACCCCAATCACCTGATGCTCCCCACCAAACCCCAACCACTTCACCAATCAATTAAAAATCAATGCCAATTTGGGTTCCAGTGTGATATCCAATGACGCCACCGTGGAGAACGATCTACAAAGTAGAAATGAGTCTGATCGGCTGACACTACTTGATCGATAGAAGCTGAGCTAATTGGGAAGCGAGATTGTACGGAGCCATCTTTTTTAGAAAGGATTGTAACCGCACTTTCGGAATTGGATAACCATCTTGGATGAGTTGCATCTATAACTGCAATATATTCAGATGCGATGCTTGGCGTATGGAATATATCAGTCTTGAGCTGACGAAACCACTTTTTCTTACCGTTATTGACCTTTAAGGCTGTGATTCCATACCGGGATATATATCTATAATCAGGATCTGGATCGCACTGGATATATAGGGTCTCGGAATCCGTCGTCAAATTATTGGTGGTAGACCCAGCTCCACAAATCCCTTCCGATCTCCACTTGTTTTTCCCCGTTTTGGCATCAAAGGCTGTTACCGAATTTCTATCACTGATCAAAAAAGTATTTCCTGTTAATCCGATCTTTTTAACGGGTGTAGATAGTTGAAATTTAAGTTCTCCACTCTTAGCATCTCGCACCTGGATCTTTTCGCCATCCTTAAAATACACAGAATGTTCATTGGCGATGAGAAATTCATCATGGCTAGCTAAATGACTGCGACAGAATTGCTCAGGTAATCTAAATTCCCATTGAGTCTGTTTGATCCACAGATCCCGCTTTTTCAGAACAACTTTAGCTTGATCACAGCCTGTTTTCCATATGGGGAATTGATCAAATGTCATCATCCATAGGATCTGATTATGGTTAACTAAACTAGTTTTACCTTTGAAAGATAGAAAAAAACGTTGAGACACTTGCTCATAATCACCCGTTTCACGATCAAAGACCACCATCTGGTTAAAGTGATCATTGCTTCTGATCGGTAAATTAACAATTAATGTCTGAGGTGTAGCAACAGGCAATGCAATTTGTCGAATATTGGCTTTTTCAGCATAGTCAGAAAAGAAATTACGTTCCCAAATAAGCTGCCCTGTTTGAGTAGAAAATGCTGAAATTTGTTGCCAACCCTGCCTATTCAAATCCGTTCGGATAATTTGTAGGAAAAGCGTGCCATTATGAGTAACAGGAGTCGTAGCTTCTCCATTAAAAGAATCTAAGACTTTTGACCAACGTACCTTACCACTCTGAGCATCGATAGAAAATAATCGAAGCTCTTCCCAACTGGCAAATACGATAAAGCCAAGACAGCACAGTATTAATCCCAAAAGTCCCCATCTATTCAATAAGCGCTTTCTCATTGGGTGAATTCATTGCTAATAGTACTTTCTAGTATTCTCAATGGCATTACAGTCTAGCTAACGCTCAGACTAAAAATTTGTAAAGAACTTCACACCAATGCCAGATGATTTTCGTTAATCTAGCGACAATCGATAATACAGAGAGCGAACACCTGAGACGCTTTTTTCCGTAGAGGGGGGGACATAGCTAGTGTGAAACCTTCCTTCTACTTCGGCTGAAGCCACTGATATTTTGGGAATCTTGGGGAATAGACAGAGGTTGGTAAAGGCGGTTGCGATCGCAATATCAAGCCGATGCAAAGCCCATTGTGTTGGTCATGCACCAGCGCGATTCAGGCGGCTTACGGTCCTTGCTGCTCATAATGCTGAGTGAGCGGGCGAAAGAAAATTGGTGTCGCTAAATTTTTGGAGAAAATCAGCCCATGTCAAGATGCCTAGATATCGTTCTAGAAAACACTGGATCCTGTGCTTTACCTGCTGAGATGGATCTCAAAGGTGAAGAGCTGATATTTGGGGGCAATCTGCCGTCTGCGAGTCTACTGTTGGAAGACATTGCAGAAGACTTAAACATTACGCCTCTCAGTGCTTTTATGCTTGAAGAAAACGATGACGGAGAAGCATTAGAAACTAGTCCTGAATGGTATGACCCTAACCAAGGGCTGGACACCGTTCAAAAGCTTTTGAATTATCTTCTTGCTTATCCAGAAGTAGATAAAAGTCCGGAGGGGGTCCATTGGGTTTTATGGGATCTGAGGGCTCTAGAATTAATTCTGCGTGATGCTGTCCAGACCAACGATCGGTTTTACTTGGAAGAAGGGTAAGTGTTGTCCTCATCCGGTTTGAGCACTCTGGAAGTGGGATGCTCTCAATGGGCTATTTACTGTTTTTTCGAAGCCGAAGAACTAGCATCACAAAACTAAGTCCTGCGCCAATACTGATGCTGATCCATGCAACCTTGGGTAGATCTGATTTTGACGAAGATAAGGGTGTATCTATTGACTGGACAGGCGGAGAGGGTTTTGGGCTACTGCCTTTAGCGACAGTGACGGGAAAACTAAACTGAAACGGTTGGAATGCATCGCCTGTTTGTGGCTGGCCTTGAATGCTCAATTGATATGCCCCCGGTTTTGGGAACGTCACATCAGCGCCAGGAATATTTTGGTATTGCTCTGCGGAGACGGCGGTTAAAGGCGGTTGGGCAATTGTCTGTCCATTTTCCTCTGCAATCACCTGCAGATGGCAGTTGCATTGGGAGAGAGGGATGGTACTGCCCCCCTTTTGGGTAAGGACGAACCAGACTTGAGCAGGGTCTCCTGCCCTTGGATTGTGATCGGGTTCTAAATGAAAGGTGACGGCAACTGAGTCGGATGCTTTGACGGTATGGGCCTGGCTGGGTCCGACCCATAATCCAACTGCTAAGAAGGCTAAACTACCGCAATGGAGAAGACGCACCATAAAATTTCTCCAGTGAGAACAAGGCCCATACCCAACGGCAGCGGATGAGTAAAACCAGGAGGATTGCCGTTGCGATCGCAACCGTCCTCCCTAAATGCACCCCTGTCCATTCCAGCCCCCCTAAATAATGGGATCCGATCATTACCGTATGGCTGCCTGCTAACAGGAGAGCAGGGATACTGAGAAGATGAAGCCGTCGCCAATGGGGGCCTAATCGTTGCACCATCCCATTGGTACTGGTTGTGGCTAACGGAATAAGCAAGGCCAAGGCAACGACCCCTGCCCAAAGACCTGCTTGATGGAGGGGCAGCATAAAGGGAATCGCTGTGAGCGACCACTGAAAGGAATGGTCGAGCACCCGCAATACATGGATAAGTGAGAGAACAAAGGCCCCCACCCCAAACAGTCGTCGATAGTGCAGTGGGGCTGACCATAAAGGCTGTATGGGACGGGCCAGGAGGGCCAACATCAACAACAGCAAGGCAGTATGGCTGCTGTAGTCCTGCATTTCCCCCGTTCTGAGGACGGTCAGCACACCAATGATCAGCATAAGCCAGCCCCCTAGCTGGAAGAGTTGGCTGCGTCGATCCTGACCAAGAATGGCAGTGGAAAACCCCACTCCTAATAAGGTGGGCATCGTTCCCAACCCGAAACACAGCATTGTGGCACTTCCGAATAACCAGTTCCCTGTGGCTGCGGCTTTAATTTGGGCTGCATACAGAAAGCCACAGGGAATGAGTCCCCAGATCATCCCTAGTAACGCAGGCGTCCACCAGTGGGGTTGATGGGCCAACCCGGTCATGGCTCGATTGAAACGCTCATGCAGCCCCAATTTCAGTAATGGGTGTGGCAGAGGCAGTTTAGGCAGCCAACCGGGGCGAATTTGCCGAATTCCCAGCCAGATCAACAAGCCACCCATTAACAAGGCAATGCTACGACGTAGAACACTATCAATACCCGCCAGTTCTCCCCCCGCAACCAGGACGGAACTGAGGGCACCAATGGCTGCTCCGATCAGGCCATAACTCAAAGTGCGTCCTAGATTGAGCAGAACATGAAAGGTTAGTTGTTGTCGCCACGTTCGGGATTCACCGGAGGTCAGGGCAAAGCTGGCCGCTAAGGGTCCACACATACCGACGCAATGGCCAAAGCTGCCGACAAATCCCAGGGCTGTGACGAGTAACAGGTCTAGCATTTTAGGGTCGGGGCGCAACCTGAATGACTGCAGTGTCGCTGATGGGTTGGCCTCGATGCACAAGGGCTTCATGGCCGTTGCTGTTGAGGGTGACTTTGAGGGTGTTCGTGCCTGTGGGTAACTCAGACAGGTAGTACCAATTGCCGTACAGACGAGTTACTTTTTTGTCATTGATATACAGGTGAGCATGGCCTTCGGAGGTTTTACTCGGGGCGTTGACTTGGGTAGGGGCAAAGTTAAAGTTGGTGACCTTCAGTTCTAAATTCCAGCCCTGGACCTGATCGGGATGAGCGACTAACTCAACCGTAGGTGGGGCTTGATTGGCGGAAATTTCGAGTTGTTTATGGTGCTTATGGTGATGATGTTTTGTTTTCTGATCGGCGGATGAAACGGTTTGGGGTTGCGTATGGTGGGATTGCACAATGCGAGGAGTCACCAATGCTCCAACTCCGATATAAACCGCTAGTAAAGCCCATTTTCGAACAGAAGTCATAACCATATGCCCCGGTGGAGTGAGATGCGATCGCAAGTCAAAAACAACTTCAAATTTGACTGACAAACCATTTGCCACAACTATCCTGGGTGAAGCGTTCTGGAAAAGTCAAACGACAGTCTGTCGAACTTAATTACTGTGCTGTAATAAGATTAATATTCAGGAGACTTAATCGTTCCAGATTGGGTTGTGTTTGGATGTAGTTATTGAGATTTTTTGCTTCAATCCCAATGTTGAGAGTTGAGAGATATGACAGCTTATTACACTTAAGATTTTATTTAGAGATGCTAGGTAGCTAGCAACATCTTGTACCGTTAAAATCTTTTGATAGTAAGCAGATTAAGGTCTGAAGTTGTATTTTTGTAACTTTATTTTACTGCGATGAAAACCCTATATCTACAAAGCTATCTCAGTATTAATGGACGTGGAGCTCTCAAGGGTAGAAATCTATATGACAAGCTAAAAAACTTGTCAGAAGAATGTCTCTTAGCTCACATGATTAGTTCTAGTGAGAAGCAATTATCGAATCCAAAAATGGCAAATGATGTAGTTGATCACTCTCTCTTTCGAGACTTCGATCCTACTGTGATTTATGTTGAGGGTGGCTTATTTGCATCTGACGATGGGACATGGAAAGTCCCACAGTCCTTAGTTGAAAAGTTTGTGAATGAAGGAGGAATTTTTATTGTTTCAGATGCAGATGCGAATGAATTGAACAACTATAAATCTCACTACTTGAAAGCTGGAGTTTTGACGAAAGGCTATGCAAGTTATGGACCAAATAATGGCCGATTTGTGGAATATGGTTCAGACGAGTCATCTTGTTGGGAAGGGCATCGCCAGATAGTCTGTAAACCTTCGAAAATGATCTTCAACGATTGGCTGCAGCCCATCTATGACAGGGTTGATGAGATTCTGGTAGGCCTTCCTGTTAAACTGAGCTCCTGGCAAGGCTTGTTGGCTTCAGGGAACCAAGGTTCTACGGGTTGCCTGCAAAACGATGAATGGACGGATCCTAACAGTTGTTGCCCATTTGCCTCTATTGCTCAAGTGGGAAGTGGATTCGTTGTTTTCATAGCTGGAAATGTTTCAAGTGATGTCTGGTGTAGTCGCTGTCCTCAAAATACTATTTGGCTTTCCAATATCTGCCAGTTTCTAGAATCTGAAGCGCAACAAGAGATTAAAAGATCTCTATCACACTTTCGGTCGCCATATTCGGTTTTTCTCAGCCACCGATCAGTGGATAAAAAACTTGTTCGAGGCGTTGCAGAAAAACTTAAAAGTAACGGCGTTGGGATCTGGTTTGATGAGGATAAACTTGTCCCTTCAGATTCTCTTGTTATGGAGATTGATAAAGGGCTAGCGGGAATGACTCATTTCACTTTATTTTGGTCAGAAGCTTGTGTTGGGGCACCATGGGTAGAACGAGAACTGAGTTCAGCAGTCAAACAACTTATTGATGCTAAGATACCGCTCCTTGTTGTTAGGCTTGATCTGACTTCTGTTCCAGCGATTATAGGAGACCTTTATCGAATCGAGGCTCAAGACATGGCCTCAGATGAGATTGGTGACTATATCTCAAGTGCACTAGAAAAACTCCGCAAACGAGGGGACAGCTAAGAAAATATCTATCCTATCATTTGGTTGGGGAACTAGCTGTTAGTAAGAGATAACGTTGGTAATTGGTTTGATGGTACTGCTCTTTTAAGGAGTGATAAATTCGTGAGATGCCTTACTAATAGGAAGCTATTTTTGAATGAAGACTCCTAGAAGTCTTTCTGAGTTTAAGCGTGACATATCTTTTGTGCCTTAGCACAACAGTGCTGCAATGAATCCGTTTATGATCTTCAACCAGAAAATTTCTAGCTTGAAAAACTCAGTAGCTAGTCATCCCTGAAAAAACCCTTCCATTTTGGAGGTACTTTGCTACAACCCTTGCATATCAAAGCCCCTAGAGGTCAAATTTGGAGCACATAGACTTGATCCTCTACAAGGATTGGGAGTTTTAAGCAATCTAAAAAAGCGCTATTTCGCCAGTTTTTACAAGGGTCAGCGAATATAATTGCAATTTCAAAGCTGTATGTTAGCGCCTGAAAGGCCTACGCTATATGGCCTGGTGAGTTTTGTTAGGGACGACTAGCTATTGAACCTAAAAAGTCTTGTGTTTAAAGCGTTTTGCCGTTAAATGGTACGTTACCTTGAACGGTAGCTAACCAATCAGCAGGATAGAACAGCGATGACATCGCTCCCGGACTTTCGTCCCAAGCAGCTTTCTCTCGGTCCCTTAGAATTCGAAATTCTCAACTTGATTTGGGATCTGGGGACCGCCACCGTCAAACAGGTGCATGAACAGATTTTGACCAATCCCGATCGCGAATTGGCCTACACCTCCGTCACCACCGTTCTCAATCGCCTGACTAAAAAAGGCTGGTTAGCTTGTGATAAACAAAATCGCAGCTTTGTTTGGCGTCCTCTGGTTTCCCGAGCGCAAGCCAACTCCCTGTGGGCCTACGATCAGCTTCAGCAGTTTTTAGCCGTAGGAAATCCTGATACCGTTGCCGCTTTTGCCGATCATCTTGATCAGGCTAGCGTCGAGCAACTAGAAGCGATCGCAGATAAGATACGGGCTGCTCGCAAAGCTAGGGAGGATCAGTAATGCATTTGCTGATGATACTCAGTGCCTTGTCCCTGGCTTGGCTGTGTCGAACCTATGGCTATCGTTGGCTAGAATCCAAGCGCGACCAATGGACTTGGGCGCAGCGGTGGCAGGGTAATCTGTTGGTCTTCTTATGGTCCCCCTTGCTGTTGCTCATGACTGCGATCGCAGTTTTATATATGGGACCTCAAGGCCATATGGTGTGGGTTCGAGAAAATGGGTGGAGTTACGGTATTGCTGTTGGGTTTGTGGGAGTAGCGGCCTGCTTGAATCTCAAGCTTTTAGTTGAGGGCTGGTCAAGCCTACAGCGTATTTATGCCTGTCCCCAAACGCATATCCAAGGCCATTCAGCCTACCAAATCGATCATGCCTTGCCCTATGCTGCTCAAGTGGGATTTTGGCAGTCTGAATTAGTAATCACTAACGGGTTGGTACAGGTCCTGTCTACTGATCAACTTGCTGCAGTGTTGGTCCATGAACAAGCGCATCAACAGTATCGTGATACCTTTTGGTTTTTCTGGTGGGGCTGGCTACGTCGGCTGACGGCTTGGCTGCCCCATTCCACAGAACTGTGGCAAGAACTCTTGCTGCTGCGGGAATTGCGCGCCGATCAGTGGGCTGCCCAGCAGGTTGATCCGTTGGTGCTAGCGGAATCCTTGCTGTTGATGGTCAACCCCTATCCCGCCGAATTTGCAGAGAATATTTGTGCCGCCATGCAGACGGCAACGGGCCATCGCTTATCAGAGCGAATCGATGCCCTACTTGACCCCAGGGAAACGGCTCCCCTGTCCTATTCCTGGACCTGGAGCGGCTTATTGGTTACTGCTGCCCCTTTGTTGACGATTCCCTTTCATTACTAACCCTGAGAGATGGGGTGAGATGCCCGACAACGTGGGCAGACCCGCTAGTTGCAAAAATTGAAACCAGGGTCTGAGGGCTTGATTCATTGCTTAGCATGGAGTCATCTCAAAAAAATTGGCTAGCTCCATGAAAAAGTTCTCTGTCACCGCTGGTTTAACGGCCTTCCTACTCTCTTTGGTCTCTCTGGTTGCCCAGGCCCGCCCTGCGGCCACGCAGTGGTGGTTTCAGTCTGCCGCAGAGCCTGAGCCAGAGGTGTCAGAGACGAAGCCTGAGCCCCCTACTAATCAGCCCACGTTAGTTACCGAGGTGGAACCGGTCCCAGAGCCCCTAACACCGGGAATGCAGACCCATGCCCCCTTTGATCCGCGCCAGTTGCCCCATGAGCCTTGCCCGCCTTGCGGCATGGGTTAATGACGCCTCAAATCGGCCTCTCTCTGATGCCTCAGCCAGATTTTTGGCAGGCGGCTCAGCCCCTTTTTGATGCGAGCGAGGTGGAGGTGGTGGAATGGAGTTTTGATATGGGGTGGGGTGGCGTGTCCCTCCCCGATCCGTTGTGCTCCGTTTTGCGGCAGTTTAGTCAGCGTAACGGTCTGTTGGGGCATGGTGTCAGTTACTCTCTGCTGTCTGCCCAGCTGGATCGACGTCACTGGTTGGCCTGTCTACAGGCAGAATGTCGGGACTATTCCTATCGGCATATCTCCGAACATTTTGGCTGGATGGCGACTCGGAACTTTGCTCGCAGTGCGCCGTTGCCCATGCCGATGTTGCCAGAGACTTTGAAACTGGGATGCGATCGCATCCAACAATTCGCAGAGATTGCCCAAGTGCCCGTGGGCTTAGAAAACCTCGCCTTTGCCTTTGGCCTGCAAGATGTCCGTCAACAAGGGGAGTTTTTGGATCAGCTCCTGGAATCCGTGGATGGCTTTCTGCTGCTGGATTTACATAATCTCTACTGCCAGATGCACAATTTTCAGCTCTCTGCCACAGAAATCCTCAACCTTTATCCCCTTGCAAGAGTGCGAGAACTGCATCTATCCGGTGGATCTTGGAGTCACCATGGCACGGCCACGATTCGGCGGGATACTCATGATCAGGCGGTGCCAGAGCTTGTCTTTGAACTCTTAAAACTGGCCCTTCAACGCTGCTCCTCCGTCGAAGCCATTATTTTGGAACGGATGGGCAATACCTTGAATTCAGAACAAGAGCAAATTCAATTTAGACAAGACTTTACTCACATTCGGCAGATCACCGATCGCTTTACGATAGAAGCAAGGACTTGAACGGTGCAAGAACAAGATCTCGCTGATTTTCAATCCTTTTTGCTAGAGACTCTATCTACCCATGACATCCCAGAAAAGATCTTGGCGGAACTCAGTTCACAGCCTTTAGATCAGGACTTAGCCAGCTATCTCAACACCTTGGACCCAAACATGGTGGATGTTGCCGCCACCTTAGTTAAAAAATGGGGGCAACGCCGCCTCTAAACGAGGTTGCATCAATTCAGGGCCTACAATGTGGAAGTCTTCATCACCAAGGGCAAGAACTTATGAGTTGGTGGCAACAGCTTCGTCAGAAAAAATTGGCTCGATTTGGGGCCGCCATTCTGATTACCTTCTACCTGTTAGTGATCGGAGCGGACTTTGTTGCCCCCTATGCCCCTTGCGATACAGAAACCATTAATACTGGGGCCTGCCAACCCCAAGTGAATGGGGCTTTATTACCGCCCACCCAGATTTACTGGAACAATGCAGAGGGACAATGGATTGGCCCCCATGTCTATCCCACCACCCTTGAACCTATTGACTGGCGCAATAAAGAATCCAAAGCCTGGCAAACGGGCATCCGAGATTTACAAGTGGATCGGACCCAACCGTCTCCCATTCGCCTCTTCGTTAAAGGCTGGAACTATCGATTTTTGCAATTAAAGCTGCCATTGCCCACCCAATTCTCTTGGTCTGATCCCAAAATTGATCAAGTCACGGTGTTCCCAGGCATCCCTTTTGATCGCCACTTGTTTGGCACCACTGGCCAAGGCTATCTCAACATCCTGGGTACGGATGACCAGGCTCGTGATCAACTCAGCCGGATTCTGTTTGGAGGGCGGATTAGCCTCAGTATTGGCTTAGTGGGGGTCGCCATTTCTCTCCCTTTAGGAATGTTAGTCGGCGGTATTTCTGGCTATTTCGGTGGCTGGGTGGATAGCATTTTGATGCGCCTAGTGGAAGTCTTAATGACCATCCCTGGCCTGTATCTATTGGTGGCCCTGGCGGCTATTTTGCCACCCGGCTTATCCAGTAGCGAGCGCTTTTTGCTGATTGTTTTAATTACTTCGTTTGTGGGTTGGGCAGGACTAGCGCGGGTCATTCGAGGTCAGGTGCTTTCCATTAAGGAGCAGGAATTTATTCAGGCGGCCAAGGTGATGGGGGCCAAGCCGCTGTATATCATTACCCGCCATGTCCTACCCCAAACGGCCACCTATGTGATTATTTCGGCCACTCTAGCCATTCCCAGTTTTATTGTGGCGGAATCGGTGCTAAGCCTGATTGGCCTGGGAATTGAACAGCCCGATCCCTCCTGGGGGAATTTGCTATCTCTTTCAACCAACGCCTCTATCTTGATTTTGCAGCCTTGGCTGGTGTGGCCACCCGCGATTTTGATTATCTTGACGGTGCTGTCCTTTAACCTCTTAGGGGACACCTTGCGAGATATTTTGGACCCCAGAGGTTCACTCCAGTAGGTCTGGCTGCCAACGATAGCGGCGCAGGTCCAGTTTGTCTTGGCTATTAAAAGTGATGCCTTCTTGCTCAAGCAAAATGCGCTGTAGGTCATCGCTCCCCTGACGTTGAGGGGAATGGGAAATCATGCCCTGGGCATTTACAACCCGCTGCCAGGGAATATCTGAACCTGGTGCTACTTGATACAGGGCATAGCCAATCTGACGGGCATGGCGAGGTCTGCCGAGTAGCTCTGCAATTTGGCCATAGGTGGCGACTTGGCCAGGAGGAATTTTGCGGACTAACTGATAGATCTGTTGATAAAAAACGGTTTGATGATTTGAGGTTTTCATAGGGCTATACATGGGCTTACTCGCTTTTCCCTGGGAAGGTGAAAGCGAGATCACTCAAGCTGACATTTTTTTAGGGTGATGAAGTAAAGCTTGGTGCCAAACCAACAGAATAGGATGATGGCTAACACTTCAATCCATTCAAATAACCAAAAATTGAGGCTGCTGGTATAGACCCTAGCAATGAGCGCCGCGAATATCGAGATGCCAATGACGTATTGAGACAGTTCTCTAGATGTATTGATTTGCCCTGTTGCTTGCAGTCGCTCGAATAAGATGGTTGCGGGGGTAAATGTAAAGGCAATAAATAACCATTTATATAAGTCGAAGTTCAATAACTCTAGTCGCCATTCTCGATAGATTGTGGACAGAGGCTGCATAAAGTACAGGCCCGAGAGTAAAGAGACTTGTCTGGTTTGAGTGATTTCGTTCTGGTAAATGTGAAAAGAAATGCCGTCATAGACCATCACGATTGTTTGATCTATAAAATTTAGATTGTCATCATGAATCACTATTTCAGGCGCCATGCCCGCTAACCCAGAGAGTGGAAAGCGAATGCGGATCGTGAGTCGCTTGGCTTGGATTCCGAAGATAAAGTTGGCATGATCGATATCTTCACCAAGAGCCAAAACGACGCCAAACCCCCGATTAAATTTAGATTTGATTTTGAGGGTAATGGTAAAAGCCTTGTTGGATTTTATACGGTTGATAAAGTCAAGATTACTGCTTTCAACTAAATACCAGACATCATTGTCTGCCTGAGGATGTAGCTTTTTTTGAGGCGAAGGGTTTTCGCATAAGTTTAGGTCTGACGGTAAATGAGTGCTTTCTATGATGTCTGGTTCTAATAGACAAGAAAATGCTAACGACTCATAACTATTGGCATCGAGCTTAGAGTTAAGCAATGGTTCAATACTGTCGGCTGTTAAGGCTGAATCAAAGAAAAGAAGATTGGATGCTTTACCGAGCCATGGATGCTTCCCGGTTGCCGTATTCCCAATAGTCAAGGGATAAGACGTTTGCCAGTTACTGAGCTGGATTTGACGGGTAAATAGAGAGAGCCCAACATAGATGGACAGAAAATACCCAAGGAATGCAATCAGAAAAACCGTTTTGTTGAGCTTGGTTGGAAATCTTTGGTCTTTTGGCATGGATAGCTGTCGCGCAAAAAAGCCCCCTAAAAAACCGCCTAGTCCATTGAAAACGATATCGGATAAGGTGGGAAATCGGCCTGGAAGAAAGAGTTGTGCCGTTTCAACCAGAAGGGAGATGGAAGTGCTGAGCACACCGATACTCACCAGACAGAGCACGGTTTTACGTCTTGGGAGTCTGAGCGTCAGGGCATAGCTACTGAACCCTAAGGGGAGAAAGAGAATGATATTCGCCACTATATCGATAGGATTGGTGGCATTTTGGATTCCTAAGCTGATGGCGTCTTTGAGATTAAGGTCCTGTAGATTAAACGTAAAGGGAGACAGGGTACTAATCGTGATCAAGGTTAGTGCACCGAGCCATAAAGCGACCGTCATCACTAACTTTGTTTGTCGATGCTTCATGCTTGATAGCTGATAACAAGGGGGGCAGGCGTGGGCGAATTGAGAAGGGTGCGAGGTTGATACTATGGCAGTTCAGGGGCGCACGATATCCAGCTTGGCAGCAGACTTAGCCGTGATTACCTGCTGCTGGAGATGGTGCCGTTGTGCCCATGCAAGGTAAGGGCACAATGTATAAATTGAGCGATGTCTGATGGCATGGGTGACTCGACAAAACCCATTACAGGCTACCGAAGCCGTGGGTGGCAAGAAAATCGGTCGTTATCTCAGGCATCGCTGCAGTGGAGGAGGGGGGACCGGGCAGGTGTAGGAGTTTAGCCACATATTTGCCTAACACATCGTTTTCGATATTGACCTGATCCCCTGGACTTAAGGTATTCAAGTTGGTGTTGGCAAAGCTATGGGGAATGACGGCGACTTTGAAGTGAGTGCCGCTGTCGTTGCAGTCGGCAATAGTCAAGCTGACGCCGTTGATGGCTACACTGCCTTTGTGGATGATAAAGCGTGCGATCGCATCCGGTACTGCGAAGCTTAGCTCCCAGGAGGTATCGGTTTGCTGTAGTCCTTGGAATACCCCCACATCATCAATATGACCCGTGACAAAATGGCCCCCCAACCGATCTCCGACACTGAGCGCTGGTTCTAAATTGACGGCCTGGTGGGTCTGTAACCGCTGAGAGAGGGTGGTGCGCTGCACGGTTTCTGGAGACACAGATACGACGAACCCCTGAGCAATGAGCGTCTCGACGGTTAAACAGACGCCATCCACTGCCACACTATCGCCGATGGCCAGATCCTCCCAAAAGGGCACGGCCCCACACTTTACCAAAATTTGCTGTGGGCCTTGGGGCTGAAGATAGCCTAACCCTTGGATGAGTCCTGTAAACACTTAATCTTATCAAGCCATCATTAACATCAGTATTTCCTACATTGGCAAATTGCGATTGCCTTGGCTAGGATCGGAGCGGGGAATCCTATCTTGATTCTCAAACCATCATACTTCTGAGATTCTTAGCCAGATCCTTAGAGTATAAATTGCCCTAAAGAAATTGTAGAGAATCCTCAATGGTATGGGTTTACATGAGAAGGTATCCTCCGTGGCCATTGTTCCATTGGGTCTACAAGCATGATTGAAATGAATGTTGCTGGTATTGCTTTAGATGCCGCAACCCGACTCCCTATCGTTCTTTTGAAAGATGCATCGGAACGTCGCGCTTTACCTATTTGGATCGGTCAAACAGAGGCTAGGGCTATTCTCACGGCATTAGAGAGCCAAAAAACGCCCCGTCCCATGACCCATGATCTGATGGTGAGCTGTATGGATCAGTGGGACATCGATTTAGAGCGGGTCGTGATTCATTCTCTGCAAGATAATACCTTTTATGCGGTCCTGACCCTCCAGCAAGGGGATTCTAAAAAGGAAGTCGATGCCCGTCCGAGTGATGCGATCGCACTGGCACTACGAATGGATAGCCCCATATGGGTATTGGAAGAAGTGGTGGCAGATGCGTCTATTCCCGTAGATAAAGAAGCAGATCAGGCGGAGCAGGAAGAATTTCACGAATTTATCGACAATATCCGTCCCGAAGACTTTATTCAGAGTCGAGGGGGGAGCGAGCCTTCGGCTGAATCCAGCTAACTTTAGCGACTCACCATGAAATATCGCCGTTTCGGCCAGACGAATCTGCATCTGTCGGTGTTTTCTTTGGGGACGATGCGATATTTGCAGTCGGCCCAGAATGCCGAAGCGACCTTGATGCGGGCCTTTGAGCTGGGTGTTAATCATATTGAAACCGCTCAAGGCTATGGTAAAAGCGAAGTTTATCTGGGGCAGATGATTCAGGCGTTAGGGCTGGCTAGGGAAGACGGCTGCTATCTGCCAGAGCCTTGGCAGGGAGAGGCTCAGCGCCTCTATCTCACGACCAAAATTACGCCCAAGCCAGATGCCCAATCGATGGCCGAGGCGATTGATTTGTCCTTGGAACGGCTAGGACTGGAAACGATGGACTGTCTGGCAATTCATGGACTCAATACGCCAGAACATTTGGAATGGATCAAGGATCCCCAAGGATGTATGCAAGCGGTCCAGGCCGCAAAAGCCGCCAATCGAATTCGCCATGTAGGGTTTTCCACCCATGGTTCTTTAGCCCTCATTTTGGCGGCGTTGGAGACAGATTTATTTGAGTTTGTGAACCTGCACTACAACTTCTTCTTTCAGCGCAATGCCCCCGCCGTTGAGCTGGCGAGTCGCAAAGAAATGGGCATTTTTATCATTTCCCCTGCGGATAAAGGAGGGTTACTGTATACGCCTCCTGAACGGTTAAAAGAGCTTTGTCAGTCGCTGGATCCCCTTCATCTCAATGCCCGATTCTTGCTGAGTCAGCCTGGGGTGACGACCTTGAGCGTGGGAGCGGCGAAGCCAGAAGAGTTGGATTGGCCCCTTGCGATCGCAGATCAGATTCATCCCCTCACGGACCCAGAGCAGCAGATTCTGGACCGCCTCCAAGCCCAGGCCCAGACCCTGCCTGATCTGTGTCAGCAATGCCATGCCTGTCTGCCTTGCCCAGAAGACATCAACATTCCCGAGATTTTGCGGTTACGGAATTTGACCCTGGCCTACGATATGGAAGACTTTGGTCGCTATCGCTACCGCATGTTTGAGAATGCAGGCCATTGGTTCCCTGGACGACGGGGCAATCGCTGTACAGATTGTGGTGATTGTTTGCCGCGCTGCCCGGAGCAGTTGCCTATTCCCCAATTACTCCAAGACACCCATACTCGCCTGCAGGGCCAGCCTCGTCCTCGATTATGGGAGTCCATTTAGGGTCAAGAAAGCAATTCCGTGGATCTTGCTTGATGCATGATTTACAAGTTCTTGCACCCGGCGTTCTGGACTTGAAATCTCGCCAAAAAAGTTAACAATCGTTTATACTACCGTCAAGGAAGCAGAACGCTTGTCCACCCATTCACGAAGTTCTGATTTCTGGATGTAGTGTTGATCAAATTACCTTAAGGTTCGGGCTTCTCTCCACCGAGAAGCTGGGCACACTAGAGGTAGAGATGACACAATGAATGCAAGCAGATTCTGAGGGTGCTTTATGGCTTTCGACCCCGAAAACGCCAACTTTATTATGAGTGATTCAGAGGAGGCTCAGGCCAATCTCTTAATCAAATATTTACAAAATCAACCGCCAGAAGTTCTGGCCCGGGTTGCTAAGTCCGTCAGCCCTGAGATCAAGCAAATCATTTCGCAAAATGTACAAGGGCTCGTGGGTGTCCTGCCAAGCGAAGCTTTCAGCGTTCAAGTCGTTACCGACCGAGATAATCTAGCAGGCTTGCTGGCTTCCGCGATGATGACGGGTTACTTCCTCCGTAAGATGGAACAGCGGATGGAATTGGATACTAGCCTGTTGGGCAATAGCCTCTCATTTGATCAAGATTCTGAAGACCCTGAGTAGTGTCAAATTATTCATAGGGAATTCCATACGGCTGTCATAACCAGCAGCGAGAGCAGCGAGATAGTAGATGCCCATTTGTTCTAGGTGCGGTACTGGATATGATTCTGACCTATTAAGTTGCCCTAAGTGTGGGAGAGCAGGGTCTAGCGGTGCTAGTTTTTTTGGGGGGCGTAACTCTCCGATAGCTAAGTTCTCGTTGCAGGTTGCGCTCTTGCTTTCCTGGTTGGGGTTGGTTCTGAATATTGGTGCTGGAATTTACTGCATTGTCACCGGTGACCTCGTGACTGGACTGATTGCCCTGTTTGTGGGCACTCCCTATCTGTATGCACAAGCGGTTGTCTTCTCCTATGTTTCAAAGCGGCTGTAGCAGGGAATATTGGCTCCCTGCAAAGATCTTCTAGGTCGTCTGCGGGCTATATTGCCCTTGGGTCCTTTTTCGTTCCATACATCAATCCGCCCTATGATTCGTCTCAAGGTCTGGCAGTGGGTCGTTTTGGCTCTACCCGTCGTTAGCGTGCTCGGATTTCTGGGGGCTGCGGCTGGATTACAAATCCATCAGTGGGGACTGAGCTGGATTTGGGCCATCGTGATTTTAGTGTTTTTGGGCTGGCAGTATTTGCTGGTGCGCTGGTTGCGGCTGCCGGATCAGATTGCAGCGGAAGCTAGAGCCTTTATTCAAGATCAGGCTGAAGAGACATCTTCGAGTGAACCCCGTCGGCAGCAGGCCGAAGCTGAAATCCAAACGATTCTAGTGGCAGCTAGAGAGGATGTCTTGCCCTGGGAAGATTGGACCCAGTTTTTTCGCCGCTGCCAAACGTTGATTGAGGCCATTGCCCATGTCTACTACCCCACCACTAAACGTCCATTTCTGAATATTTATGTTCCAGATGCCTATGGTTTGTTGCGGGGCACTGTGGATGATGTGGATCAGTGGATGCAGAAACTGTCTCCGGTGCTGGGTCAGGTGACGGTGGGGCAGGCCTATGAAACCTATGAAACCTATCGAAAACTAGAGCCTGCCGCTCGCACTGCCGTAAAAGTATGGCAATGGTCCCGATGGATTTTTAATCCCGTGGCGGCTTTGACTCGCACGTCTACTCAAACCTATCGCAATCAAGCCAATCAGCAGTTATTAGCGAATTTGGGCCAGATTGTCCGAGAGACGACGCTCCAGGCCCTGGGCGAGCGAGCAATTGCCCTCTACAGTGGTGAAGCCGTCCGCACGTTGGAGAGTCTGGAGCTGAAGCTACCGGAAGCGGAGACCCAAACCCTCCAAGAAATTATTACGGAAGCTGCGCCTGCCGAGACGGTAGAGCAGGCTCCCCTGAATGTCTTGCTGGTGGGACGGACGGGAGCGGGTAAAAGTAGTTTGGTGAATACTCTATTTGGCCGAGAAACGGCAGCCGTAGACGTATTGCCGAGCACGGATACCCTGCAGTCGTATCGGTTTGAGAATAAGCTAGACGAAACGCTAACCCTCTGGGATTCACCGGGGTATGAGCAAAGTGGTCGAGAAGATTTGCGCCAGGCTGTGCTTGAGAAAGCGGCTGAGGTGGATCTGCTGTTGCTGGTTACGCCTGCCACGGATCCGGCCTTACAAATGGATCTGGCGTTTTTAGAGGAGATTACCACTCAGGTGGACGATCTGCCCGTGATTAGCATTGTTACCCAGGTGGATCGGCTCCGACCCATTCGAGAATGGTCCCCCCCCTACGATTGGCGATCCGGTGACCAACCCAAGGAGACCTCGATTCGAGAAGCCATTGCCTATCGCCAAGAAATTTTAGGGGAAGTTTCGACCGCGATTTTGCCGATGGTTACGGGCGATACGACTCAAGATCGGCAAGCCTGGGGCGGAACAGAACTGTCTGCAGCAATGGTGGATGAATTTGATCCGGCCAAGCAGGCGCGGATGGCAAGATTTTTGCGCGATCGCACCACCCGTATCACCACTGCCGCCAAAATTATCAACCAGTATGCGTCCCAAATGAGTACGACTCAGGGACTGGCAGCCCTGCTGAAAAGCCCCCTCTTAGGATTTCTGTCGACGATGACAACAGGTTCTCCGGCCTTAGCAACGGCTCTGGCAACCCAGCTTCCCATTGAACAGGCCCCCGTTGTTATGGGGAAATTGCAGATGGGCTATGAACTCTTTACATTGCTGGCTGAACCCGATGCCCATCCTGTCTTTGACTTTTTATCCCTCTGGCCCCTGTTGCTAGAGACTGCACCTTCGATTCAGGAGGATGCTTGGGCCTTTGGCCAGACGATGGTGGAGCTATGGACGGGCAAGGTGGGCGTAGACCAATTGCAGGAGCGATATCAAAGTTACCTCAGCAAGGCCACCCTAGCCTAAGCAAGCTTGATAGAGTCCTTTCAAACTGGGGCGATCTGCTGTGGCGATTCCTCGCATTAATCCGGTCAGATTGCAGACACAGGTCTGACAGTCCGTATCATCTCTCAGAATGCACTTACCGATGCTGGTTCCATCAAAGCCTAAACTCGTGACTCGCCGAGCCACGGTACATTGCGTGGGATCTTGAATGACGAAGGGCGCATCAAATAGGTAGGCATTGACTGCAGGTTGGTTAAAGGGAAACAAATCCCAGCCATATTTTGCCGCCGCTGTCTCAATCATCCCCTTCATGGTTTGCCGATCGGCTAGGGTCAGGGTATTCGGATCCGCAGGAGAATGGGTGGCTGCACCAGACACCATAATGCCTCGGAGTTTGGTGACAGAGGTGACCAGCCATTCTACGGTTTCTGGAAATAACTTGAGGCTGGATTGGGTCAGGGTGATGTGGGCGTAGGCACCCCGTTCGGATTCATTGATATTGCGGACGATAGCGGCTGCCATCCCGTGCAGGTCTTGATAGGTATGGTTTTGAAAAAAACCTAGGGGATCTCGGGTTTGATTATGGTGGTCTGGGGGGCCATCAATACTGACGCTATAAACCACGGAGTGCGGCACTTTAGGGAATTTGGCAGACCCATTGGTCACGACCCAAACGACGGGAAATTTACGGGCAGCATATTGAATCACTTTAGGTGCCAGGGTGGGTTCACCGCCTACCAGGGTGGCGAGGACCATGCCTTGGTGCGAAAGCTGGTCTAGGGTTTGGTAAATGGCTTGATCTTTGGCTTTATGTTCAGGGGGAGAAAGTTGCAGATATCCTCGGACGCGTTGGGTTTGGTTCCAGTCTGAGGGATAGACATAGCAATAATGGCAACCGGCATTGCAGCGATCGGTGATTTCTACGGAGGCCCCAAAGGGGAGGGACTGTTGTTGTCGTCTTGATTTGAGGACGATGGTTATGGCACCCAGAAATGCTCTGGCAATGATAAAGTTACGTTTGATCCAGCTGAGGGGTAAATATTTGGGTCGGTAGGGAATAAAGGGTTGGGGGAGCCGGGTCGGATTCGATTGCCGATTCTGGGTGAGCATAATTGAGTAGGGCTAAAGGTGGTTTTAATGCTGCAGTATTAAGGCTGTTTAGATTGAAATACGAGCATTTTACCAATAAGGCTTGGCCTGGGTTTAAGGAATGGCGCTGTTCGATGGAGCATCAAGCTTGCTGGGGAATCGCTGCCAGGATAAATAGGCTGACGATGCAAAGCATGCCCATTTGCCAACTGAGGCTGCGGAGGTTGGGTTTGTCGGTGATGTAGAAGCTGGCGTGGAGGATGCGAAACAGAATGAAGGCCAAGGCAACGATATCAATCTGAAGTTGGGGTACTTGGGTTATGTGGGCCACGAGCACGGCGGCGGCGAAACCGGGGAAGGTTTCAAAGGCGTTGAGTTGGGCGAGATGGGCGCGGCGATGCCATCCGGTGAGGGTTTCGTTGAAGGCGCGTGGGTTTTGGACATAGTCTGCTTTGGTGACACCAGAACGGGCTAGCACTGACAGAATGTAAGGGGCGAGCAGAGCGGCCAGGATACACCAGAGGCTAATGGTCATTGCAACATCGCCCGCGCCATATAAAACCCACAAATCGACTTCGCATCAATCGGTTCCCCCTCCAAAATCGCTTTCTCCAACTCCTCCGCAGTCATCAACACCGTTTCAATATCCTCATCTTCGTCCTGCTCCGGTGGGTTCTCCAACAGCTCCAAATCTTGGGCCAAAAACGCATAGATAATCTCATCCGAATATCCTGGAGCCAAAGGAAACTCCCCCAGCTTTCGCCACTGATGAGCCCGATACCCGGTTTCTTCCTCAATTTCTCGTCGAATGGTTATCCCTGGAGCTTCATGGACTTCTACCGTTCCTGCCGGGAATTCCAACAGCCGCCCCTTCAAGGCGAAACGATACTGCTTGACCAACACAAACTGGCCGTCATTGGTAATGGGGACCGCCATCGCCCCACCCGGATGCCGCACACAAGACCAATCCCCTTCACTACCATTGGGTAATCGCAGTCGATTCGCTTCAAACGTATACTTGCGACCGTCATAAAACATTAACGGCTTCAGGATTTCGGGCGGTTCTTGAAATAAAGACATGGGTTAGCTGTTAAGGGTGGAGGTCATGGCTAGTTAGACAGTCGATGAACCCCTGTATAGTCTACCGCCTTGGCCAGCTCGGCAATGGTTTGCTGTTGCACGGGGTGCACCCAGCCTGGACAGATTTCGGCCAAAGGGGCCAGCACAAAAGCGCGTTCATGCAGACAGGGATGGGGCACTGTCAACGTCGGCGTCTGAATGATGGCTTGTCCAAACAACAACACATCTAGATCTAGGGTGCGAGGTCCCCAGCGCTCGCGTCGGACACGTCCAAACTGAGTTTCAATCTCCAATAGCTTCTGAAGCAAAGATTCAGGCGAGTAAGCCGTCAATAAACTGATACAACCATTGAGATAGTCGGGTTGGGGTGGCCCAACGGCTGCGGTTTGATACCAATGGGATTGGGTCAACACCAGAATTTTGGCGTCGTTTTGCAGGGTTGTAATTGCAGCAGAAAGGGTCGCTTTGGGATTGCCTAAATTTCCCCCTAAGGCAACCGCCGATTGCACCCAATTTGATTTTTCTCCGCTCATCTCCGAGCATTCAACCATAGGTGGGTCGATCTTGAGGTCGATCGGTCAGTGAGAACAGTGATTTACAGAATATACATGGTTCCTGGAAGCTGTTATGCTAGACACTCTAGGAGGTTTTGGCTGTGCCAACCGTTTTCTAGTGATTTAGCTAGAATTTTCTAGACTTATTTAATTTTATTTTTCTATAGTCTCCCTACTGAGTTCGACTCAATTATCCGTGGAGTTACAACACATTTTTAAATCCCCGAATCCCATTATTGGCGTTGTCCATCTCCTGCCATTGCCCACCTCCCCGCGTTGGGGCGGCAGTCTCAAGGCTGTTATTGCCAGAGCTGAACAAGAATCCACTGCCCTTGCCGCTGGTGGAGTCGATGGCCTTATTATTGAAAATTTCTTTGATGCCCCCTTTACCAAAGGGGCGGTTGATCCGGCTGTAGTCAGTGCCATGAGCTTAGTGGTGCAGCGGGTTAAAAATTTGGTTCCCTTGCCCATTGGGATTAATGTGCTCCGCAATGATGCCTGTAGCGCCATGGCGATCGCATCTTGTGTGGAAGCCCAGTTTATTCGCGTCAACGTCCTCACTGGCGTCATGGAAACGGATCAGGGGCTGATTGAAGGGGAAGCCCACCGCCTTCTGCGCTATCGCCGTGAACTGGGAAGCGACGTCAAAATTTTTGCCGATGTTCTCGTCAAACATGCCCGTCCTTTGGGCGCGCCCAACCTGACCACAACCGTCCATGAAACCATCGAACGGGGATTGGCAGATGGCATTATTATTTCTGGTTGGGAAACGGGCAGCCCGCCCAATATTGGTGATTTGGAACTCGCGATTGATGCGGCTAAAGATGTTCCTGTTTTTATTGGCAGCGGTGCCAATTGGGAAAATATTCCCAGCTTGATTCAAGCCGCGAATGGTGCCATTGTTTCCAGCTCTCTTAAGCGTCATGGTCAAGTGGATCAACCCATTGATCCCATTCGCGTTAGCCGGTTTGTGGAAGCGATGCGCCGTAGCTTAACCCAGCAAGACGCAGCAAATGTGAAATCATCGGTTATGCTCGAGTCATAAATTAAGAGCGCCGTATCAATATGCTGCCTTGGGTTGCCTATGTAGCCCCGATGGCTACGTTTATGCTGATCACCACCCTGGAAGGGCTATGGCCGGGGGCCTATCCTTGGCTCTATGGGGTAAAGGTGATTGTGGTGTCTATACTGCTGGGCATTTTGGCGCGTCCATGGCAGGATGTTCGACCCGGTGGCAAGGTAACCGTAACTGCGATCGCAGTGGGTCTCATCGTTTTTGCCGAGTGGATTCTGCTCGACCAGTGGATTCCCTATCCCCATCTAGGCGAGCGAGTCGGTTACAATCCCTTCGTCAGTTTAACGGGCTGGGCCTTACCTATCTTTTTGGCCTTTCGCTTCTATGGCTTGGTGGTGATGGTGCCCATTATGGAGGAGATCTTTTGGCGTTCTTTCCTTCTGCGGTACTTGAGCGTACCCGAGTTTCAGAAAATCCCGGTGGGCACCTTTACCTGGGGAGCCTTTGCTATCTCCTGTGTGCTTTTCGGACTCCTCCATAGGGAATGGTTGGTGGCTATTATCTGTGCGGTGATTTATACGCTTTTGCTCAAGGTCACCAAGAGCCTTTATGCCTGCATGATTGCCCATAGCACGACCAATTTGGCGTTAGGAATCTATATCTTGACTTACTCAGCTTGGCAATATTGGTAAATCACCTACTATCCTGGCCTGTCGATGGCATGGTGGACGACCAGCCCCCTGAGTGAATGTTCAAACTAACAGTTCATTATCGACGGACGTTTTAAGAAAAAATAGGCAAGCAGTGACGGACTCTGCACAAGGATGAACTGACTCAGCAGCCGAGCGAATATAGTCTCCTGGACCATACAACATTTCTCCGATCCTCAGTTCTCCTTCCAACATCAAGATTTCTTCTGGACCCCCATGACGATGGGCAGGGTAGGGGAGTCCATCCGCGACCGCTCTGACGAAACAGGTGAGTTCACGTCTATCACGATCCAAGTTCAGCTTTGCCATCTCAAAGCCGGAAGCATTAAAGGGTCGCCATTTCAGACTAGAGAGATTAAAGTTTTTACTGACGGGTACGTCAGGTTCCTCATCTGCTGGAGGTGATGCTCCGGTCGTTTGGCGGAAGACGCGCTCTTTTAAGCCGATGGGCAGGGTTTGCGGTGGAACGACATAGGGAAGGGTTGCGATCGCAGCTTGATACGCGACAATTTCTGCTGTTAATTCTGGGTGAGCTTCCATTTGAGCTTCAACCCACTGGCATTCGCCCTCTGCTAAACTCCCCAGGGCATACAAGGGAGCTAATTCAAAAAAACGATCGGGAATGTGCTCTGGCATCAAGAGATCACAGATTGGCTCCGAATATACTCAGCCAAATCGGCTGTTGCTTGCTCAAACATCTTTGCATAGACCTTGAGAATAAATGGACCTCCCAAACGGAGCCAAAACGAAGGCTCTAAGCTAACTTTATAGGTAAACTGACTTCGATGTTCACCCAAAGGAATGAGTCGATATTCTTCAACCAAAGCCTTTGCTAGAGGGAGGCTCATACCCGTAAAGTAGAATGCCAAACGCTGGTTCTGCTCCCAGACAAAGAAATATTCTTCTGCAGTGACTGAAGTCAGTTTGACAGTGCGTGTAGTGCCCACTCCATAGGGGGGGAGGTCATGCCATTCCACATTGACAATCTCTTTGTACCATTGGGGCCAAGCCTCGGCGTTCTCAAAGATCTCAAACACTTGGGCCGGTGATGCAGCGAGTTCCACCTGATTCACGAATTGAACGGGGGCATTGTCCAGAAACTCTATTCCGACTGGCCGACAGTTGAATTTCATGCCTTATTCCCAATATTGGACGAAGCTGAGTGGCGCGAACGCCGACTGATAAGATATACGCCAGTTTGCCCATATTTGGATCTATGCCAGACTCCTTTTTAACCAATGAAGGCAAGGTGACTGATGGTTGTAGGCATAGGAGTGGATGATGATAGACCTTAGACACGCCTCATCTCTAAGGTGATGAGCTGCGAGCAGAAAATAACAACAGCAACCAGAGCGATTGAATGCTCTGGTTGCTGGGATTAGGCGCTGTTGAATTTTCTGGGTCTCGATTTAATGACCCGCTGTAATCTCAATAAAGTCTTGGACTTCTTCCAGCAATTCTTCTCGATCGAGCTGGCCTTTTTGGTGAATGCTTTGGACTGTATCGCCCAACTCCAGCCGTTCACTAGCCGTCAGGTCTTTCGCTGAAACCACAATTACAGGGATATTTTGCCATTCTGGATTTTGCCGTAGCACCTTGAGGAACTCAAATCCATCCATCTCTGGCATCATTAGATCCAGGAAGATTAAGTCTGGGACGCCATGGGTACCAAGGACTTCAAGGGCTTGTTTGCCATTGCCCGCTGTTTTGTAGGGCCAATCTTCCCGCTCTAGTAGGCGACCTAGCATTTCTTGTGAAGGCAGATCATCTTCAATCACTAACATCCAGTTGCGATCGGCGGTGGTGACATACTTATCCAACAGTTCCAGCAGTCGATCCCGCTGTAAGGGTTTGGTCAGGAAGTCAGTAGCGCCCAAGGAGAAACCGACTTTTTCGGCATCTACCATCGTCATCATAATGACGGGAATATCTGCTACCTTGGCATTGCCCTTGAGATTCTGGAGGACGGACCAGCCGTCTAGCTCTGGCATCAGAACATCCAAAATGATCATGTCCGGCATCAGGTCTTCAGCGAGTTGTAGCCCCTCTACCCCCGAAGACGATGCCACAGCATCATACCCAGCATCCGTTAAAAACCGTTGCATTAAATCTCGGGCATACTCGTCATCGTCAATCACCAGTACTGTGCCACCCGGCTGTCCTTTAGCCGTTGTGGGCAAGGAAATTTTACTAGGTTCGGCGGGGACAGATTGAGCGGGAGCCGATGCTTTCGATTCTGATTCCACTTGGCGAGGAAGATGGATCGTAAACTCGGTGCCGTAGCCGTATTGGCTGGTCACTGAAATATGACCGCCCATCATCTCAATAAACTGCTTGGTGATGGTGAGGCCCAGGCCGGTTCCTCCATATTTACGGGTGGTAGACGCATCTGCTTGGGTAAAGGCTTTGAACACTTTTTCCAGTTGTTCTGGGGTCATGCCAATACCGGTGTCTTTGATGCTAAAGACAACCTCTTCACCTGCATCTTCAGAAACCGTGAGGCTAATGTCACCGGATTCTGTGAACTTACAGGCATTGCTGAGTAAGTTGTACAAACTCTGACGAACTTTGGTTTGGTCCGCGTACAGTGTTCCGATATTCTCCGGACAATGGAGAGAAACGGTGTTGCTTTGCTTTTCAGCAATGGGTTGCAAGGTGGCGGCAATGGTGCGGACCATCGGTGCGATCGCAAAGGACTCTAGATAGAGTTCCATCCGTCCGGCTTCAACCTTGGACAGATCTAGCACCGCGTTAATCAGTTCCAACAGATGCTTCGCCGACCCAGAAATTTTCTGTAAATCGGGGACAAAATCATCTTGCCCCATATCTTCGGCATCCTCTTCCAGCATTTCGCTGTAACCAATAATGGCGTTGAGGGGCGTGCGTAATTCGTGGCTCATATTGGCCAGGAATTCACTCTTACTCTTATTGGCCTCTTCCGCTTTCTCCCGTGCCTCTTCGGCAGCTTCCATGCTGGAGGCGAGCTGCGCGGTACGGGCTTTGACCCGAGTTTCCAGCTCTTGGTTCATTTGTTTCAAGCTGTCTTCAGCTTCCTTACGGATCGTCACATCCTGGAGGAACAAGGATAGACCGTCCACGCTTGGATAGACCCTGATTTCCAACCACATATTGCTAGCGGGATAAAACACCTCAAAGGAGGTCTTTTGCTTCTCTTTCAGGGCTTGTCGATACTCATTCAGATGGTCGGCTCCCAGAATATCTGGAAAGCTCTGCCAGAAATCTTGATTGAGCAACTGTACAGGATCTGCTTGCAGGATCTCGGCAGCTTTCTCGTTGATATAGGTAATTTGCCACTGGGGATTGAGGGCGACAAATGCATCCGTCAAACTGCTGAGAATACCGGATACTCGCTCATTGGAACGGCGTTGTTGCTGAATGACCCAATAGGCACCGCCACTCACCAGAACAAGCAGGCAGCCAAAGCTGAGGAGTCGAAACAGATCTGCAGTTTGGGTCGCACCAACATATTGACTGGTATAAGCCGATTCTAAGGTGCTGATGGCTTGGGCTGTCGGCAGCTTGAGAATATCACGGGTGATGGTATCTACCTGAGGCTTATACTCCAGAATCATCCGAGTATGGGCAACCGCAAGTTGGATACTTTGGGAAGACTTTTTGGCTTCTAGTTGGGCAAGTTGGGATTTAATCTGAGAGACGAGATCTTCATCTGAAGACAGACTGTACAACAAGACGTTATCCAGCAGACTTTCCACCTGCAGTGCATCGCTCCCCGATAGACCAGCAGAGCCCTTGCGAATTTCCTTGACCAGCTCAGGTAAGTAGGTCAAGGAGTTTTTAAGAATTGCATTCTTGGATTTGAAGGACTCAACCAGTTCTTCTTTCTGGGTAAAAATCTGACCGTTATCGTTGAGTTGAGCGGTGATCGCTTGAGAGTTGCCGACAAAATCCGGCATCTGTTTCAGATCCTTCTGCAAGGCCAGTTGTTCTGACATGGCCCGTACCAACGGATCGTAGGAGGTGAGGAGGGCATAGCGGGCCTTGAGCACGTTTTGGTTCACCGTGGCATCTTTATCCAACTGTTGAGCCATTAAGGTCCGATAGTCTTGATGCTGTTGATTATCAACCGATAAACTTTTGGTGACGAGACCGCCAAATAAGAGAAGTGCTCCGGAAGCCCCGAGGAGGCCAAGTAGTTTTTGTTTCTGCATTAGGCGACCTCTTTAATCTCACCGTTGAGGGTATTTAGGAATTTGATCATCAAGTCAACATCCTCTTGGGTGGCGTCGCGGCCGAGTTGATATTTGACCATGATTTTGACGGCTTCATCGAGGGTTTTTGCAGACCCATCATGAAAGTACGGGGCTGTCAAAGCGATATTGCGTAAGCTCGGCACCTTAAACATGTAGCGGTCATCGTCTTTGCCCGTGACGTTGTATCGTCCCAGATCGGCTTTGGTTTCATTGCCACGATCTTTGATGTAGTCGCCAAAGACACCAAATTTTTGGTACATATTGCCCCCTAGCAGCACGCCTTGGTGACAGGCCACACAGCCATACCCTTTGAATCGTCGATAGCCTTCTTTCTCGTCTTTGGTTAAGGCGTCGGCATTGCCTCGGAGAAATTGGTCAAATTTTGAGTTAGGGGTGTAGAGGGAGCGCTCGAAGGTTGCGATCGCATCTTTGATATGGTCGGCGGAAATATCACTCTCATAGAGTTCGTTAAATGCACTCACATATTCAGGTGACTGCTTGAGCTTGCCAATAATTTCTGGCCAACTGGATCCCATTTCGTGGTCCGCATGAACCGGACCCTCAATTTGTTCTTCTAGACTTGAAGCTCGACCATCCCAAAATTGCTTAAAGTGCAAGCTGTTATTAAGAACGGTGGGTGAGTTGATAAAACCTTCATTACCATTAACGCCAATGGAGACGGGGAGGCGATCCGTGCCACCCATGGATAAGTCATGGCAGCTGGCACAAGAAATATCATTGGTCTTAGAGAGTTTGGGATCATGAAATAGCTGTTTGCCCAGAACCACTTTCTCCATATTTAGAGAAACCTGCATCGGAATTGGCTCAATCGGCTCATCTCCAGCTGCGGTAATGGGGGGTCCTAGTTTTGCAATCACAGGTTGCTCCGTCATCCGGGCCAGTTGCAATGACAGTAGCGAGGCAACTGCGAACAAAACAATCAAGACTAGATGGCGTTTTTTAAACAGTCTGTTCACGCCCAAGACCCTCCTGGAGATAGCATTTCTCTGAACGTTGATGCATTTTTTACATAAGAGTTAAAGAAGACTTTCGGGAACCATAGTTCTACTCTGTCTCCAACCCTTAGTTTGCCCAAATACAGGTCTTATTCAACAATATATTTGTAAACAAAAATATCGTGATGATAGAAATTAATGAGAGGCAAGTCAATTGTTTGCAATAAACTTAAAACGATTACCTATTCTGCTATTAACGGGGTTTAGCGTCTATTTTTGGCCGTTTAGGGTCGACATATAAATGTTTTAGGAGTTTAGTTTAACGCGTTGATATGGGCAAACTAATTTTAGTCTGTGTGTACTTATTCCCTATTATTTTTCAAGGGAAACTCCCATCAGCTAGTAAACTATTGTGGATCTCGTTCCCTAAGATTTCAGTATGAACCGCCGAAAAGTTTTGTCATGGTTGACCTTAAGTTGGATTTCAGGAATCGTCTCTGTTGTGATTGGGGCCTGTACGAACCGGACTTCAACCTCTTCAACCCCAGCGCCTAAAGCTGAAGCAGCCCCAGGTGGGTTTATCAAGGTGGGCCAGACTCAAGACTTAGACAAAAATGGCCGTATTCTGCAAACCTTGCAAGGGAACCAAAAAGTTCTAGTGGTGAGAGATCCAAAGAACGCTGATACCCTCCATGCCCTCAATCCAACGTGTACCCATCAGGGTTGCCCCGTAGATTGGAAACAGGACTCTCAAGATATTTTCTGTGCTTGCCATGGTTCCACCTATACACCAGATGGAGCCGTTGCTAAAGGACCTGCCTCTGAACCGCTAGAAAGTTATGACATTAAAGTAGAAGGTGATGCCATTCTGGTGAAGCCTCAAGCCAGTTAATCTAGCCAGCGATTCACACACCTCAGGGATGAGAGAGGCCATCATTACATGCCGAAGATTCTTTTAGTTGAAGATAATGAACTTAACCGCGACATGCTCGGACGTCGCTTGAAGCGCCGAGGATATGATGTTGTGATTGCAGTTGATGGCGGTGAAGGCGTTAAGAAGGCTCTCACCGAGCAACCCGATCTCATCCTTATGGATATGAGCTTGCCCGTCATGAACGGTTGGGAAGCGACGAGAACCCTCAAAGCTGGAGACCAGACCGCCACGATTCCAATTATTGCTCTCACGGCCCATGCAATGGTGGGTGATCGAGAAGAAGCCCTAGCGGCAGGGTGTGATGATTACGACACTAAACCTGTTGATCTCAAGCGGCTGTTGCAAAAAATTGAAACCCTATTACAAAAGACTCAAGAACCATCAGCGCCATCACAACCCTTAGAAGTTGCGGCCAACGCAACGCCAGCCCCTACCGCTGTTGCGACTCCCGATGCCCCCCGTTCTGAGCAGTTGGTCACTGCCACTGCGAGAACATCTCCAGCCGATCCATCTCCAGAAGAGAGTGAGGCGACTTCCCGCGTTGCGGGTACACCTCTGCCATCCGCTCCAACGCCAGCCCCTGAACCAGCGACACCGACATTACTAGTAGTGGATGATGTCGAAGCGAACCGGGATATGTTAGGTCGGCGTCTACAGCGAAAAGGTTATGAAGTTGTCTTAGCAGACAGTGGTGAAGCGGCATTAGAGCGCATTGCTACCACTGACATTACGCTGGTTTTGCTAGATATTATGATGCCCGGCATTGGGGGTATCGAGACTCTGAAACGTATTCGGCAGACCTATTCCCAGGAAGAGCTGCCCGTGATTATGGCAACAGCCAAAGATGCCAGCGAAAATGTGGTCGAAGCCCTAGAACTAGGGGCCAATGATTACATTACGAAACCCATTGATTTGCCCGTTGCCCTGGCACGTATTCAAAGTCATCTCAAAACCCGTGAAGCCTCAGTCGCTGCCCGACAGCAGTTATTAGAATCGACTGTTACAGCGGCTCCTCAACCCTCATTTTGGGATGACCACTTTCGCTTGGTGGAGGTGATTAGCAAGCATGCCTTCGGACAAACGGCCATTGCCCAAGATCTGCAAGAGCCGGACACTCCCCTGCGAATTGTTCATACCTTTCGACTAGACACCAATAATTCAGAGGTTTTGCAGTCGGTTCAAGAGCTGTTTTTAGCTGAGATGACGACTTTGAAACAGCTAGCTCCCCATGTGCAATGTCTTCCGGTGCTCAGCTTTTTACAGGATAGTGAAGTCCTGTATGTGGTGCATGAACATGTTGAAGGGACCCTGCTGAGTAAAGTATTGGCCTCCAAGGCTCCCTTAAATCCCCGCATGACCTGTAAGTTTGCAGATGAAGTCTTAACGATTATTGAAATTCTGCATCAGGCTGATGTGGTCCATAGTCATCCACATCCTGATTGCTTTCTGCAGCCTAATGAGAAAGGTAAAAAACTGGTCTTGATCGACTATGGTGTTGTTCCCCGTATTCTCAGTAAGCTGAGTGTTCAATATCCGCAATATCAAAAACTGCTTCAGGATCAAGGAGATATCGTAGCCCCAGAAATTAGCTACGGTACCTTTAAACCGGAAACGGACCAATACGTGGTAGGCAAAATCTTTTTGCAAGCCTTACAACTATCAGCGCCAGGGAATGATCCAGAATTGGCCGAACTTCATCAGGCGACGACTCAGATTTTCGCCCAGATGTGCCAATTTAATATCCAAGCACGATACCCGACCATGTACGATGCCAACCGGGCTGTCCGCAACCACTGGCACAAACTCTGGAAGGCTGAACTTTCTAAAAAGCTATAGTTTAAAGTAGCCCCGCTAAATGCAGGGGGCCATAACCGCTGATCAGTTCAACCAGTAATGCAATAAAGCCGACCATCGCAAAGCGACCATTCCAGCGCTCTGCTGTGGTGGTCATCCCCCATTCCCAACGCTCTTGAGGATACAGCTTGATCTTTTTCTGGGGGCGAAAAACTTGAGAGAACCTAAGGGAAGGCTTGTCTAGATATTCCAGCACCATTTCACTGAGGGTATCAATAAAGTCTGGATGGGTGTTGACAGCTGGCATCCGACGAAAATTTTCAATGCCAGATTCCAGGGCTAAATGCCGGTATTCCATATCGATTTCTTGGAGAGTCTCGATATGTTCTGAGATAAAGCTAATGGGGACCACCACTAAATCTTTCACCCCTTGCTGACCTAAATGGGCAATCACATTCGTGGTGTAGGGGCGTAACCACTCCATCGGTCCCACTCGGCTTTGATAGGCCAAGATATGGGGATTAGGGCGTTCTAACGCTTCCATAATCAGCTGAGTACTGGTTTCAATCTCTTGCTGATAGGGGTCACCCGATTCAGTGACATAGCTGAGAGGGACACCATGGGCACTAAAAAACACGGTCGTTTGGTCTGGATTCTCAAATTGATCCAGCTCTTGACGCAAAAAGTCAGCCATAACTTGAACATAGCCAGGGCGATTGTGCCAAGAGGAAATAACGGTGTACTTGATTTTTTGTAATGCTGGATCTTCAGACCAGATCTTTTCCAATAACCGGATACTCGAACCACTGGTACTAATAGAAAACTGAGGATACAAGGGCAGGATGACCAGCTCTTCAATGCCATCCTGTTTGATGCGGTTGACGGCTTCTTCTGTAAAAGGGTGCCAGTAACGCATGCCGATATACACCTGGGCGTCACATCCCTTAGCCTGTAAGTCATCTTGGAGCGCGTGGGCTTGGGCTTCTGTGATCCGTCGTAGGGGGGATCCGCCTCCGATTTGCCGATAGTTGTCCCGAGACGTTCGGGCTCGCATGGTTGAAATTAGCCCGGCAAAAGGCTTTTGCATCCAGGCAAATGGCAACCGTAAAATTTCTGGGTCAGCAAACAGGTTATACAAAAAAGGACGTACATCCTTTAGCTGTTCTGGTCCCCCTAGATTCAGTAATAGAACACCGACACGGCCCATAACCTGATGATTGCCTTTGTTAAACTCTGTTACTTATTTTAACAACATTGTCTGGGTAAAGCATTGACAAATGACCAATATTTCTGATAGAGCTATGCAGCTCAGGTACACACTAGTTTAGAAAGACTCCAAGACAATGATCGAACTTCAGAATCGTGACTTGAGATCGCGCTGAGGGTTGCTTAGCCGCCGCCCACAATCGTTACGATTTCTAAGCGATCTCCCATCTGCAAGTGGGTGGTTTCCCAAAACTGTCGATGCAGAATTTCGCCATTGTATTCTACCGCCACGAGGCGAGGATTGAGGTTTAACTGTACCAGAAATTCTGGCAATAACATGCTGGGGGCGCAGGTTTGTCGTTCTCCATTGACCTGAATGTCAATCATTTTTTAACTGAGGAATCCTGAACAAAGGCTAGTCGATACGGTTAAGCCTGTCTCTATAGTAGGTTCAAGATCAAGACTCCAAGGCTAACCTTGAACCGCATAGCTGTACATCAGTGAGGCCAGCTCAATCAACCGTGGCTATTCTAGCTAGAGCTTATAGTGCGATATTTTGGAGCCATCCTATAATACTGCTCTTCACCACATCTAGTGGGGCACTCTCAGACTACTGCAAAGCCCAAACGGGTCTGTGCTAGAACTTGTAGTTTTGTTGGTTAATCCACAGACTAACAGGAACACTATTACCTTGATCGTCTACTTTGATATCGACAACAAATGCTTGTTGCGACTGCACCTTCCGAATCCGATCATTCATCCGCTCTCTTTGATCTTCCGGCATATAGTAAGTCTCTAAGTTGTAGCGGACTTGCCAATTCTCATACTGGCCTTTGAGGAATACTTGGTTATTGGCTAAAGGAATAGAGGTAGTATCACTGACCATAACGGGCTGCCACGGGGTGGGAGGTGTAGTCATTTTCTCAGGAGCTTGCAAAACAACATATAGAGTAGATTTGTCAGTTGCTTCTAGAGATTTAAACACCGCTTCGCCCCCCGGCAGTGCTCTAAGTTGACTAGCCCTGGAAATGTCATAGCTCAGAGTCTGGGAATACCCCCGCAAAAAATCATAAGGATCAACAGGAGCAGTTTGCAAGGTGACGGGCTGGCCCTTTAGGTAAATAAAGGCGCTTTGGAAAGGAATGGCCCCAATTAAAATTGTTTGGAATGCCAAGGGCGCCCATAAACGCCAGGGAGACCAACGACGGGACTGCTGATTTTTTTGATCCTCTGGGATCAAAGAGGGCTGATGAGTCCCGTTAGGAAAGGAAGAAGTCATCGTCTTTACTCCTGAGATGAACTGGGTAGAGAAGGTTGTATGTGCTGAAAACGGCGCTCAAATACTAGTCCTGCCAGGATCACGCCTATTCCGCACAACATAAAGACCACTGACTTCAAGATTAAATCTGTGTTGTATTCCAACATGCGGCTGACTATCCCCAATATCAGCAGCCCCATGCCGCCCCAGAAAGTCCGACGCTTCCCTAAAATCAAGCCGTCATGCAAGAGTGCGATCGCTAATATAAACAGCATTACATTGAATAGTAGTGGGGCAATGAGGTGATGTTGGAGCTGTTCATAGGACATCATCATGCCTGTCAGAACCAAACAGCTAGCAATTAGACCGCTATTAACCCATTTTTGCTGGGGCACTCTAAATCGGAGCAGTGGCCAGCTCAAGCGCAACCACCCCAGGCTCGCTAGTAAAATGTATCCGAGAAGATCCAGGTAATGCCAAGAAGGTTGCCAGACTTGGGCTATTTCTGTGGGGGTCCCAGTAGATTGCCATAGCCCACGAAAAGATAAACTGTACAGCAATGGCCCTAAGCACCAAATTGATAAACTGCGAGCTACCGATTGGAATGGATCAGTGAGTTTAGCAACGCCTGAGCGGTGGTGATGAGGACGCTGTCTAAAGCGCCAGTTGTGGCTATCATAGGTCCATAAAAGAGCAGTGGGCAGAATTATAATGCATGCGATCAGCCAAGCAGGTGCTGAAATATAGTCAAGCCGAACACTGATTCCATACGGCATAGCAACTGCAAAACTAATGGCTGCCAGTGCAAATATTGTTCGAGACTGACATAGATATGCCAAGGGCACAAACATGACACCGAAGATTAATCCCATATGACCATGTAAAGTGTTGATCCAATCTGTCGCCATTGTGCCTCCTAGGAGTGGGGCAAAATTTGACCACAAATAACCGATAGAGATCAACATCCAAGCCAATATACCTAGAGAAATCAATCGGAGACTATAGGCCATCGCTAACACCCCAACCCCCCAGACCCAGTAAAGTTCGTACCCAGGCCGACTTTGATGAAACATTTGTGACATCAACGCGATATTGGCCCCTAAGATAAGTGCTCCTGTGAGTAAAAAGCCTTTGCCTAATTTTTGCCAGCCCCCTTGAACTGGACGACATTGCCAGAAATAAAACCCAGCTGCATTGACGCTGATAAATACACTCATCAAGAGAATGATGCGCAAGAGTCGTGATAAGTGTTGCCAATTAGCAGCCACGAACGTAATAACGCCCAATCCCAAAAGAATGCAGCCAATTCCGATAATAAGGCTAATAAATCGCAGGTTGGCAGCAGGTTCAAGGTCACCAAATCGATATCGTTCCGATAAAGCTTGGTAAAGCGACTCATCGATGAAGCCTTGTATCTGCCATTTTTTGGATTCTTGCTGCAATTGACTGCGAAACTTCTCTGATACCATCAGTACCTCCGCATGGCTATATTTTGTCCTCAGAAAAACTGAGTGACTGCAACCGTGGGTTCACCAAACCGAACAAAAGCCTTAGCTCTTAAATTCTTAACGGGTTGATGCCATCGTCATTGTTTTAGACTCAGCATGCAAAATCTATTAACAACGCCCAAACCAGTAGCTCAATGCCTCTAATCTGCCAGGTGTTCAGATGCAACAACAATGAGCAGTATGAAGGAACCTGTAGGAAAACCTATCAGCAGTAGCGCATAGAACTGAGGTGAAGCAAGCTGAAGTAATTCATAACTGGGCATACGACTGCTCTCCCACAGGGACTTCGATTGCACGACTGCAAGTAAAAAACCTGATATCAAAGGAGTTAAGCCGTGTAGACCCCGTCATTGTCTACGTGGCAAAGCACTACAGAAGTTGGAACAAAAAGGGGACATGAAAAATTGGTCTAATCGGGTGGCGCAAGGGGGGTGGGAAACTGTCGCAGCATTTGTTGAACCCTCTGAGTTGGCGAAGGGGCATTCATAATCGCCCTCACCACAGCCACCCGTTGGGCACCCGCCGCCAACACCTCTCCTAGATTTGCTTCATCAATGCCACCGATCGCATAGTAAGGCATGGGTGCATGTTGATTAGCATAGCGGATATACTCATGACCCACGGCAGCTTTGCCTGCTTTGGTAGGGGTTTCATAGATGGGGCCGACGCCAATATAGTCTGCTTCTTCTTGGATGGCTCTTTCCATTTCTTGTGGATTAGTGGTGGAGCGTCCTACTAGCTTATCGGGGCCTAACATTTGACGGGCCACCGCCATAGTCATGTCCTGCTGTCCTAAATGAACCCCATCGGCATCCACGGCTACAGCAATATCAATTCGATCATTGACGATAAATAGAGCATTGTATTGATGGCATAGCCGACATAAAGTCTGGGCAACGGCCAAGCGCTGATCGTCGTCCGCTTGTTTCTCTCGATATTGAACCAGCTTGAGTCCTCCCTTTAAGGCTGCTTCGACAACGGCGGTCAACTGGTCGCTGGGAGACGTGACTAGATAGAGCGGCGCATCAAGTAATTGCTGCAAGCGATGGCGGGGGTGGAGTTGAGTGTCTAGGGTATACACCTGATATCGCATCTGCTTACAGGCCGCTGCCATCTGGATATCGTAAATCTTGCTGTATTCCTCTAGTACTCGCAGGGCTTCTTGTACCCGGCAAAGATTGGCTTGTACAACTGTTGGCAAGTCAGTGCGGATTGCCTCTTGGGGATGGGTGAGCTGGGTGCCTGGATCATTGGGGGTATCTCGGGCCATCCGTAGGGGAGGATGATGCCATCTGGCCAGTTCCTGACGAAGCTGCTTGCACTGAGCACTCATCTGAGAATCTTCTAGACCAAATCGACACCATTCTTCGATCACCCGCAACCCTTCCCGTGCTCGATCGAGGTTGGCATCCAAGATGCGATAAAGGGTCGAGGTTGCATTCATCATTAGAAAAAGTATTACGAATAAACCTTTTCTATCCTATCAAGTGGTTGAGTTGAAACAAGCACTCAACTAAGACAGAAGAGGGTTGATATTCTTATTTTTTTAAGATTTCTAGCTGATCTGAAAAATGTCCAGGCATTAAGTCAATATTTAGAGCCGACTTGAGTAAATAAAGACTTAAGAGCAAGATGGCAGAGATGAGTAGATTCATCGCCACAATTAGAATAAAAGCGGCGATCATATTGCCTGCTTTAGTGGCTCGAGATGTGGGATAAGAACGCTGGCCTTTGCGGACGTCTTTGCCCACCATTAATACAACGTAAAAGCGTGAGAACAATAAGTCAATGACAAAGCGAATATCTATGAGTTTAGATTTACGTTTTTTGCGAGTGAAATCTTGACTTTCAACCTGATTATGATTGACGCTTAAATGGGCTGTTTTTTGAGTCACTTCATGGGCAATGGCTTGACTAATAAATTGCTTGATTTCCAGTACTTGGGATGTATTTAAATTGGATAAAAGACTGGGATCGATATGTTTGATATAGTCAGGCCCAGAGATCGGCTGTGAAGGAGTATCCGTTGAAGATATGACGGTCTGGTCTTTGGGGGTGGTGTGATTTCGATCTTTGGAAAATGAGGACTGAGGCAACCGAGGTATCTCCTGTAACTAAGTCATATAGAGTAGGGCCATCGATTGGGGAGTAGGCATTGATCCCAGATAGAGTAAACGACCGATGATCAAGCCTGCGCCTGTGAGCATCAGCAGACGATAAAACGTCTTTATTCGAGACCAGCCCAATGGCTGAATTGCTGATCGAGCAAATGCCAGTAGCAGCACAACCCCAATGGCGAATATCCACACCCCTACTAATGAGATTGCCCAAGTTGGCCCTTTCCAGTGCATCAGTAAGGGGGTTGCGGTGGTGTATGCAGCGATCCACACGACAGAAACCACCCATAGCATTGCACCTGCGATCGCACCAGTATCCGCCCAGGCAACATAGGCAATCAGCAGAAAGGTCCATATCCACATCCCTGAGGGAGCGGCATAGGCTGCCAAGATCCACCCCACAGCCATGTAGGCCATCAGTAGACCTAAGAGATAGCCCCAGGAATAAATGGGGTGTGCTAAGCGTTTTCTATTCATAGTGTCAGGATGGACCGTTTGAGGCATAGATTGAACGGGCAGTGAGAGAGTCAGTTCTATTTTGAGGAGAATCTGTAAAAGAATTTTGGTTCGGCTTTATTATCTTTCGAAAATAAAATTAGAATTAGGTCGCATATTTTTTCTGAGGTGATGCTAAGGATCTCAGCAAGGAAATATCGAACTTTGTTGTGTCTAAAAATACATTTTAGACATAGTGAATTATTGATCTGAATCTGAATTTAGGTTTTAGAATCTGAAAGCAAAATAGCTATTTATACTCAGTGATTTTTGCCTTTTAGACTCTGGATAAGACCGAGTTTTGTTAACTTATATTTCGCTTTTAGCTTTGGCTAAAAAATAGGATAAAATTTGGCACCACCGACCATTTTGATTTTGGGTTAAATGGGATTTTGCAGCCGTGTAAATCCACGTTTAGCTCACAGGTTTGGTATGGGATTTCTTCAAAAGTTTAGCCAGTTGTAGCAGCAAATCACTCATATTTTGGGAAGCGGGTAGGCATCATGAAATATCATTTGAGTTGGGTTACGGTAGCGATTTCCAGCCTATTTCTGAGCCTGCTACTCCCGCATTCATCCCAGGCTTATACCTTTGGCCAAGAAGAAGTGGACCAAAGTAAATTTATTGCGATCGCAGTTCCGTTTGCAGAAGGAAAGCAATATAACCTGATTATTCTGGAGCAAATCTCATCAACCCAAGCCTGCTGGGAAGAAAAAGCGGATCAGCCTGGCGGCATCGAGCCTTTGCTCCTCCAGTTTGACTTCACGGGTATCTGTGGACGGAGTACGGACAGCAATGGGTATTCCATCCGCCAAGCAGGCCAGGACTATGCTTTGGACTATCGCCTGTCCGTGGTGAAACAAAACGGTACCCTAGTGCTGATGGGATATCCCTCTCGCAACCCCCAGGCACCGAAGCTGAAAATTGGCCAAACCCAAGCTCTAGCCGATGGATTTTTGAAAATTGACCTTGAACCGGGTTGGCGGTTTGCCAAGCGAAGTTACAACGGTAAAACCCTGGGTCATATTTATTTCACCCGCGATCAAGTCCCAAGTACCGAGCCAAAAGCCATTGCTGAAGCACCCTCTGATGCGGTGCCACCCCTTGATGGGGAGGACGTTCCGCCCACGGCTGATGTAGAGAGCCTTCCGCCCCTAGAGCCACCGCCCCAACAGGCCACTCCCTCTAAAGCTACTCCTCAATCAAAGGGGAAAAAAGAGCTATCCCAGGAACGGGATGAGCTAACGAATCTCATTACCTCTCCCATTGAAATTCCAGTACCTGACCAGACCCAACCTTCCGTGCCTTCGGTTCCCCCGTCCCAGGCCCGCAAAACACCCGGTGCGATCGCACTCCCTCGCCCTGAAACTGATCCAGAGTTACCGGAATTATCAGGAGAAAGCCCACCTCCACCCGTAACCTCTCCGCAATCCAACCGATATCGCCCTGACTCCAAGCGCACAGCCAGTAAACGGCGACAGTTAGTAAAGTTGGCGGCAAAATCACCCTTGCCAACGGGACTCTTTACCCGTCCAATTCCCATTCCAGTGCCTCCGCCTCACCGTACGGCTATTGCTCCCATCCCTAGCGCCTTGCCTAGTTTGCCCGAGCCAGGACCGAGCCTAAATTCTGGAGATATTCTGCTTGTGCCTCAAGAGACTATTCCTTTAGGGCGTTATAGTCCGGCATCAGATATTTATTCCGCCAGTCAAGATACCAGTCGGGACCAACCGTTAACTGCCATGGCAGAGGCTGAAAATCCACCACCACCACCCCTTGATGAGCAATCCAGACTCCGGTACCGAGTGATCGTTAAGGCTGCAAACGCAACCGAATACAAGCGAATCAAAACCTTAGTTCCCGATGCATTTCGTTCCAGGTATCAAGGCCTACCTGTCTTACAAGTGGGTGCTTATGAGCAACAGGTCGAAGCGAAAGAGCGCCTGGATATGTTGAGCCTGGAAGGGATTGAGGGGATTCTTGAGATTCGCTAGATTTGCGACTGATCCAGTGAATTACTGCCAAAGGTGGATTCAATAGCCAAATTGGCAAAATCAAAATGCTGCGGATCGGCAAGTTGGGACAATTCGATATTTTGTAAGCTGCGAAAAATCGTTTCTAGTCGCCCTGGAGCAGACTGTTCCCAAGTTTGCAGCATTTGCTTAACTTGGACTCGCTGCAGGGTGTCCTGAGATCCACACAGTGTGCAGGGAATAATCGGAAACTGACGCAAAATAGCATAGCGCTGGATATCGGCTTCGGGGCAATAGGCGAGGGGGCGAATCACCATGTGCTGGCGATTGTCACTCAGTAGTTTGGGTGGCATTGCCTCTAACTTGCCTGCATGGAAAAGATTGAGAAAGAGGGTTTCGATAATGTCTTCTCGATGATGACCCAGTGCAATTTTGGTTGCCTGTTCTTCTTGAGCCACTCGATATAAAATTCCCCGCCGCAACCGAGAACAAAGGCCACACATGGTTTTACCTTCTGGGATAACCCGCTTGACGGTACTGTAGGTATCTTCTTCAACAATCCGGTAGGGGACTTGTAATTTTTCCAGGTAATTCGGTAAAACCGTTTCGGGGAAATTCGGTTGCTTCTGATCCAAGTTAACGGCTAAAATCTCAAACTCAATGGGGGCAGCCCGCTGCAGGTGCAGCAATATATCCAGCATGGTGTAGGAATCTTTGCCCCCTGACAAGCACACCATAATTCGATCGCCTGCTTCGATCATGTTGTAGTCACGAATGGCTTTACCCACTAGTCCTCTAAGGCGAGCCTGTAGCTTTTTCAGTTGTTTGGAGGGATGGAGTTGAGTGGCGGTCATAAACAGATTGGACAAAAGAGCAATCAATACTGGGGGATATTTAGTTCACTCAGAGGGGGCAAATGCTGAAGGATAGGGGGTTGTATCTAGATGGCAGTATCATTCCTAAATCGAGATGGATAGAACTTTAACAATCTGCCATGCTTTCCTATCTTACTGATTGGCTGGAACAAATATTGATTGGGTTTAGCCATGGGATGTGTTACGTGTTTTACCTGGTTCCGTTGCGCTTACAGACCTTCCGCAAGCAACATCCTGATGTTCAGATTCTCGCTGCAAGTGTGACGAAAGCCAGAAAGATGGAGGCCGATACTCCGGTTCAGTATGAGCTGGGATGGGTCGCGTCTAGGCGTGGCATGCTGATTCTGACAGAAACCAGTCTATTCTGTGGGGATTGGGAGATTCCTCTGGCAACGGTGAGTGAAGCCGTATTGTTGAGCCTAACGGGGGGATATGTCCTCAAGATTTCTACAGTGGCAGGAGACCATTACCAATTTGGTTTGAATAAAAATCGCGCTTGGGAAACGCAATCCGTACTGCCATTAACCAAGCAAAAAGGCAATATAACCTATTCGACCCAAAGTCTGATCCTCAGGGCCATCGTGCTGGTGGGCGTACTCTGGTATCTCTATCAAGGAATATTAGCGGCGAATCTGGCAAAAATCCTATTGGCGTTAATCGCGTCTGCGCTGATCGGGATTCCTCTACTTCTGCGCATCCTCCAAAAACTGCAACAGAAGCGTTGATCCAGGTATTCTAATGTTCAACTTTCACGGAACCCGCACTGTGAACTTCAGGGTAGAGATCACGGAAGCCTCCTAACTCGGTTAGGAGGCTTCTAGAAATATAAAAATCTCAATTCAGAGCAAATTTTGATGGATCTATTCCAACTCAACGGTTGGTGACAGCCACTTACCGTACAACTTGGATGGAAACAGGTGCAACGCCGGTTTGTAGCAGACCAATCTGCCCAGCCGCAGCCTTGCTGAGGTCAATTCCGCAGTTGCATCGATCGTTGATACGGACATTGACTGAAGCGCCATTATTCAAATTGGTAACCTGAACCCAAGTACCGAAGGGTAGGCTGGGGTGGGCTGCAGTATTACCCCAAGTATCGAAAATTTCGCCAGATGCCGTTTGGCGACCTTGGTAATAATCACTGTAGTAAGTTGCAGTTTGAGCCAGGGCAGCAGACTGAAACAATACGGATGCTGCGATGGTCAAGGGAACAATTAATTTTTTGAGCATAATTACTTACTTTTTGCCTGGGTCTTTCCGCCAACCACCCTAACAAATTATTACAAATTATGTCAAATACTCCCAATTGATGACTTTTATAACAGAACTCCCATCCGTCGTAGCCGAGTTAACCGTGTCGAAATGGCACCTCCATGGAGTGGCGTTCCCTGTTTGGTATGGAGTAAACAACAGCTAGGGCTAAAGGAGCTGGATCTAATATTCAGCTCACAGGCTAAGGGAGGATGATGGAGAGTAAGTGCTGCTGTCGGGATAGTCTGTTCCGTTGGGATAATCTTCTTCAGCAGTGTGCTGGTGGTTGGATTGGAGACTGGAAGTTGAATCTGACCTGACCACCCTTGCCAGAACGATTTGAAATTAAAGGGGAGGGACAGTTTTTTCCTGGATTGTTTGGGTTGAATCTTGTGGAGAGTATTGGCCGTAGTGAGGGTGAGTAATATCCCTAACCATCCCAAACTTAGCCCTAAACACAGCCATACCATCATCATTGCCAGGTTAAGATGCATATGCTCAACTCCTAGGAATTCAGATTTTGCAGATCACTGTACAACATCTGACTAGATAGGCTGAATTCTTGTGCCTGAAGGTTACGGAAAATGAAGTATGTGGCTGTTGATGGCTCCTAGCGAAACTGGAATTGGTAATTCGAGACGGTTTGGTGAAATGACATAGGTTTGAAGTAGAGCCTGCCTCCTCAGTGCTAGGATTTTGGCTGCATCTCTATACTGATGTCTGATAAGTACGGAATTTCTTGGTGAAGATGAGAGCGAAGCTGATTTGCGATCGCATCCCCGTCTCCCATACTCATCTCAGGTTCTACCGCCAGACAAACTTGGGCATAAAGCTGATGTCCCATCCATCGGGCCTTTAAATTTTTATAGTCATATCCGGCTAGGGCCTGTTGTAGCGCTTCGGTTGTTTCAGGTTCAACGCCATCTAGTAACCGCGTCAAAACCGTCTGACCAGACTCCCAAACGATATGGATTAATGCAAAGGTAATTCCTAATCCCACTAGTGGATCCGCCCAGGTATAGCCGAGCCATAACCCCACGGCACTAATGACGACTGCTAAGCTAACGAGGCCATCGACTCGGGCATGATAGCCATCGGCAACGAGGGCAGCACTCCCTATTTCGTTGCCGACTCGAATGCGAAAGAGGGCTACGGCTTCATTGCCAATAAAACCGATACCGGCTGCGATCGCAACGGCTCCCAAATGATCCAAGGATTGGGGATGAATAAATCGCTGAATCGATTCGTATCCTGTGGCCACAGCGCTAGCCGCAATAATCAGGATAATCATCACCCCGGCTAGATCTTCAACTCGACCATAGCCATATTGAAAGCGGCGATTGGGCGACCATCGCCCCATCCAAAAAGCAATGCCCAAGGGTAAAGCGCAGATGATATCGCCGACATTGTGCAGTAAATCGGCTAGTAGTGCCACACTGCCGGATAGATAAACGGCACCCATCTGCAGTAAAACGGTGACTAAAAGCCCAGCCGTCGACCATTGAACAGCCCATAGGCCTCGTTCTGAACTGGCCAAACTCGGATCAATGACGCCATGACTGTGAGCACAGGACTCATGGTCATGGTGGGAGTGGCTGGAGATAGAGGTCTCTGCGGTCATAGATCGTCCTGAGCGTGAGAGAGGTCTTAACAAGAAAGGGAAACCCTTTCGGATTTCCCTTTTCCAGCATTAGCAGGTCGTTGATTATTCTGCAGCTTGAGGCAGCAGTTCCCGTTTTTCAGCCGGGGCAATCTTAACTTGCTGATCTTCGTCTACATCGACGATGGCCGTATCGCCTTCTTTCACCCGCCCCGAGAGAATCTCTTCGGCCAAGGTGTCTTCCAGCAGGCGCATAATCGCCCGACGTAAGGGACGAGCCCCATAACTGGGGTTGTAACCCTCTTCCACTAAACGCTCTTTGAAGCGTTCGGTGATATTTAAGGTGATGCTCTTCTCTTCTAAGCGGACGAAGACTTCCTTCAGCAATAGCTCAGAAATTTCCTTGACCTCATCCTTGTTGAGCTGACGGAAGACGATAATTTCGTCGAGTCGGTTCAAGAATTCAGGACGGAAGTAGCCCTTCAGCTCTTCGTTTACCAAGGAGCGAATCCGATTGTATTGGGAATCCGCTTCATCTTCGGCAAATTCAAATCCGAGGCCACCGCCACCCTTCTCAATCACCTTCGACCCGATATTCGAGGTCATGATCAGCAGGGTATTCTTAAAGTCAACGGTCCGTCCTTTGGCATCGGTCAAGCGACCATCTTCCAAAATTTGCAGGAGCATATTGAAGACGTCAGGGTGGGCCTTTTCGATCTCGTCAAAAAGGACCACGGTGTAAGGCCGTCGTCGCACTGCTTCGGTTAGCTGACCGCCTTCGTTATAGCCGACATAGCCGGGAGGCGAACCAATTAGCTTGGAAACCGTGTGCCGCTCCATGTACTCAGACATATCTAAGCGAATCATGGCTTCTTCGGACCCGAAGAAGTAGGTGGCCAAAGCCTTAGTTAGCTCCGTCTTACCCACCCCAGTTGGACCAGAGAAGATAAAGCTAGCAATGGGACGGTTGGGATTCTTGAGACCCACACGGGCCCGACGAATCGCTCGGGAAATGGCGCGGACGGCTTCATCCTGACCAATTAATCGCTGGTGCAGGGTATCTTCCATATGCAGCAGCTTCTCAGATTCGGATTCCGTCAGCTTACTGACGGGAACGCCAGTCCAGGAGGCCACAATATGGGCAATATCTTCTTCCGTGACCTTGGGGGAATCGTCCTTATTGTCCTCGCTCGACTTTTTGTTCTGAGCGATGGCTTTAATCTCGGACTTGATTTCCATCTCGCGGTCCCGCAGTTCACCGGCTTTATCAAAGTCTTGGGAGCGAACGGCATCATCCTTATCTTTCAGAACTTTGCGCAGTTCCTTATCCAATTCCTTAGCCGCTGGGGGAAGTTGAGAGTTAATTAACCGAACTCTAGAACCAGCTTCATCAATTAGGTCAATGGCCTTGTCAGGTAGATAGCGATCGGAAATATAGCGATCGGAGAGCTTGGCCGCCGCTTCTAATGACTCATCTAAGATGCTGAGCTTATGGTGCTGCTCATAGCGCTCGCGTAAGCCGTAGAGAATTTCGATGGTTTCATCTACAGAAGGCTCACCCACCATCACCGGCTGGAAACGACGTTCCAGGGCCGCATCCCGCTCAATATGCTTGCGATACTCATCTAGGGTAGTGGCACCGATGCACTGGAGTTCACCCCGCGCCAAAGCAGGCTTGAGGATATTGGCAGCATCAATGGCTCCTTCAGCAGCCCCTGCACCGATCAGGGTATGAACTTCGTCAATCACCAAAATGACGTTGGAGGCTTGACGGATCTCATCCATGATTTTTTTGAGGCGCTCTTCGAATTCCCCTCGATATTTGGTACCGGCAACCAGCAGACCAATATCCAAGGTGACGACGCGCTTCTCTTCCAGGATGTCAGGAATATCCCCATTGGCGATTCGCTGGGCGAGACCTTCTGCGATCGCAGTTTTACCCACACCTGGCTCACCAATCAAAACGGGATTATTCTTGGTCCGACGGCCGAGGATCTGAATGACTCGCTCAATTTCTTTCTGGCGACCGACCACTGGATCGAGTTTGCCTTCAGATGCCAAGTTGGTCAGATTTGCGCCAAACTCATCAAGGGTTGGAGTCTTGGTGCGTCCTTGACCACCGCCAGCAGAGACTTCCGCTGTTTCACCCAACATGCGGATGACTTGGGTGCGTACCTTCGCTAGGTCAACTCCAAGATTTTCTAGAACACGGGCGGCGACCCCTTCACCCTCACGGATGAGTCCTAACAGCAAGTGCTCCGTGCCAATGTAGTTGTGACCCAGTTGGCGGGCCTCTTCTAACGACAACTCGAGAACGCGCTTGGCTCTGGGGGTAAAGGGAATCTCTACCGCAACAAATCCAGAACCGCGACCGATAATTTTTTCTACTTCAACGCGAGCATCTTTAAGGTTAACCCCCATGGATTTCAAAACTTTGGCGGCAACGCCAGTTCCTTCTCCAATGAGCCCTAAAAGAATTTGCTCTGTGCCGACAAAATTGTGCCCCAAGCGGCGGGCTTCCTCTTGAGCCAGCATGATGACTTTAATGGCTTTTTCTGTAAAGCGTTCAAACATGGCGTTTTCCCACAACCTGCTGCTTGCTGGTAAACCCAATTTTAGCACGATAGATCGGCTGAATTGGCGATTACATAAGGATTCTCACTGGATCGATGAGGAGCTTTCGCAAACGAAAAATCCTATTTTTGACCAAAACAGCTTTTTCCTTTGATCCATTGTAGATTTATCTTTCCAACAATTGGGTCATAAATGATCAAACTGGGGTGTGGATATTACGAAATTACTTTAAGAGCTTGCCTTAGGTTCACCCCAGATCAGATTTAGACCTGTACACCCCCATCGGGCGAGTCGATGCTCAGTATCCCGTTGCCATTCCTCAAGCGACTGCTGAAATTGAGGGGCCTGTAAACTTCCTTGCCATAGGATGAGGGCATCCTCACCATTGTCGTAGTAATGGGGCCGCCGCCCAGCGGTTTTGAACCCCAATTTTTGGTACAGCTTCACGGCCGCCGAGTTGGCAACATTGACTTCTAACGTGGCTCGGTTGGCTTGCTCCAGCCTGGCCAATGCTAAGAGGGATGTGAGTAAGGCTTGGCCCAGCCCTCGACTTTGATATTGAGGGTGTATACCCAGCATCGTAATATGGGCTTCGTCTTCGACTCGCCAGAGACAGCCGATACCGACTAAGGGAGGGGAGGACGATGTTTCATCATGAGGGACAGTAGAAGCTGAGCGCTCCCGGCGCACTCTTAGTCCCAATAAAGTACTACTCAGCCGGTCTAATTCCTGCTGGTACCCTTGCAAGCTCCACCAGCCCCCAAAAATTTGCAGATCTAAGGCCACTGCATCGGCTAAGTCTTGGGCCTGTAGAGGGCTAACCTCTACCAACATGAGTGGAGAATCCCTTCTGGCTGGGCCTCATGGTTGCCCTTAGCCCTGCAACGGACGATAGGACTGCACATACTGGCCGATATATCGTTTTAGGTAGCTTTGCATAAAGGTCTGAATATAGGCCTTCATCTTAGGGCGTAAAGCAGGCTGAGATTGTATGTTGTTGATAGCGTTGCCTAACTTTTGATAGGATTCTCGGCTTCCGGCATCTTTGGCAAGTTGAACGGCCTGGCGAAGACTGGCTAAGGCTTGTTCATCATTACCAGCCTGGAAGTAGGCAATCCCCCGACTGCCATACATATCTGCTAGCGCGACGTTGCCGGGCTGGATGCGAATCACTTGATCAAAATCAGAGATCGCGCCTTGACTATCGCCCTGGGTGAGGCGAATCATGCCGCGGATGGTGTAGATATCACTACTGCCCGTGTTGATGCGAATACCTTCATCAAAGTCTCGTAAAGCGCCAACCTCATCCCCCATTTGGAATCGCAGAATCCCTCGAATGCCGACGGCTTCTAGATATTTGGGGTTCAGCTGAATGGAGCGATTGAGATCTTGGAGGGCACCATCAAAATTGCCCAGCTGCCACCGGACAAACCCACGAAAATAGTGGACGGCATAGGCGTCCTTGAACGAATCCTTGAGACTGAGCGCCTGGTCAAAATCAGATTGAGCGCCTGCCAAATCACTGCGATACCAGCGCACCACGCCTCGAGAAGCATAGCCGATCTCAGGTTTGAGACGAACCGCTTTCTCGACATCGGATTGAGCGCCACGAATATTGCCTGTAACCACTCGATACAGTCCGCGAATGCCGTAGGCGTCCGCTAACTGAGGATCAATCTGGATGGCTTGGTCTAAGTCCGCGAGCGCCCCTTTTCGATCGCCTTGCTGGAATTTGATCGTGGCTCGGTCGCCATAGGCACTGGCATAATTGGGATTTAGGCTTATCGCTTGGTTCAAGTCCCGTAAAGCACCTTGGGAGTCTCCCCGTTGCAACTTATCAGTGGCCTGGAGGTAAAAATCCCCTGCCCTTGGTCCTTGAGGGACCGGCGGCGTGGGTGGGCGTGCAGGAACAGTTGAGGGAATGGATGTGCTAGGGGTCGAGGGCCCGGGAATTGAATCTAACTTCACCCCTATTTGAGGGGCCATCGTTGAGAAGGTATCGATGGGAATCCCTAAGTTGGTGTCATTTTTGAAGTAGACATTGCCCTGTTGCTGAGCATCTGAGCGACCATGAATGCCGACTAGGGCACCTTGGTCATTGAGGACGGGGCCACCACTCATACCGGGTCGGGTGGAATTGTTATAAACCAGGGCATAACCATCGGCTAAGGGTTTCGATGAGTTGGCCGTGAGTCGCCCTTCTGTAAACCGATAAATGGATAAGTTAATGGCTTGGGTGGGCTGCGGAAATCCAGCCACATAGATGGGCTTCCCTTCTTGTACTTGGGTGGAGTTCCCCAGGTCGGCAACCTTATAGGTTTTATTGCTCTTAAATTTGAGAACGGCTAAGTCGACACCCGGTAAGCGTTTAACGGTTTTGTAGTCTAATTTGTAGCGTTGATCGGTGGGAGTGACGACATCGTATTCATCGGGGGTACCGACTACATGAAACGCCGTGAGGACTGTATAGGTATCGCCATTCCGATTGATAATGACCCCTGATCCAGGATTTTGACCATCAATGAGCACCGTGACTTGCTTGGCAATGCCACTAATTTGGTCAGGACTGAGGGCTTGGGCGGGATGAGGTGCAATTGCAACGGCTGCAACTCCCATAAACGCCACAGCTGGATACGTAAAATTTTTAAACACCATATAATGCTGAAAGATCGCCACCAGACCATACTCTAGCACGGAGAAAAATAGACCATCGGATACCTTGCACCAGGATCTAAGGTGTTGGTCAATGGCCTAAAACACCTGCGACTTTACCGCAGGCCACTCCTAAACTTTGGCTTTAGCTTTCTTGCGTTTCTTGGCTCGCTTTGCTTCAGCTTTGGCTGCTTTCTCAGAGGCAATTTTCTCTTGCTTGGCTTTCTCGGCTGCAGCCGCTAGTTTTTCCTGGTAGTACTGATAATCACCCCGATAGAGAATCAATTCTCCCTCGTTGATTTCCACAATCTTAGTTGCGACTTGGGAGATGAAATATCGGTCATGGGAGACAATCACGACCGTGCCGTCATAATCCTGTAATGCCGCTTCTAGCATCTCTTTTGCGGGAATATCGAGGTGATTGGTCGGCTCATCCAAAATAAGTAAGTTGACGGGACTGAGCAGCATTTTTGCTAGAGCCAGGCGAGCTTTCTCCCCTCCACTTAAGGCCTCCACTTGTTTGAACGCAGTTTCACCACTGAAAAGAAAGCGGCCCAACAGCGTTCGAACCTCTTCGTTTTTCCAGTCAGGCACTTCATCATGAATGGTGTCCATCACAGTTTTTGACAGATCCAAAGCCTCAGCTTGGTTTTGCTCGAAATACCCTGGAATAACGTTATGCTCTCCAAATTTGACGGTCCCTTCATCGGGGGGCTCCGTTCCCATCAGCATATGGAGAAGGGTGGATTTCCCGGCCCCATTCGGGCCTAAGATGGCCACCCGATCGCCCCGTTCCAGCAAGAGGTTGGCCCCTAGGAAAAGAATATCGTCTCCATAGGTTTTAACCATATCCTTGACGATGACGACTTCCCGACCACTGCGAGGGGCAGGAGGGAACTGAAACTTGAGGGTGCGGACGTCGGCAGTCGGGGCTTCTATGCGCTCGACTTTATTGAGCTGTTTTTCGCGACTTTTAGCCTGGGTACTGCGGGTGGCGCTGGCGCGAAACCGATCGACATAGGCCTGCTGTTTTTCAAGTTCTTTTTGCTGATGTTCAAAAGCACTGAGTTGGGCCGACTGCTGTTCTGTTTTCTGTTGGATATAGGCAGAATAGTTGCCCAAATAAGCGGTTGCCACTCCCTGTTCGGTTTCGACAATGCGGTTACAGAGCCGATCCATAAAGGCGCGATCGTGGGACACAATGACCATGGGGGTTGTGAGTCCCTTTAAATAGGTTTCTAACCACTCAATAGTTTCTAAATCTAAATGGTTCGTTGGCTCGTCCAGTAGCAAAATATCGGGGCTTTGCAGCAGGATTTTGCCTAAGCACATTCGCATTTGCCAACCGCCACTAAAGGCGCTGACTAAGCGGTCTCCATCCTCAGCGCTAAAGCCCATCTCCGGCAAGATTTTTTCAATGCGAGACTCTAAGCCGTAGCCATCAAGGGCCTCAAACTGGCGCTGTAGCCGATCCAGTTGATGGATTAAGTCGTCGAGGGCATTTGGATCAGCACTTTCCATTTGCTGTTGGATGTGGTGCTGCTGTTGCTGAACTTGGTTGGCTTCTGTAAAAACGGTCCAAAATTCTTCCCGTACCGTTCGACTCGTGACAACATCGAACTCCTGGTTGAGATAGGCAATATGCAGGCTGTTGGGACGAATGACTTCTCCTGAGGTTGGCTCAACTTCGCCAGCAATAATCTTGAGTTGAGTGGATTTACCTGCACCATTGACTCCCACTAAGCCAATCCGATCGCCAGGCTTTAGCTCCCAATTCACATCCTTGAGGATTTCGCCCGTGGGGTAGACCTTACTTATATGTTCCAGTCTTAGCATTTAGAACTCCGATACCAACAGCAGGCTCACGGAATTCTCCCTCGACAATCCCGTATTTCAGCAACAAAAGTTCATTATAGTCTAGACTTCGTAACGAATTGCCTAGAGCAGGATTAAGTCTGGGTTTGTAAGTGGTGGACTAGCGCCTGAAGCCCTAACGAGTAACTCTGGGCACCGAATCCGCTAATTTGACCGATTACGATGGGAGCAATAAAGGAATGGTGTCGAAAGTCTTCGCGTCGATAAATATTGCTGAGATGGACTTCGACGGCGGGAATCGCGACGGCTGCTAAAGCATCACGAATCGCAACACTAGTATGGGTATAGGCGGCTGCATTGATGAGAATGCCGTTATGACAATCCAAGGCTTCCTGAATGGAATCGACTAGGTTGCCTTCATGGTTGGAATGATAAAATTCAATATCGCATTGCAGCGATTCTGCTAGAGATAGCAGTTGCTGATTAATTTTTTCTAGGGTGACTGAACCGTAAATACCAGGCTCACGCTGGCCGAGGAGATTTAGATTGGGACCGTGCAGGACCAGAATGTTAGGACGGCTCACAAAAAATCAGTTAAAAAAGACTGGTTGGCCACAATATTTAGAACATGGTGGTTCTAAACACTGTTTAGCAGCAAGATGGATAGATTAGATGTTTAACGGATCAAAAATATGCTGATCAGTAATCAGTAGTGAAATAAGGCTAGCGTCGATCTCGAACAGGGATAGGAATCATCTCTAGTTCAGGCTCAACTTCCGGACCAACGAGGACTTCAACAAGCTTACGAGCAAAATTCTTGATTTTTTCGATGATTTTATCTAAATAGTCCATTGAGTAAATAATCCCTCGCAGTGACGTTGTAACGCATCAGCAAAACGTTATGATTGTTTTTACAGATGGTTATAAACCAAAAAATGTTATAACGTTTCTTTAACGTAGCATATTTACTGATTGATTGTGTGATCTCTGTAACCAAATTGCGTGGAAGCTCGGATGTATACGCTAGCAATTTTATGATTCGTTTGCCAGCAGTTGGCGACGTAAGCGATCAAGGGCGTGGGACGTACTCATTTGTCGAACCCAGTCCCGGCCTCTTAAGGGACTAATCTGATATTCAAAGCTTTGGGTTCCTGGTGGGCCGGACAAGCCGATATAAACCAGGCCTACGGGTTTCGCCTTGGTCCCCCCCTCTGGACCTGCAATGCCAGTAATGCTAATGCCCCAAGTACTATGGAGTTGAGATCGCACCCCTGCTGCCATTTGTTTTGCTACGATTGCACTTACGGCTCCGTATTGTTCGAGGTCCGCTGCGTTAACCTTCAGCAAATCTCGTTTAGCGGCATTAGCGTAGGAAATCACCCCTCCCAAAAAATAGGTTGAACTGCCCGATATCCCCGTGATTCGTTGCCCTAGCCCTCCGCCTGTACAGGATTCGGCTACGGCTAAGGTTTCTCCTCGGTGTTGCAGGAGCTTGCCAACGACGGATTCTAAGGTTTCATCATCCCCCCCAAAACAGTGCAGTCCGCAAATCTGCCGAATTTGTTGTTCGATGGGAGCAATAACTTGATGGGCGGTCTCTTGGGAGGTAGCGCGGGTGGAAATTCGTAATCGAGCCTGTCCTTTGCTGGCATAGGGGGCAACCGTGGGATTGGTTAAGGCCAGTAGGGGCGCAACCTGGTCCGCGAGAGTGGATTCGGGGATTCCCCAGAACCGAAGCACCCGACTATAAATTTGGGCGGTCACCCAACCCGTGGATTGTAGATAGGGCACGGCGGTTTCCTGCCACATCCGATGAAACTCTTTGGGTACACCGGGAAAGGTGAAAATGGTTAGCTCGGGGCGTGGATGCCAAATGATACCTGGGGCACTGCCGATGGGATTTGGAAGTATTTGAGCCCCGTCAGGGAGTAAAGCTTGTTTATCGTTGGAGGGACTCGGCACTCGGTTGCGCTGGGCAAACTTACGGGCAATATCTTCCAAAATTTCGGGATGGTTGACCAATGGAGCTTGGAAGAAATCAGCCAAGGTTTCTGTGGTCAGGTCATCGGGGGTTGGACCTAGGCCCCCTGTGAAGATCAAGAGTTGAGAGCGTTGACAGGCGAGTGCGATCGCACGTTTGATACGAGTAGGGTTATCTCCCACCACGGTCTGATGAAAATGAGCGATACCCAATCGAGCCAATTCCTGCCCCAAAAACTGAGCATTTGAGTTCAGTACTTCTCCAAGGAGAAGCTCTGTCCCCACGCAAATGACCTCAGCACTTCGGCTCATACCCTTTTATCTCGTTGACTTATCCTCAACACTGTATCGTTACTTCTAGCGTAAATGGGGCGAGCTGTCTCGGTTTGGGTACCAATGGGGTCAATGAAGGCCATGGTGTTTACTGATACCCAATCTAAAGCCACGGCTTTAGATTGGCCGATTACCAACTTCGACTCTGCTCCCAGGGCTGTTTTAAGTTAGCAGCGAAAAAATAATATCGACCCGATTAGCCAGCTTAGTCATCGCGGTTTTGAGGGATTGATAGTCGTTTAGCCGCAGGATATTAATCCCAATAGTTCTAAGCACTGACCAATTGAGCAGTGCTTGTTCATCTTCGAGTCGATAATCATCTTCGCCAAAACAACATCCTTCGGCCAATGCAACCGATTTTCAATGCCCCAATGTTCTCGGACCAGAGATTGCCAATGCTGGGTGAGGTGGCAGCTGAACTGATGTAATAGGCGGTATTGTGATACTCCTTTCCTTTGCGAGTACCCCATCGTTGGACACAAAGTACAGAGCGAATTGCTGTCCATTCTTGTAGGGCTATGCCGACAGGCTCATAAACCTGTATACACCGATGTTCATCTCGTCCTCTACTTTGGGCGGAGTGGATGTGCTCAGCCATGGGTTTAAGACACTCAAAGTAAGTCTGGAGGTGGTCGTAAAGTCTTCCCTGGTTGGATTTGACCGCCACGAGATAGTCATTACCCGAGGCCACAATCTTCTCAAGTGTTTTTTGGGCGTGTAAGGCATCCATGGTAATCAGTAAGCCATCGAGTTGAAGGGTTTCCAACAGTGCCTGCACGACTTTGATTTCGCTATTATCCTCCTGAGTGAGGGCTTCGAGCTTGAGGGTGATGCCTGCTTCCACCGCAAATAAACTCACCAAGCCCACAAACGCTGCTTCCCCTTGGCATCTGTAAGCCCCTGACGAATCCGTTTGCCATCAATGGAGGCTGCATAATTATCGGGAGAGTGAGTCTGGGCTTTCGAGAGCATCCATGCTTCAAATTGGTGGCTCAACGCTTGGAAGTCAAGCCCCTTCATCACTCGACGAAAGGTACAGTGAGACGGAACTTCGAGGCTCTCAAGCCCCAATAGCTCACTTAAAGGCTGGCGATAATCGCTCACAAAGGTTTCTAACGGACGGTACCCTTGATATCCAGCAAGCATGCCCATCACCATCAATAGCAACAGCAGCCATAACGGATGAATACGGCCATGGGCACTGCGGAAATCCGGGACTTGCTTCAAAGTATCGATTAGATGGCTCATCGGTCTCTCTACTGTTGGTCAGTAGAACCATCCTATTTTTTCTAGGAGTAACGTAAAACAACCCTGACTCTGCTCCAGTCCGTTACCATCTGCAAAAAGAATCGGATTTATAGATGATTAGGGAAATGTTTGTGGAACGCCGATGGGTTGGGTGAGTCGTTGACGCTTTTACGTTAAGTGCGGGGTTCTTGCAATCGCTGCCAAGCTCGCCAGATGGCGTAACACAGAAGTAGCGTTGCACCTAGAGCATAGGCATTACCCGCTGGGATGCCCGCGATGGCAATGGCTAAGCTACCGACCCAAAACACAATGGCATAGATCAGGAGAACACTACGTCGCTGAGAAAGTCCTGCATCTAGAAGGCGATGGTGAAGGTGGCCTTTATCGGCACTAAACGGAGACTTACCCCGACGTAACCGATTGAGGACTACCGTAGATGTATCAAAGATGGGGACTGCCAAAATCACAAAGGGTAAGACAACTGCGACGGTTGTTACCGTTTTCACTAAGCCAATAACACCAATTCCTGCCAGGGTAAATCCTAAAAAATAAGCACCCCCATCTCCCATAAAGATTTGGGCAGGGTTGAAATTGTAGCGGAGAAAACCTAAGGCTCCCCCAGCAAGGGCCGCAGCTAATAAGGCTGCCGCCGGTTGGTCAATAAACAAGCTGACCACCAACATCACGACTGCTGAAATGCCTGAAATACCAGCCGCTAAGCCGTCTAAGCCATCCATGAAATTGACAGCATTGGCCATGCCGACTAACCACACTAGGGTGAGAGGCAGGCTGAACCACTCAATATTAATCAGTCCAAGGTCCGAGAAAGGCAAGGTGACAAAGTCGATACGTACCCCCACACCCCAGGCCATTCCGGCCACCGCAAACTGCATCAACAGCCGCGACCATGGCGTTAAGGTAAATAAGTCATCGGCCAGACCAATAAGGAAGTATAGTATGCCGCCAATGACCACCCCCCAAACTTCGGAGGCCGAGGCAGGGGGCAGGTCGCCAAATCCACCGGAAATGGCAACAATCAGTAGAGCAATTTGGGTCCCCATGAAAATCGAAATGCCCCCCAAACGCACCATCGGACGCTTGTGGACTTTACGGGGGTTGGGCATGTCTACATAGCCACTCTTTAAGCCAATCTTTTTAACGATTGGTGTACTCCAGAGGACCACAAGGGCAGCCACAAGAAAGGCAACCAGATGATAAGGCATCCGAGATCCTGCTACGTAAAGAAAATTGAGCAAACCATGCAGAATAGAAAACAGTCTTAATGAACTGTCACAATGACATCATGCATGAGGAATGGGGATAAACACAAGTTACGTTGCCAAACTATGGGGGATACTGACTAGGTTAGAGCGGGCACAGGACTGGTGAGATGAGGATAAAGGGGAAAGCGCGAACAGAGATTGGCAACCCGCTGGCGGCAGTCTTCTGTGACAGCAGCATCTTCAGGTTTTAGCAGGCAATCCGCAATGATATTAGCGATCTCGGTAAATTCTGCTGTCCCCATACCCCGAGTAGTCATGGCAGGAGATCCTAACCGGAGTCCACTGGTTACAAATGGGGATTCTGGGTCAAAGGGGACGGTGTTTTTGTTGGCTGTGATATTAACTTGGCTGACCCGTTGATCGGCCTGCTTACCGGTCATACCAATGGAGCGCAAATCAACCAGCAAGAGGTGGTTGTCCGTTCCGTTAGAGACAATTTTGAAGCCTCGTTCTTGCAACTGTTTGGCTAGAGCTTGGGCATTATCAACCACATGACCACAATAATCAGTGAAATCAGGCTTGAGGGCTTCACCGAAGGCCACGGCCTTAGCCGCAATGACATGTTCTAGCGGTCCGCCTTGGGTACCCGGGAAAACGGATTTATCAAACTTTTTACCCAGCTCGGGATCCTTGGTCATGATCAGGCCGCCTCGGGGACCTCGGAGGGTTTTGTGCGTGGTGGTGGTGACCACGTCACAGAAGGGGAGTGGATTGGGATGATGGCCGGATGCGACTAAGCCAGCAATATGGGCAATGTCTGCCATTAAATAGGCATCGATCTCATCAGCGATGGCCCGAAACTTCTCAAAATCAATGATGCGAGGATAGGCAGAGTATCCACAGACAATCATTTTGGGGCGATGCTTAAGGGCTAGCTCGCGAATCGTATCGTAGTTGAGCTGTTCTGAGTCTGGATCGACACCGTACTGGACGACATTGAACCATTTCCCTGAGACATTCACTGGAGAGCCATGGGTTAAGTGACCCCCATGGGACAAATCCATGCCCATAAAGGTATCGCCTGGCTGCAGCAAAGTGAGAAAGACGGCAAAGTTTGCCTGAGCACCAGAGTGAGGCTGGACATTTACATGGGCTGCTTTAAATAGTTCTTTGGCTCGATCAATAGCGAGCTGTTCGGCTGCATCGATAATTTCGCAGCCACCGTAATACCGCTTGCCAGGTAGCCCTTCTGCATACTTATTGGTTAGGACCGACCCTTGCGCGGCCAAGACTGCTGCTGAGGTGAAGTTCTCGCTGGCAATCAGCTCTAAATGATCGCGCTGGCGTTGTAATTCCTGCTGTAGTATCCCTGCGATCGCAGGATCGGTTTCTGTCAAAATATCTAAGCTAGTTTGCATGGCACAGCCTATCCTTTTCCAGTGTCAACAAAGCTAAGATCGAACAGCATCAATCCATTAATTTAGGTCCTGTGCTGCGTATTTTTCTTGCTTTCCCAACGGATAACAACGATCTTTAAAGTAATCATCTTAACGCCTATAAGCGTCCTTAACACCTCGGCTCAAGGTGACTGGAGGCTGAGAAAAATGACAGACTCTGCTCACCCTTTTGCGTAATTCTTAACAGCTCACAGCAGACAACTCCCAGATGAGTCGCCTAAAATAGTGCTAGAGCTGATCCAAGTGTCTGGAGGTTGATAATGTTAGTCATCCTAACTGAAGATCAATTACTCTCGCCTCAAGTCGTTTGTCAGTCTTGCTTACTGGCCAATCGTCAGGGGCAACCTCGATGGCACCAAAACAAATTGTGCTGTGGTCACTTATTAGAACAAATTTCAGAAACTGAGTTACAGCTGAAGCAATACCAGTGCCAAATGGGATTTCGAGTGGCTGAAGTGGAAGGATAGGGAGGCAGCTTTGCTGCAGGTAGACCCACCCGACCGCTGTTGCTGGATGTTCAAGGACTTAATATCAGGGGAACTCAGCGATTGGGGACTATCCCTTATAGTGAGTGAAGATTATCCATAATCCACATTTGAAAGAGGGGCTTGTATGGCTTGGCGTGGAGCAACAACAACACAAGAGCGGCTTCAGTCCTGTTTACCGTTTCTAGTACCTTTGTTGAATACGTACCCATTTGGCATTTTTTTATTCGGTCAATTTCCCTTGTTAGGAGTGCTGTTTTACCCTATAGAATTGCTCATGCCCATTTATCACATGGGAGGTGGGGGATTGGCTATTGTACCGCTGTTGGTTTTTATGGGTCTATACGCTGGTGTTGTTAGGAATAACCGTATTCGTCACCTCATCCGCTACAACGCTATGCAGGCGATCATGCTCGGTATTTCTTTATCTCTGATCTTGTGGATTCTGCGGTTAGTGGGGATTTTGGGCAGTGCATTTAGTAGCGCGACTCCAGGAGGCGGGCTATTTGTCATGGTACTGTTCAATGTTTTATTCCTAGGAACCTTAGGCATAGTGGTGTTCTCAGTTGTGCAATCGTTGCGAGGACATCATGCTGAAGTGCCTTTGCTTTCTAATGCAGCTTATGCTCAAACTCGTGATTAGCCTCTGGCTATAGTTCTAGCCAATTGTTAGGTCTTTTGTTGCGTCTCCCAAAACAGGAATGGAGATACGTTACATTGATGAAACGGTATGAATCCATAATTTGGGAGACGATGCAATGAGTTGGGATGATTCAACCCCTTGGTCCGAACGAGTGTTTGGTGCGCTGCCTTATTTACTGCCTTTGATGGATGCCATTGTCTATGGTGATGGTCAGTACATTATGCGCCAATTCCCCACGATTACTAGCATTGGCCTATTGCCTATCATTCCGTTTGTGCAAATCTATGCCCAATTTATTCGGCTGATTCCGTTTGCTGGCTTGATCCTATTTATGGGATTGTTTTTTGCCGTTGTTCGGAATGAAAATATAAGCCGTTTTATTCGCTTTAATGTGTTGCAGGCGATTTTGCTCGATCTCATATTAATGGTGTGCAATTTGGTATTACCGATTATTAGTCAGGGAATTCAGCTTGAATTGTTGACTGAAACGCTATTTAACACTATTTTTCTGGGTATTTTCGCAACGTTTGCTTACAGTGTCTTTAAAACTGTTCAAGGCCAATATGCTGAGATTCCTGCGATTTCAAATGCGGTTAATATGCAGATCTAAATCGTTGCGTGATCTAACGCTGTAGAAAGAAATATGGGTGGACGGCTTCTATGTGGTGCGTTCGTCCTTTTGGGGCACACTAACCATATCTGCATATCGCTGAGATTTTGATTCCATGTATTTGGATGAGATGGATTTCTACCTAGTCAATAGCCATGTGCGGTAGCTTCGGTTTTTTATCTGTGATTTCAAAACACTATCGTGGTGGATCAAGAAACTCTGTCAGTGGGATGTTCTGGGTGTCTGAGTACGCCTGAACTGCAGTTTGACTTCACAATGGCATTTCAGCCCATTGTGAACTTGGGAAACGGCACTATTTTTGCGCAAGAAGCCCTAGTTCGTGGTCTTAATAATGAGTCGGCGGCGAGTATTCTTGGCCAGGTGACCGATCAAAGTCGATATCGTTTTGACCAAGCCTGCCGAGTTCGGGCGATTCAGCTAGCGGCTGAGCTGGGAATCCAGTCAATGGTCAGTATCAATTTTCTTCCGAATGCCGTTTATCAGCCCGATCTTTGTATTCGTACTACGATCGAAACGGCTAAACAATTCAATTTCCCATTGAACAAAATTCTGTTTGAGTTAACGGAAGTTGAGAAGGTGAAGGACTATGCTCATGTCCGCGCCATCATTGAGCATTACCAAAAATTAGGATTTAAAACGGCATTAGATGACTTTGGAGCTGGCTATTCTGGCTTGAACTTTTTAGCTGATTTTCAGCCGGATTTTATTAAGCTGGATATGGCGTTAATCCGTAATATTGACCAAGATAAAGGTCGGCAAGCCATTGTCAGAGGGATTATTCAAGTCTGTCGTGAGCTAGCTATTGAGCCTATTGCAGAGGGGATAGAGACCGAAGCGGAATTGGCTGTGCTCAAGCAAATGGATATTCAGCTATTTCAAGGCTATTATTTTGCCAAACCTAGTTTCAGGTCGATTACCACTCATTTAAATCTGTCTCCTGGTTAGGGGTTGCCTGAAAAATTCCTTGGTGCCAGAGAGGTAAAAGATGGTTTTTGCCAGGGCATTGAATGTTAGAATTCTAGATCCTTGCTTCTTAAAGAGTTGGATCGTGCGTGGCTCCCTGTGAGCACTGCCAGCTAGCTTGAAGAAGCCTCAAGCCCATAAGGAGAGAATTGAATGACTGCTTACGAGACCATGTATATCCTGCGCCCAGACTTAGGCGAAGAGCAGTTGGATCAGGCGATTAATAAATACCAAGACCTGCTGAAAGAACAAGGGGTTGAGGACATTGATACTCAACACCGTGGCAAGCGTCGATTGGCCTACGAGATCCAGAATTTCCGTGAAGGCGTCTATATCCAGATGAACTACAACGGTCAGGGGCATGCGATCGCAAAATTAGAACGTGAAATGCGCATTAGCGAACAGGTAATTCGCTACCTGACTCTTAAGCATGAGGGTCCTACCGCCAATGCAGATGAAGACGAGTCTGATTCAGAGTAATCGTGGTTAGCAAAACCTGACCCCGAGTATTGCGCTAGAAGACGCTTCCTAACGACGACGACGATAGTGCAAAAACAACTCGTTCTCAACTTGCTTAACAGAAAGCAGCTCCAACCCAGGTGCATCTTGCTGTAGCCAGCCTTGACCTGCCACAGGGGTGGGAGTGGACGTTCCACCAATTAAGAGTGGGCAAACGGTTAGGTGAAGTTCGTCAATCAGATCTTCCGCCAATAGGGCAGCCACAATTTGGCCGCCCCCTAGGACGGCTATTTTGTGAATGCCTAAGGCAGGCATTGCTGCTAGTGTTGACCCCCAATCGATGGATTGGTCAGCCGTTTCATAGGTGAAAATTTGCTCGAAATGGGAGGTCCCTTGCCAAGATTGGCCACCGGCCTGGGTGGTGACCAACCAATGGGGGACGGCTTGTTGGAAGAATTTAAGGTTGGGGTCTAAATCCCCCGACCGCGTACAGACAATTTGGGCAGGTTGTTCGGGCTGGCCTCGTTCTAAACGGGCATTAATGAGAGCTTGGGTCACCACTCGCATGGCGGTTTCCCCAGCTTTGAGGGTGGCCGATCCAAAAAGTATGCCATCTGCAGCCGCAACTTGTCGCTCTAAATGGGCATAATCTTCATCAGACCCAAACTCAGGGGGAGAATGTTGGGCATCGGCAATTTTGCCGTCTGCACTCATCGCCAAAACAACGGTTGTCGTGGGTCGCTGGAGGGGTGTTTCGGCCATACAGTTCAGTCTTGTCGTCCAATATAAACAAGCTATTCTCTTAGGGTAGCGTGATCAACTAAACCTGAATAGGGAGCTGCTATCCTTGCCCAAGTTCGTTTCTAAAGCTCAACCGCCTTTAGCATTTATTCCGCAACGTCTCACGCCTTGGGTGATCGAAACTGTCCGATTTTTGTTACCAGTCTGGATGCCCTGGAAACTCTCTGTGACGTCTGTCGAGGCCGAAAACTTAGAGGTTTTAGTCAAGCTGTACCAAGAATTCCAGGCCGGTAATACTCGGTTCTTGATGGCCTTCCGGCATCCTAGTACCAAAGATCCCTTTGCCATGTCTTATATGCTGTGGCGGCTCGTCCCCAAGGAAGCGCACAAATCGGGTATTCGGTTTAAAAGACCCACCTACAGCCACTTTATGTATGACCGTGGTATTCCGTTGTGGGCAGGAGAATTTGTGTCTTGGTTATTCCCGAGATTGGGGGGGACACCGATTCTGAGGGGGAAAGCCGATCGGGTGGGCTTGCGAGCAGCCCGGGACATCTTTGCCAATAGCCCTTATCCCATTGCCATCGCTCCAGAAGGAGGCACCAACGAACATAATGAGCTGGTGAGTCCGCTAGAGCCAGGGGTCGCCCAAATGGGCTTTTGGTGTATCGAAGATCTACTAAAAGCGAACCGGTCGGAATCGGTTTATATTGTGCCGTTACGGATTCGGTATCGGTATGTTTCTCCGCCTTGGAAAGCGATTAAGAATTTACTTGGGCAGCTAGAAGATCAAATGGAGTTGACTGCCGAAGTGATACCATCCGGCCTACTTAAGGATCCTGAAAAAGATGTTTTATATGGTCGAGTCCTGCGCTTGGGTGAGTGTCTGTTGGCTGAAATGGATCGGTTTTATAGCAAGTACTATCATCTGTCTCGGCCCGTGGTGGACCCATTGCCCTATGATCCGTCTGATCGCAATGCCAAACTGGCCTTTCAACTCAAGCAACAATTAGATATTGCCCTGCAGGCTGCTGAATCTTATTTCGGCATCACGGCCAAAGGGGAGATCGTGGATCGCTGCCGACGTCTCGAACAGGCGAGTTTTGATCGCATCTATCGGCAAGACTTGGAGCAGCTGACCCCCTTGGAGCATGGCATGGCGGATTGGTTAGCCCAAGAGGCAAGCCTCCGCATCGGACATATGCGCATGGTTGAGCGACTCACAATGGTGAGTGGTAACTATATTTTGGAAAAACCAACGGGGGATCGATTTGCCGAGATTGTGCTGATTGTGTGGAAAATCATGACCTTCATGCAGGGAGGCGATTCCCATTCCCCACCACAGCTCGGTGCCCAATCCTTGAAGCTGACCATTAGCGATCCCATATCCGTGACGGACTTGTGGCCTACCTATAGTGCCAACCGCAAGGGAGCCAAGAAAGCCGTGGATGAATTGACTCAATCTATTCAGACAGCCCTGGAAGATTTGAACGCGATCGAACCATAGCTCTTAACTAATTTGCCCTTGTCAACTGTAACGGACCGTCCGACACTGGAGTGTGGAGGCGATAGGCAGTGAAGGTGTCATTTAAAGTATGAATAGAGTTCTAGCAATTGTTTTGGGTGGTGGTGCTGGTACACGCCTATATCCTCTTACCAAGCAGCGTGCAAAGCCTGCGGTGTCTTTAGCAGGTAAGTATCGCCTCATTGATATTCCGATGAGTAACTGTATCAATTCGGAAATCAACAAAATTTATGTGATGACGCAGTTTAACTCTGCATCTTTGAATCGCCACATTTCCCAAACCTATCATTTCTCCAGCTTTAGCGATGGTTTTGCTGAGGTGCTGGCTGCTCAACAAACCCCTGAAAATCCCAATTGGTTTCAAGGAACAGCAGATGCTGTTCGCCAATATATGTGGATGTTTGCCGAACAGCGGGATGTGGATGAAATCCTGATTTTATCTGGGGATCACCTGTATCGAATGGACTATAGCGTCTTTATTGAGCGCCATCGGAGTACGAATGCAGATATTACCCTGTCTGTACTGCCCATTGATGCCTATCGTGCCCCTGCGTTTGGCTTGATGAAAATTGATGAGTCGTCGGGGCGTGTGGTTGATTTTAGTGAGAAGCCCCAAGGCGAAGAACTGGAGCGGATGAAGGTGGATACCACCACCCTCGGACTGACCCCAGAAGAAGCCCAAGAAAAGCCGTTTATTGCCTCAATGGGCATCTATGTCTTTAAGAAAGATGTCTTGATTGATCTGCTCAAGAATTCACCGGATTCCACCGACTTCGGTAAGGAGATTATCCCTAGTTCAGCGAAGGACTACAATGTCCAAGCCTATCTCTTCAATGATTATTGGGAAGATATTGGGACGATTGAAGCGTTTTATGAGGCGAACTTAGCGTTAACCCGCCAGCCTCAACCTCCCTTTAGTTTTTATGACGAAAAATCGCCTATTTACACCCGCTCTCGCTACTTGCCTCCGACCAAGCAGCTCGATTGCCATGTGACGGAATCGATGATTGCGGAAGGCTGCATTATCAAAAATTGCCAGATTAATCGCTCGGTATTGGGCGTGAGATCGCGGGTCGAATCCGGCTGCACCCTGGATAATGCTTTGGTGATGGGTGCTGACTATTATCAGCCTTTTGCAGAGCGGGCCTCAGGAATGGGTGATACGAGTATCCCCATCGGCATTGGTGAGAATACAAAGATTAGTCGCGCCATTATTGATAAAAATGCCCGCATTGGCCGCAACGTCAAAATCGTCAATAAGGACAATGTTGAGGAGTCCAACCAGGAGGAGCATGGCTTTTACATCCGCAGCGGTATTGTTGTGGTGCTGAAGAATGTTGAGATTCCGGATAACACGATTATTTAGACTCTGGCTCGACTCGCCTTTGAAATAAATAACGATAGACCGGTAACCCTTCTGATAAAGTCAACTTTTCTCGCTCAGTTGCAGCGGGGAAAGGGTTTTCTGCTAGCCAATGGTGGGGCGGTGTTGTGCCTGTAAAGGCAGGATGTTCGGCGATGCGATCGCACATATCAATCGCCACCTCCAACACATCTGATTGGATCAGCAATAATCCCTCTGGTTTAAGGCAAATGGCGAGTTCATTCACTAACTGGGGTTGGACGACGCGCCGTTTTTGATGGCGACGCTTAAACCAAGGGTCAGGAAATTGGATTGTCACACCCGTAACCGCTTGAGCACCTACTAGAGAATCGAGGGACGTATTGATATTGCCGAACAGAAAATGGAGATTGGTGAGTTGTAAGGCATCCCGACGTTTCAGGGCAGATTTAACCATGGGCCGCCGAATTTCGACGCCTAGGAAATTATGGTGGGGGCGCAGTTGAGCCATCTCCAGTAAAAACTGCCCACGGGCACAGCCAATATCTAAGTAAAGGGGTTGCTCTGGCTGGGCGAAGATTGCAGGCCAATCCGGGGGTGCGATCGCATGTTGGAATTTTTTGCTCAGGGGGTTAACGTGCTGACGAACTCGAACACCCATACTGTGAGGTTAACTCAAGAAACAACAATCAACTCAAGCGATGGCACTTGAGTTGATTAAAAACGGGCCAGGAGGGATTCGAACCCCCGACACCGTGGTCCGAAGCCACGTGCTCTAGTCCACTGAGCTACAAGCCCTAAAGCGTATTTATGTTAGCAGAGATTCTCCAGCTCTGAAACAAGATTAGGTTGTTTGCAGATTTAAGCTCAGGGTGATGTGATTTTGAATGGCAATGACGTAAGCCACCCAGCCTGAGCAAGCAATGAAGTAACCTTTTACTACCTCGACCTTCATAGATGAGGGGTGGGTTGCAGTCCATACCATTGATATCGCTTCAAATTTTTTGGCCGAATATAATGAGCAGTCATGGATTTGAGGAGCAGAGAATGGATATATCCGAACGATTCAGAGGATGTTTATTAGGACTGGCGGTTGGCGATGCAGTTGGCACCACTGTAGAATTTCAACCCCGAGGGACTTTTGCACCTGTTACCGATATGGTGGGCGGCGGTCCGTTTTATCTGGAGCCGGGGCAATGGACCGACGATACCTCCATGGCGTTATGTCTGGCCACGAGTCTGATTGAAAAGGGACAATTTGATGCGGCGGATCAAATGAATCGCTATTGTGACTGGTATGAGAACGGCTATCTGAGCAGTACGGGCACCTGTTTTGATATTGGCAATACGGTCACACAAGCTTTAAACCAATACAAGAAGACAGGGAACCCGTTTAGTGGTTCTACACATCCCAAATCGGCTGGGAATGGGTGTTTGATGCGCTTGGCTCCGGTACCAATGTTCTGTTACCCCGATCGCGATCGCACCGTGTATTTTTCTGGCGAAAGTTCGCGCACCACGCATGGAGCAACGGAATGTGTTGAGGCCAGTCGCTTATTTGGCGACATGCTCTTCCGGGCGCTTTCTGGGGCTAAAAAAGAAGAAATTCTAGTCGGACATGATTTAGATGAGATAACCTCTCGGTCGATACGAGCTATCGCTAAGGGAGAATATCAACGTAAAACAGTCATGGAGATTCGCGGTTCAGGCTATGTGGTCGAAAGTCTAGAAGCGGCTCTTTGGTGTTTCTGGACCTCAGAAAACTTTGAACAGGCGGTTTTGAAGGCGACTAATTTAGGAGATGACGCGGATACTACGGCTGCTATCTGTGGGCAGTTGGCAGGTGCTTTCTATGGTGTGCAGGGTATTCCTAGCCATTGGCTAGATCGATTAACGATGAAAAATGAGATCTCTACACTGGCAGATCAGCTATATGCTGTGACTTAAAGCCCTATATTTGAGGCATGTGAAGAGTCCAGGACACAAGGCCCGCTTGTTTTATGCAGGGTATATTTGACCACAACACCACATACTGGGTTGAAAATATTTATCACGTAATAATAACGGAGAATTCTAGTCTGACGTCCAACTCCTTAGCAATCTCAATTGCACTGGGGTTAACTCCGAACCCACTGTGGTCACAATTGGATCTGTAGCCACAAAAAATATCTACTTTCACGCCAGATTTTATGAGGGAGCGAAGATAGACCTGATGTGGTTGTGTTTGTTGCCACAACCAGTTGAGATGTTCCGATAATTCGACTGTCTCTTGCAATGGAGATGATAGAAGCCAGATGTCGTTTTCCCAGCGACGTTTGGATCTTTTATTTACGCTCTCGCCTCTGATGTGGACGTGTGAAGGTTTCAAACCAGTCACCTTTTCAATCTCGGCGTGGAGCTCCGGTGCATCAATAACACGAAGTGAAGCAGAGTATGCAAAGTAAATCTCACTATCTTTTGTCAACAGACTAATAATTTTTGAACGAATGCTTCTCTAATGGTTATACACAAGAATGCTACATCCCTATTTGAAACAACAAGCTAGGCCATGCTTCTCTTGGTGATTGTAGCCACCATGGCTCTTGGATTAACGGTTTTGAAAATTCTAGGAATAGTATTCTAGGAAGGTAATAGGCCATTTCCCCGCTTTGGTAAAAGCATCATGCTGTCTTCTCCTCCATCTGATACCTCTATTCGTTCTGATATCCAACAACTGGACTTGGTGTCTTGGCGACGGCATCTGCATCAATACCCAGAACTTGGATTCAAAGAGCATCTTACTGCTGAATTTGTTGCTCAACGCCTGACAGAATGGGGCATTGCACATCAAACTGCCATTGCTGAAACGGGCATAATGGCTACCATCGTTGGAGAGCAACTGGGGCCAGTATTAGCCATTCGCGCCGATATGGATGCCTTGCCCATTCAGGAAGAGAATACGGTTTCCTATCGGTCACGCCATGATGGAGTGATGCATGCCTGTGGCCATGATGGGCATACGGCCATTGCCCTAGGAACCGCTCGCTACTTATCTCAGCATCGCCAAGACTTTGCCGGTACGGTCAAGATCATTTTCCAGCCTGCGGAAGAGTCTCCCGGTGGGGCCAAGCCCATGATTGAAGCAGGTGTTCTGCAAAACCCGCAAGTCGATGCCATTATTGGCCTCCACCTATGGAATAACCTTCCCCTCGGTACGGTTGGGGTGAAATCGGGTCCACTGATGGCTGCTGTGGATTTATTTGAATGCAAGATTCAGGGCAAGGGAGGCCATGGAGCCATGCCCCATCAAACCACTGATGCAGTAGTGATTAGCGCTCAAATCGTCAACGCCCTGCAAGCGATTGTGGCTCGCCATGTCAATCCCCTCGATTCAGCCGTAGTGACTATCGGACAGCTCCATGCAGGTACCGCGTCTAATGTAATTGCTGACTCCAGCTTTATGAGCGGTACGGTTCGCTACTTTGATCCAGAATTGGCCCATCTGATTGAGCCACGCATGCAGGATATTCTCACAGGGATTTGCCAAAGCTGGGGAGCCACCTACGACCTCAATTACTGGCGACTGTATCCCCCCGTGATTAACGATGCTGCGATCGCAGATTTGATTCGCTCCGTCAGTACTGAAGTGATTGAAACACCGACAGGCGTGGTTCCCAATTGCCAAACCATGGGTGGAGAAGACATGTCCTTCTTTTTACAAGAGGTGCCGGGCTGTTACTTCTTTTTAGGCTCAGCCAACGCCGATCGCGGCTTAGCCTATCCCCATCACCATCCCCAGTTCGATTTTGATGAGACTGCCTTAGCTATGGGTGTGGAGATTTTTGTGCGCTGCGTTGAAAAGTTCTGCCATTCCAATCAGTAAGTTGCAGTAATACAGTCTGGCAGTGGCATCATCAATACCGTTTAAAATAGGTCTAGGTCTTTTAGCGGAAAGCAGGGCTACAATCACGCCAAAGCTAATCCTTAAATGTTTTAATTCCTACGGATAAATATAAAATATCTGTGCTAACTTATACGAAATCTGCATTATTTAATTGTTTTAAAGGGTTATGAGTTTGACTACCACTATTTCAACGAATACAACGGTTGTTGCGACCCCAGAGCAAGTCTCATCTGACTTAGCAGGGGAATCAGTAATTCTCAACCTGAAGACAGGAATGTACTTCGGTTTGAATGAAGTGGGTGCAAGTATTTGGAATTTAGTTCAGCAACCTCGCTCCGTTAAAGACATCTGCGACCAAATTTTGGACCAGTACGAAGTTGAGTCAGATCAGTGTGAACAAGATGTCCTCAGGTTGCTAAATGAAATGGTTGAATCAGATTTGATTGAGATCAAAGATGTCGCCACTGCTTAAATTTTTGCGGTTGCAAAGTTGCGATCGCACTCTCCTGATCAAAACCTACGTTTTGTTGGGTTTGGTTCGATTGGGATTGTGGTTGCTCCCTTTCAAAATCCTGCAGAAATGGCTGGTCAATTTTCACAACCCCCCTGCCTACTATCAACCCCCTACCCTCAGAAAGATTAGTCGTAGAACTGTCGGAAAAGTGGTCTGGGCAGTGAATACCAGTAGCCGCTTTATGCCAGGACACGTGAAATGTTTAGCCCGAGCCCTTGTTACGCAAGTCTTAATTTGCCGACGAGGCTATGAACCCGAGCTAAAAATTGGGGTAGCAAAAGCAGAGGATCATTCCCTTGAAGCCCATGCCTGGGTTGAACTACAAGGGCAAGTGATCATGGGTTTTGTGAAGGACTTATCTCGCTTTACGCCGATGCCATCGTTTGAGTCCAAAATCTAAGTCCCATCCTCTGGGGACTTGACCTAAAATATTAAATATTTTTTTATCACTGAATAAAAGGTTCAGAGCAATGCCAAGGGCTGACTTTTTTGAACGCTTGGGAGTATTTGTAGACCCTGACTTTTTAGAACCACAATTCTGTGAGTCTTACCTCACGGAAGCACAGACCTGCCCCTGTGAGCCTGCTCGTCTTACCCGATACGGGGAGGCTGTGACCGATGATAGTCGGCGGAAAACAGGCCAGTTGCAAATCAGCCCAGCCACGATCAAGGGTATTCGTGAGCGCTTAATGGCCATCAAACCGCGATTAGAAACTCATTTTGAGGTTCAACTCCATGCCCTTGAACCTCCCTCCTGCTACCGCTATCAAGTGGGCGACTTTTTTGGCCTGCATCGAGATGTGATCGATCCGAGCCTACCGGGCTCCAAGTTTGAAAAAAATCGATTAGTGTCTTTAATTATTTTTCTCAACGGCATGTCTGCTGAGCCTAGACCTCAGACCTTTGGAGGGGGAGCCTTAGCCCTCTACGGATTACTCAACGATGCTCGCGGTCAAAACTATGGTTTTCCCCTAGAACCGGAACAAGGCCAGCTGATCGCCTTCCGATCCGATCTCTGGCATGAAGTTAAACCGGTCACCCACGGTGAGCGCTTCACCATTGTCAGCTGGTTTGTCTGAATTCTGCTTCTCCCATGCTTTTTCCCACTCCCGTTGCCCTTCATATTTTCAATCGTCCGCACTATTCGCATCAGGTATTTGCGGCGATTGCCCAAGTCAAACCGTCAACCTTGTTTATCGTTGCGGATGGTCCGAGAGCTGATGTGCCTGAGGATGACGATTTATGCCAACAAGCAAGAGCGATTGTTGATCAAGTGAATTGGGAATGCGAGGTGTTCACTCGTTTTGCCGACTCGAACTTGGGAGGGCGGTGTTGTAATGTCCAGGGGTTAAATTGGGTGTTCTCTCAGGTGGAAGAAGCAATCATTTTAGAAGATGACTGTCTTCCCCATCCCAGCTTTTTCCCATTTTGCCAAGCGATGTTAGCTCAATACCGCCATCAATCCCAAGTCAAGACCATCTCGGGGAGTAATTTTTTGCGAGATACCCTTTCTATTCCCCAGACCTATGCCTTCTCTAAATTTTTTGTGTCTTGGGGATGGGCCTCTTGGCGCAGAGCGTGGCAAGACAACGACCTCAAAATGACGGGATGGCCCCAGTTCAAGCAAACCCAACCCCAATTTTTTGAGCAACAGGCCCTCACGGATTGGGTGACCCAATTATTTGACTGGGCCTATCAGAACCAACAGGTTTGGGATATTCCATGGTTTTATTCTTGTCTCGCTCAGGACGGTCTCACCGTTGTACCGAAGGTCAATCTGATTTCCAATATTGGCACTCAAGGCAGTCATACCCAAGGGAACCAAGGTTTAAATGAGTTGCCAACCTTTAATTTGAATTTAGATGCCATCATTCATCCGGACTCTATGGCGCCAAATCCCCGGTTCGAAGCATTAATTTATAAACTGTTTACGGCAAACGAGCCTCAACCCCCTCAACCCTTGCTCAAAAAACTAAGATCCAAACTCAAGAAATTACTGCCTAGGGACCAACGGTAAGGGCGGTTTCAATCTGCAGGTTTGTCCCGCTGATGATCTGCTACTTTGCTCCCATAGGTCACCCTGACTGCTGAAGGCAAAAATCCCTTAAAAACGTTATTCTTTGAGTCTGGATAGCCGCTAATTGCTATGTCCCACTTTTATTCAGCCTATGGCTTGACCCTTCAGTCTGAAATTAAACTGCCAGAACTGATTCCCACCCTGGCAACGGATGCGGATGTCTGGATTCATTTCGATGCCATTACCGATAGTCCTTTGCAGACGGGAAACACCCTGCATTGCTATCAAAATACCGATTCAGGAATGTATTTATATTGGCAAGGGGTGGGTACGTTTTTGATTCAGGAAGGCCAGGATGTTCTGATTGATCTAGAGATTGATCTCGATGAGGATCGTCTCCGACTCTTTATTCTGGGGGCGATCATGGGAGTTGTGCTGCATCAACGCGGATTTTTGGTCCTCCATGCCAGTGCTGTGGCGTTAGAAGGAGAAGCAGTGGCCTTTATTGGTCAAAAGCGATGGGGCAAATCCACGATGGCAGCAACCTTGCATGATCGGGGCCATAGCTTGATTGCGGATGATGTGGTGGCCCTAGAGGTCCAACGCCATCAAATTCAGGTGCAGCCTGCCTTTCCACAAATTAAGCTGTGGCCTGATGCGGTCACCTGTATTGGCAAGCAGCCCGAAGATTTACCGCGATTAGGGGCCCGCTTAGAAAAGCGCAATCATCAGCTCTCTTCTGGCTTTATGTCTGACATTCTGCCCCTGCGATATATTTTTGTGCTGGGACAGGGGGATGAAGTCGCCATTAAGCCGTTACCGCCCCAGGAGATTATTCAACATTTGATGCAAAACTCCTATGTCACCCGCTTTGAGCAAACTTTATTGCAGGAGCGAGGAGCCAACCATTTTAAGCAACTAATGCTCTTGGCTCAACAGGTGCCGCTTTTGCGTCTCTTACGGCCAGCCTCCCTCGACTTACTGCCGGACATTGCTACCCTCGTTGAAAATCACATCCTGGCCCATGAAGGTTGAGTCTCAATTTGCCCGTTTAATCTCTCCTTGCACGATTGAGGATTTTTTCCAGACTTATTGGGAAACAAAAACCCTGTATTTGCCAAGGAATGATGCCTCATTTTATGAGTCTGTTTTAAACCCAGATGACATCGATCTCCTGCTGCAAAACAAAGCTTTGTTGGCGGATTACAATAACTTTCGCCTAGTGGATCAGGGTAATAAGCTCAGCCTGGAAGACTGGTGCGATCGCCACTCAAAATCCCAACAGTATTTTATTAATAACGACAGGCTTTATAGCCTGTTGCATCAGGGCTTAACCTTGACCATCAATGGGGCGCATAAGAAAATTCCCAAGCTGAGACATTTTTGTAGTGCCCTAGAATGCGAGCTGAAGTTTAAGCTACGAACCAATATCTATATCACGCCTCCCCAGGCCCAGGGCTTAGCCCCTCATTACGATGAACATGATGTGTTTATTCTCCAAATTACGGGGGCGAAGGAATGGAAACTCTACCATTCCCCTGTTGAGCTTCCCTCTCACATCCGAGATCAAAGTATTGGCCGCCATGAACTGGCGGAGCCAGAATTAACGGTGATGCTCCAGCCCGGTGATTTGCTTTATATTCCTCGGGGGGTAGTCCATCAAGCGGCTAGTCAAGAGACCACCTCCGTGCATGCATCCCTAGGGTTATATCCCACCTTCGCCTATGAACTCTTAGAGGAGTTGGTCACCATCGCCCAGGCTGACCCAGCTTTTCGGAAAGCGATTCCCCACGGTTTTTCCAGTTCTGAGCAACAGCAGGCTTTTTATGAGTCGTTTCAAACCCTGAGTCAGGCCCTAATGAGTAAAGTGAAGACGGAAGAGCTGGTAGAGCGGAAGCATAAGGTATTTCTGTGCGATCGCAAATCTGAAGACCAAGGTCGATTCCAAGATCTGCTTCATCTGTCACAGCTCAATCTCAACTCTGTTGTTGCCCGCCGACCTAATATTCTTTTCTCCGTTGATAGAAGTCCAACCCAAATTGCTTTGAACTTCTACCAAAAAAGTCTAACCTTTCCTATTTTTCTAGCGGCTTCTCTGACCGATCTAATTGACCATCCCTATCTGGCCGTCAAAGACATCGGTGGCTTGATTAACGATGCTGGACGATTGTCCTTAGCCCAGAACTTGATCCAAGAGGGATTTTTGATGATTAAAGAGATTGCCCCCGCTTCTGATGTCTAAATTTTGATCCTTCTGCCCCCATGAGCGCAATTACTGGCTTTGTATATCCTCACCCTCTCCCTGAAAGGCGTGATTATTTGCATCAAATGGTCCAATCCCTGTCCCATCGGGGACCGGATGGAACCAATGAATGGAGTCAAGATAGGGTTGGCTTGGGTCATTGTTTATTACAGACCACCCCAGAATCCCGGTTTGAAACCCTCCCCCTCAGCAATACGTCCCAAACTTTAGTGCTGACGGCAGATGCCCGGATTGATAATCGTGCGGACCTAATGATCCAGCTGGGTCTGGAAGAGTCTCCCTCAGCAGTGATTACCGATAGCGCCCTTATTCTTGCTGCCTACGAAAAATGGGGCGAACAATGCCCTGAGTATCTCTTGGGTGATTTTGCCTTTGCCCTTTGGGATGCAACTCAACAGCATTTGTTTTGTGCTCGCGATCATTTTGGCGTCAAGCCCTTCTTTTACTATGCCTCCGAACAAGTCTTTGCCTTTGCCAGCGAAATGAAAGCGCTGTTTCATTTGCCAGAAGTGCCTAAAGCCCTCAATGAAACCAGGGTCGCTGACTATCTGACCCTGATGCTATTTGATGCAGAAACGACTTTTTATGAGCAGATTGTTCGTCTCCCTCCTGCCCATCGGATGACAGTGAGCCAAAATAGTCTGAACATCTCAGCCTATTGGTCCCTCGATCCTGATTTTGAACTTCAGCTGGACTCCGATCAAGCCTATGCGGAACAGTTTCAATCCATTTTCACCGAAGCCGTGCGCTGCCGTCTGAGAAGTGCATTTCCCATCGGCACCATGTTAAGTGGCGGAATTGATTCTTCCTCGATTACCTGTATGACAGCCCAGTTGAGACAGGAGGCGCAAGAGACCACTAAATTCCCCACTTTCTCCGCCGTGTTTAATGAAATTACGGCATCTGATGAGCAGGAATTTATGAATGCCGTGATTCATCAGCGACCCATCGAGCCTCAGTATGTACAAGGCGATCAACTCAGCCCCTGGACCGATTATCAGCATATGCTGGCTCTCCAAGACGAACCCTTATTTGCCTGTAACGCTCATTTAACCCATGCCTTATATCAAATCGCTCAAAGCCAATCGGTCAGGGTGTTATTGGATGGCTTTGATGGTGATCAGGCGGTATCCCATGGTGTTGGGTATTTACGCACCTTGGCCAAAGCAGGGCGGTGGTTCAAGTTATGGCGCGAGATGAAGGGGTTTTGCCAAAGCTTTGGTTACGATTTATGGCCCTTGTATCGGTCCTATGTCCGTAAATTTGGCATCAATCCCCTCCTAAAAAAAACAAAGATTACCAAAATTTTAGGTAAAGTCAAAACCTGGCAATCCCGTGGGCAGCAGAATACGTCTGAGGCGTCTCCAGCTAGGCCATGGGCCATCCCCCTCACCCCAGACTTTGTTGATCGAGCATCCGTGCTGCAGCGTTATAAACACCTGCGTCGTCAGCGCTTTGGTGCCCAACCTTCCCAGCGTCACGAACATATCGTTGACGTTACATCTGGCTTAGTCTCTGCGACCCTAGAAGTAATGGATCGAACCGCTGCCGCCTCCCAAGTGGAATTGAGGTTCCCCTTTTGGGATAAGCGGTTGGTGGAATTTTGTGTCTCTCTACCCGAAGAGCAAAAGATGCAAAATGGTTGGACGCGGTTGATTATCCGACGCGGACTGGACGGTATTCTCCCTCCCCAAATTCAATGGCGTGCCGGTAAAGGAAATTTGGGCACAGCGTTTGACCATACTCTAGAAAAGTACGGCATAGACCTGATCCATCAAGTCCTCAGTCATCCACCTGATGCCATTGAGATGTTTCTTGATATGCAAGAGCTAAGTCAGCTAGTTCAGCGATGGCAAAGGGGAGAAGCCGAAGCTAACGATACTTTACTGATATGGATTGCCGTCAACCTGACTCTTTGGCTACAACAAGCCAATCTAAGGGACAATCCTTTAGAATTCCTGTCATAGCAATCAAATCTTATGAATATTTAAGGATTGGAATGCCCCCAATAAATTTGAGAAGCTATAATAGCTTAACTGGATTTGTATGCTGAATTGATGTCTGTTTGGTACATTTACCCTCTGGGTAATGCCTCACATAATGGCATCAAGGTCCGGCTAGAAACTTGTTTCACAGCTGACCTGGGGGGTAAACACCTAATTAAATTTAATTAGACGCTGTCAACTTGTATGGAAACCCATATAAGTAAACCAGAACAGCTGATAAAAGTAGATGACTTAAGGAGCAAGCTAAGGCCATGAAAAAATTTTATGACTCACCTCAACTCAGAACCTACGGAAGCGTAGAAGATATGACGAAGAATGCGCCATCAATCAATGCTATTGATGTGCCATTTGGAACCATTCCTGCCGGAGATATTGACGACATTACATCCTAGTCATTTTATCCAGTCACTAATTTTTGATTGTTGCTAGAATATGGGCGTCCTGGTCCAGCGTGAATTGTTTCACAGCTGACCTGGGGGGTAAAACACCTAATTGACTAATGTTAGATGCTGTTAACTTGCAAATGCTTGCATATGCTAAAACAGCCACAGATTAAGTAAGGAGTAAGCTAAGACCATGAAGAGAACTTATGGTGCACCCCAATTGAAGGTGTACGGCAGCGTAGAGGATATGACTAAGAATTCACCGTCATTGAATGCTACAGATGTGCCTTTCGGGACAATCCCCGCTGGTGATATTGATGATGTAACGTCATAGTCATCCTTTTCAGTTATTTTTCAACTGAATATTGAAGCGAGTAGAGTCAGCCTTCCAAATGCTGGCTCTATTTGTTTAAGCTGAAACGGAAAAAATCGCACCCTCCTAAGTAGGGCATGCCAAGTATTAACGATTTGAGCTTTGCTACAAGAGTCCTAGCTTATGTGATGCTGTCTTTTTAGGCTGAGTTATGGTCCTCTCGACTTCGTCTTTTTAATCTGTTGGTTGGTCTTTCAGAGGTTTCGACTTTGTGATCGGCATAGCAGATTCTCTTGACCCAGACTTGTAGTGAAGGTCGGTTATATCGATCATCTCCCTCGCTGAGTTCTGCTTACAGGGTTAGGATAGTTTCGCACTACGCATTGTCACATGGCAATTTATGCTGACTGGATTTATCAAAGCAAGATTTAAACGCCCTTTGCACTTCATCCCAGCTTTAAAACTGGTTTGGCAAAGCAGTCCTAACTGGACTTTGGCACGCATTGGCTTGGTAATCATTCAGGGCATACTACCCTTATTTTCTATTTATATGACTAAGCTAATTGTCGATCAAGTGACGATTAGTTTGGCACTTTCGAACCGAGCAGCCGCGCTCAACGATATCGTGCCTTTATTGATCGTTGCCGCTTGTTTGACGATTAGTACGACCCTCTTTGCCTCTCTATCAGATTTAGTTACCATTGCCCATGCTCAGCGAGTCACGGATTATATGCAGGGCATTATCCACTCTAAATCGATTTCGGCTGACTTAGAGTATTACGAAAATGCCCAGTATTATGATGCTCTGCAGCGCGCCCAACAAGAAGCGCCTTATCGGCCTCCCCGCATCTTGGAACGGTTGGCCTTAGCAGGGCAAAGTTCAATTTCATTACTAGCAATGTTGGGGTTATTGTTGGCCCTGCATTGGGGCATTGTCGGAATGCTGTTTGTGGCTGCGATTCCGACTGTATTGGTGCGGATGAAATTTGCAGGGGTAATGTACCACTGGAAACGTCGTCGTACTCAGCTAGAACGGCAGGCAATGTATTTGGGATGGTTACAAACCAGTGATTTGTTCGCCAAAGAAATTCGGCTATTCAATCTAGGAGAGCATTTCAAACATAGATATTCCCAACTACGAGAACTTATTTACAAGGAAAAAGTAGGGATAGTTTCTAAACGGTCCTTTGCCTTTTTTGGTGCTCAGGTGATTGCAGGGCTGTTTGTCTTTGCCATTTTTGTCTATATGGTTCAGCAAACTTTGGCAGGCGTTCTTAAGTTGGGGGACTTAGTCCTCTACTATCAAGCGCTACAAAAAGGCCAAAATAGTCTGAGGGGTTTGTTACAGAGTCTGTCTGGGCTTTATGAAGATAATTTGTTCCTAGCGAATCTATATGAATTTTTAGATATAGAATCAAAGGTTTTGGAGCCAACATGTCCACAACCTTTTCCAAAATCTTTGGCTACTGGTGTGGTTTTTCATAATGTTAGCTTTCAATATGCAACGACCGAACGTAAAGCAATTCACAATGTTTCTCTAAAGCTTCAGCCAGGTCAAGTTATTGCTTTGGTGGGCGAGAATGGCTCTGGAAAAACGACATTAATTAAACTACTTTGCCGACTATATGATCCCACTGAGGGAAGTATCACAATTGATGGCATCGATCTCAAAAGCTTTAGTAAGCTTGAGCTAAAAAGCCATATCAGCGTCATTTTTCAAGATTATGCTAAATATCATTTCACAGCCCGAGATAATATCCAGTTAGGGAATATTGAGAGACCAGCTGATGAGTATCGAATCCGATCGGCGGCTCAGCTGTCCGGGGCCGATCGAGTGATTCAGTCGTTACCTCAAGGGTACGACACTGTTTTGGGCAAGATGTTTGATCAAGGAGAAGAACTCAGTATTGGGCAGTGGCAAAAAATCGCCCTGGCGCGTGCCTTTCTGAGGGATTCTCAAGTGATTGTTTTGGATGAGCCGACGAGTGCCATGGACCCCAAAGCTGAGTATGAGGTGTTCCAGCAGTTTCGAGAACTTATGCAAGATCAGTCCGCTATTTTGATTAGTCACAGATTGTCGACGGTCAAGATGGCGGACTATATCTATGTGATGTCACAAGGTTACATGGTTGAAGAAGGTAATCATCATACGTTGATGAACCTCAACGGGGTCTATGCATCGATGTTTGAAACCCAAGCCCAGAACTATCGATAACCGGTCACAGCAAAAAACTTTCTAAATTATCTGGCGAGGGGAAAAATGCCACGCTATACTGATCTTGCTGAGGTGCAAGTGGGCTAATTAAGCCAATTTCTCAAGACTTTCACTTACTTCCAATACCTTCAAACATTATTTCCCCTCACGATTTAAGCGAGGAACTATTGCTGAAAGAAAAATTTAGAATGACTACCTCCTTTTCCTCAATAAATATTGAGATTGAAGCCCATAAAGTAGGTAACCCATGCGGTGACCAGTGAAATAGCTGCGCTACTTATTGAATGGGGTTTTGTAGTCTTTATGAAGCAAGAGTTCTAATGTTTAAGGTATCCTTTTACGAAGTGTTGTATTGTCAAGCTCATGATATTGTCGAGCCTATTCCTCCACATCCGTTGGATTTCTAAAAATTGAACAAAGGGTTCTGGTGAAGTAGCAGGTAAAGTACGAACGAAATTATGAAGATTGCCCTAGTTCATGACTATCTGACCCAGCGCGGAGGCGCTGAGAGGGTTTTCGAGCTGTTGTGTCGTCACTTCCCCAGTGCAGATATATTCACTTCCCTCTATGATCCTCAGCAAACGATAGAGTTGGGAGATCGCCTCGTCCATACAACCCTTCTGCAAAAATTACCCGGAGCCACTCGGTATTTTAGGTTGCTGGCACCTTTCTATTACCCAGCGTTTAGGGCGTTAGATTTACAGAAATATGACCTCATCATTAGCAGTAGCACCAGCTTTGCCAAAGCGGTGCGCACCCGACCGGATGCCAAACATATCTGCTTTTGCCATAACATCACCCGTTTCCTGTGGGATACCCAAACATATTTGCGGGAGTATGCGGATTATCAGCATCTCTACCCCTTTATAGAAAAAATGTTTCGGGTGATGAGGAGGGCTGATCTGGCCTATGCCCAAGAACCTGATCTATATATTGCTAACTCTACTGAAGTCGCCCGCCGTATCCAGTCGACTTACAGTAAACAAGCGATAGTAGTTAATTACCCAATTGATAATTCTAAGTTCTCTTTTTCAGACCAAAAAGAGGATTTTTTCTTGGTATCTGCCCGATTGTTGGGGTATAAGCGTGTTGACGTTATTATTGATGCGTTTAATCAGTTAGGTTGGCCGTTAAAAATTATGGGAGATGGCCCGGAACGGGAGCATTTGGAACGACGCGCTAAGTCAAATATCGAGTTTCTAGGGTATATCTCTGATGCCGAACGCTGTCATCTGATGTCTAAAGCTAAAGCGGTGGTCGTGGCGGCACTGGAAGATTATGGTTTGGTTCCCGTTGAGGCCAATGCGAGTGGAACACCTGTGGTTTCTTTTGGTGCAGGTGGTGTTATCGATACCCAAGTTCCAGGTCAAACAGGTGTGTTTTTCCATCAACAAACGGCCTCATCCTTGCAGGCAGCGCTTGTGCGATCGCAACAGATCGAATGGGACTATCAATATATCCGTGACCATGCCCTGTCACACTTTTCTGAGCCCGTCTTTTTTCAAAAAATCCATCAAGTTATTAACCAGATTTATCCGACCCAAACCATTAATCAAAATTCTTTTGTTCCTTCTATAAGTTGAAATACAGATTGTGACTGAAAGCAGTTTATATAAACCCCCTAATAAGCTTACTCATCAACAAGATGCTTTAATTGCCCAAACCATTGATAAGGACTGGGGTTATGGACATCTGCTTTCTATCTTGGTCCGGCGGAAATTTTGGTTTTTAGGTGCCTTTGTCGGTGCCATCGCTGGTTCTATATTCTTAACTTTGAAAACTCAGCCCCTGTATCAAAGCACGATGCAGCTTTTGGTGGAGTCTAACTATCAGTCCAAACCCAATGGTTTAGGGCCGAAGACGGCAGAAAATCGATTCGCTGATCCGAACGTTCAAGTGGATCTCACAACGCAATTGCAGGTGTTGGCGGGGTCGGAAGTTTTGTCTAGGGCCGTTGAACGCCTACAAACAGAATATCCAAATATCACCATTGAGGATTTAAGGTCCTCCTTGTCCTTTAGTCCTGTGTATGCCCCAGATAGTACAGGTAAAGGCAAGGTCGCGACTAAAGTCTTAAAAGCCACCTATATCAGTACTCAGCCTGAAAAAACCCAAGAGATTTTAGAAACGGTTTTAGCGGTTTATCAACTCTACAATTTAGAACAGCAGAAGCTCCGTCTGTCCAAAGGTTTAGCGTTTATTGATAAGCAATTGCCAGAGGTTCGCCGCAGCGTTTTAGAAGCAGAGGCGGCTCTAAAGACCTTTCGCAGTGGCACCAATGTGATTGACCCTGCCACCCAAGCCCAAACGGCATCCACGGCTTTGGATCGGATCAAAACCGAACGACAGGCGTTAGATGCTCAATACCGGGAAACCTATGCCAGCTATACCAGTGTGCAGCGGCAGATTCAGCTAGCCCCAGAGCAAGCCCGAACATCAGCTCGTTTAAGTGAATCGACTCGGTATCAGTCCCTGTTGAATCAAATTCAGCAAACGGAATTAGAGCTAGCGCAACAACGCCAAACCTTAACGGAAGATCATCCCGTCATTTTCAACTTACTCAATCAACGTCGAGACCAATTGGCCCTACTAGAGCAGGAAGTCGGTCGGGTCTTAGGGGGCGATGCAGGGCAGTTGCCCACCAGCGAGAATCAGCTCAATGCTGGCCAGTTTGGAGACAATGATTTATCCCTCGTTAGGCAGTTGAGTGAGCTTCAGAAAAACCTACAGAGCCTCCAAGCACGCGATCGCAGTTTAGCTCAGACCGAAGCGAAATTAACCGCTGAACTGAAGCAATACCCGGAGTTATTAGCCCAGTTCAATCGCCTTCAACCAGAAGTTTCCACTCGGCGAGGAACGTTGCAAAAGCTGCTAGAAGCTCGGCAAGAGCTGGGGTTAGAGATTGCTCGAGGTGGCTTTGATTGGCAAGTGGTCGAGGCCCCCCAACTGGGAGTGCAAATTAGCCCCAATGCCCGTCGTAACTTGATGTTGGGCGCAGTGGTGGGATTATTTCTAGGGGGGCTCGCGGCCTTTGTGCGCGAGGCGATGGACGATAAGTTCCATAACTCAGATGATTTGGGCAATCAGTTCCCCTTGCCTTTACTGGGAGCGATTCCTGAACTTTCAAACGCTGACTTGCGTGATTCGCTTATTCTGCCGGTAGCCGAAACCCAAAGCCCCACCTTTACGACCCCGGAACTGTTTCAGTGGCAGCCCCTGCGGGAATCTCTGGACTTGATTTATACCAACATCCAGCTGTTACAAACCAAAAATCCCTACAAAACCTTGATGATTACTTCAGCTGGGGCTGGAGAAGGCAAATCAACCTTGGCCTTAGGCCTAGCGATTAGTGCTGCCCGCTTAGATCAACGAGTCCTTGTGATTGATGCGGATTTGCGAAATCCAAGCTTGCACTACATGTTTAACTTGAATAACCACCAAGGACTATCAACCCTGCTCAATGGGAATGTCACCTTGGCAGAGCTTCAGACGACTCCGCAATGGGTGTATATGCGGTGGGATGAGTCTGAACTAGATCCAGGTACCTTGCCTCCGTCTGATCTCAGCATTGATGTGTTAACGGCGGGGCCGCTATCGGCTGATCCAGTCAAGCTGCTGAGCTTAGAACGGATGCAAGATGTGCTTAAAGCTTTTGAAAATAACTATGACTTGATTTTGATTGATAGTCCGCCCGTTTTGGGCGTTGTCGATACCATTCCCATCGGTTTAGGGTGCGATGGTGTTGTGATGGTGGGGCGGATGAAACAAGTCACCCGGTTAGAATTATCGAAAGCAATTTCTGCTCACAAGAAATTGAATGTGATTGGCCTCGTGGCAAATGGCGTTAATCCCACCCACAAAAATTATGCTTACCTAAAAGCTTAAGTGAGTCTGTCGACCGAATCATCAGGCCGAACCCTTGCGTATCCGAAAGACTAACCATACTGCAGATGCTTTCTTCAGTACAAAGCATTTGCAAGGCAATTTAAAGCAACGCGCTGTGCGAGGTGGTGCCACCACGATCACGGCTCAAGGGTTGAAGTTTACGCTGACCCTTGTGGCCAATGTTGTGTTGGGGCGTTTCTTAACCCCGAATGACTATGGCTTAGTGGGGATGGTAACCGCAGTCATGGGCTTTGTGACGATCTTCAAAGATCTGGGTCTATCCATGGCAACGGTCCAGAAAGAAGACATTAATCATGAGCAGGTCAGTACGCTGTTCTGGATTAATGTGAGCTTTAGCTTAGGAGTTGCAATTCTCGCGGCTTGCCTCTCACCCTTGATCGCTGGCTTTTACAATGAGCCGAGGCTGACCCTGATTACCATTGCTTTAGCCGGTGGCATTGTCATGGGGGGCTTAGGGGTGCAACATACGGCGCTACTCCAGCGGCAAATGTCTTACAACGCCTTAGCTTTTAACGATATTTTTGCCCAGTTCTCTGGAGTGAGTGCGGCCTTTCTATGTGTGTGGTTCGGTTGGGGCTACTGGTCACTGATTGCCCTTTCCCTGGTGACGATTAGCGTCAATACCCTGGGCATTTGGATAGCCTGTCGATGGGTGCCGGGTTTACCCACCTGGAATACGGAGATGCGATCGCTGATGGTCTTCGGCAGCAATATCACTGGCTTCAGTATTGTGAACTACTTGTCCCTCAATTTGGACAACGTGTTAATTGGTAAGTTTTGGGGCTCCCAGCAATTAGGACTCTACGCTAAAGCCTATCAACTCTTGCTTTTGCCGATTAGCCAAATTAACGCTCCGATCACCAATGTGGCCGTTCCCGTGCTCAGTCGCTTAGTAGACAACCCGCATCGATATCGACAAGTCTATTTGCGCATCTTAGAAAAACTCATGCTATTGACCTTGCCGATTATCCTATTTATGATTGCGGCATCAGATTGGCTGATTCAGGTGCTATTGGGCTCTCAGTGGCTCGGTGCCAGCGCCATCTTTGCATTACTGGGAATTTCAGGGCTGATGCGGCCCATCGCCAATTCTGTAGGCTGGTTATTTATTACCCAAGATCGAACGGATGATTTATTCCGATGGGGCCTTTTGAGTTCGACGATTACCATTTTCTCGTTTGGGGTTGGCCTACCCTGGCAGGCTCTGGGGGTGGCCATCTCTTATTCCAGTGTCGCCCTAGGTATCACGATGCCCTTACTATTTTTTGTGGTGGGGCGACAGGGGCCTGTCAAAACGAAAGACTTCTATATAACCATTGCTCCCCTTGGCTTTGCGACGATTTGGACCCTTTTGGCCCTCGGAACCCTACGATACTTTGTTCAACCTCAGCCTTTTTGGGGGTGCTGTCTTGCGTTTGTCGTGACGGTCTGCAGCTTTTTTACGGCTTTAGTCACACTTCCCAAAGGCAGGCGCATCCTCGGGGATCTGCAACAATTAATGTCTGATTTAAAGGCGGCATAAAGGAGAGGCAGAGACTGGATATGACCCCAACTTCAACGGACCATCCGCTCGACACGATCAATCAAGTTGAGCCTCGTCTCAACCCATCCTGGACCAGCGATCGCTACTACATTTTAGTGAAGCTTCGTCAGGCCCTTGAGCAAACGATTGCGAACCATGTTCAACCCTTCCACCAACAGCATCATGACTTAACCGCGATCGATATGGGCTGTGGCTCGATGCCCTATCGTAGTTTATTCACCCCAACAGTTCAGAACTATTTGGGGGCCGACTTAGCGAGTAACCCCCTGGCTGATTTAGCCATTGATCCGGATACCGGCAGTGTTGACCTGGGTGACCACAGTGTTGATTTAGTGATTTCCACCCAAGTGTTGGAACATGTCGAATCTCCCGCTGCTTACTTAGCGGAAGCCCATCGGGTCTGCAAAGCCAACGGCCTCTTGCTTTTATCTACCCATGGCTATTGGCCCTATCATCCTATTCCGACGGATTATTGGCGCTGGACTGGAGCCGGTCTCACCAAGCTGTTGACAGACTGCCATTGGGAAGTGGTTGAGATTACTGGAGTGCTGGGATTCGCAGCCGCTTCAGCCTGCCTGATTCAAGATGCCTTAATCCCTAAGATAAGAAGTCCCTTTAAACGAGTATTTGCTGTATTGATGCAACAGGTTATTCGCTGTTTAGACCGTTCCTATTCCCCTGAACAGCGTCAAGAAAATTCCGCTGTTTATCTAGTTGTGGCTCGGCCACTTGTCAACTCAAGCAAATCAATATAGGACCTTTGATGACCAACAACGTAGAACAAGTCAGAAATTACTACAATGAATTCCGCGATACGCGGATGTTGAGCTATCGCCTGTATGGCAACCCGCGGATCGACAAAGCAGTCGAACTGATTGGGAAATATACACGGCCAGACAGCAAGGTTCTGGATATCGGGTGTGGTATCGGGCTAGTATCCGAAAAGATTGGGGCCAAGATTAAGACAGGGCATGTTTGGGCCTGTGATATCGCCGATAAAAATATCGCCTATGCCCAACAAACAGTGATAGATAAAAATATCACTTTTTTAAAGGTTGATATTATTAATGAATTTAAAAAAATTGAAGACACTATCCAACAGCCCGTGGATCTCGTGTCGATGGTGGATGTGATTGAGCATCTTCCTCCAAACCACTATGAAGCCTTTTTCGCGAATTTAGGCCGTGTTACGGCTGGGGATGCGGTCGTGGTCTTAACCTATCCTAGTCCTGAATATCAGAGATATCTACATCTGCATAACCCGGATGAGCTACAAGTGATTGATGAAACCATTGAAATTGGTGATTTGATCCAGTGGGCGGCCCATGGGAATTTCAAATTACAGTATTTTGGCTACCCGGACTTAGATCGAAAAAATCAGTATGTCCATTGTGTACTGGCTAAAGACTTAGCCTATGATGAAGTCCCTCGGATTAGCTTCAAAGAACAGGTTAAACGGTATGGAATTAAAGCAAAAAACAAGTTAATAATGCCCATTCTGAAGTACAAATACATTAAAAAGCCCTTCAATCAATAGTCATTTATTCTTGCTTAGGGTTATATGAAAATTGCTTTTTTGGTCGGAGCGTTTCCATCCATATCAGAAACTTTTATTCTGAACCAAATTACTCATATTCTTGATGAGAAACACACGATAGATATGTATGCCAGTCGCCCTCAGAATATGACGACAGTTCATCCGGATGTTGAAAAATATCAGCTTTTGGACTGCACTCAGTACTATCCGTCGATGCCAACAAACTACCTTTTAAGGAGTTTGAAAGCACTGCTGCTGGTTCTCAAAGGCTGCTTGAAGGATCCTGTTCTCATCTTTCGATCTCTAAATATCTGGCGCTATGGCAAGCAAGCCCTATCATTTCGGCTGCTATATGCTGTGATTCCGTTTCTCAAACAACGCCCCACCTATGATGTGGTGCATTGTCATTTTGGACATTTAGGCATCTTAGGATCACAACTGCGGGATATTGGCGCTGTTCAGGGTAAGCTGTGCACCACCTTTCATGCGTGGGATATCACTGAGTATTTGGAAGAAGCTGGAATAGATGCATATCAACAACTCTTTAGCAAAGGCGAGCGCTTCTTACCCATTAGCCATTACTGGCAAAATCGATTAATTGAGCTGGGGTGCCCTGCCCATAAAATTACAGTTCATCATATGGGCATTGACTGTGATCAGTTCTTGTGGATTGCTAGGCAAATCCAAGAGGGTGAGCCTGTGCAGATCACTACCGTGGCTCGCCTAGTTGAAAAGAAAGGGGTTGAGTACGGGATTCGTGCGATTGCGCAACTCAAAAATTGCACTTCTCCAGTTAAATATTCCATTGTTGGTGATGGCCCCTTACGAGATTCCATCGAACAACTGATCACAGAGCTAGATGTCGGCTCTATGGTTAAGTTGGTGGGATGGAAATCCCAAGACGAAGTGATTGAGATTTTAAATCAGACTCACTTATTACTAGCTCCCAGTGTAACTGGTCAAAAGGGTGATCAAGAGGGAATTCCAGTGGCGTTGATGGAGGCCATGGCCATGGGATTACCGGTCGTGAGCACCCATTACAGCGGTATTCCCGAATTAGTGGAACATGATGTGTCGGGTTTTCTGTTACCGGAGCGAGACCCAGATGCGATCGCAGAAAAACTCATCTATCTCATCGAACACTCAGAACGCTGGGTCAAGATGGGGCAGTCTGGACGGGCTTATGTTCAATCCCACTTCAATATCAACCAGCTCACACAACAGTTAATTCGTATTTATAAGCAAATGTAAGAATGCTGTTTGAACCTGATCATTAGACTTGTCCGAAAATTTACAGCCCATAGTGTGTCTGGTTTTGAGCATGGTTGCTTTGACAGCAGACTCAACGACGGAATGGGGGTCGGAGATAGTTCCTGTTAGTTTAGCCCCAAAAGATAGCGTCGGCTAATTCATCGCATCCTCCCTTTTTAAGGCTGAGATAAACCAGGCAAAACAATCATGCCCAATCGCAATCGAACTAAGCCACAAACGGTAAGAATCACTTGTTCATAAGTCTCATGACGCAGACGGAATCGCTCTTGAGCAACTCGGAAAATCCGCACTGCGCGGATCACATGCTCGACAAAGATGCGACGAGTACTGGAAAATTCCTTGTTCTGTGCCTTTTGTTGCGGTGTCAGCTCTTTGCCCCGTGGCTTTTGGTGTGGGGTTTGTACATGCTGTGCTCCCACATAGGCTTTATCGGCAGCGAACCCCTGTCCTGGAGCAAATTGCGATTGTCGCTCTCGAAACACAGAAATGTCACTGGTGGGTCCCGTCTCGCCTGCTGTAGCATCGACGATATCTTTGCCGCCAGGCAGGGTCACAATCTGCGACTTGAAGGTGTGCTGTTTCTTTTGCCAGAAAAATACAAGCGTTGCTCTTCGTTGTCGCTGGGGCGTTCTCTGGCTTGCTCGAAGCTATCGACAATCAACTGGAACTGAGTTAACCACTCCTGGACAATGGCATAATCGCTCGGGTTGGATTCCACTTGCTCAAACAAACTCGCAGGGAGCAGTGCTCGTAGAATCGCCAGCCAGTAGTGAACCGTATCATTTGCCTCACTCTTGGACACCCCAAACTGGAGTCCTAACACCTCAAAGGTGGGATAGTGCCGCAAGTAGAACAGGCACAGGCAAACCTCCTCTGCGACGGATAACAGCGGTTTGCGTCCTCCTCCTTTGGCATTGACCCGGCTTTTATGTCGCTCTATCTCGGCTTTTTGCTCGTTGTGCTTCAACTCGGCTTGTTCCAACAGTTGGAGAAATTGAGGGTATTCAATGCCCAACACTCGCTTGCTGCGATGGGGATATTTATGAATATAATCAAGGGGATTTTTGATCATTGGTAGAGCGGTAAAACTCCGTTCTACCATCTTTTTTCTCCACCATTTATATTTCGGACAGGTCTAAACTTTTTATAAATAAATTAGATGCTTCAAGGTTTATGTTCTAAATCTATTCAGAGATTTTGAACAATGGAATCTTGCGGCTTATTGATGTGATTGATGAGCCACAAAAACTTTGCCTAATGATATTGAATTCACCAAGGTTGTTTTTAATTTAGTGGAAAAAATTTTATCACATTGATTATGTGTGATATGCATAAGCTTTTACATGGATTAGCCCATGCCATTTTTTGTATTTTTTCTCTCACAAATGTGAATCCTACTGGTTCGATTCACAGCTGACTGCCTTAATATATTAGGAATTAAACACCAAGCTATCTTCAGTTAAAAAGACAGATAGCTAACCAAACTATTGACATTATCTCGGCTCTTCTCAAACAGAAAGTCGGGATGTTTTTGCTGAAAACAATGGTATATCTGAGCGTTAATTAAATAGCGAATAAATAAAAATAGATATGATTCAGTAATGCATAAACTTAACGAGTATATAAACAATACTGATCAGGAATCTCGAATGGCATGGATGTTGATTCTTGCTTTTATCTTTTTTTAGATTCTGATCCTAACGATTGGCTTTTCAAGATACTCAATGCAAATAATGCCAATTTCGGCAATTCTATTAGGCATATACTTATACTTTAAAAAAACAGGAATGTACATAGGCTTCACATTCTGGGTGCATTTTATCTCACCAGAAATTCAGCGATTTATTGACTTCAAAATTAATTCTATTAATCACGGTTATTTGACATTTGCTGCCAATTCAGTCACTTTAATCTCTGCGTTTACGTTAATTCAGTATTCAACCAAGATTCCCTATTAAAAAATTATCGCCATTTCTATTCACCTTATCTGCTTCGGTCTATAGCTTATTTATCTCGCTGATTAAAAGTCCACCCCAGGATCTCATCCTAATTGAGCAGTTTTCTGCTTTGGTGGGTCCAATACTATTCGGACTGCATATATACCTGAACTGGAAAAGATATCCGACTTATAAATCAGTTATCGAAAATACAATCCTCTGGGGATCGCTGGTTTTAGGTGTATATGGTATTTTGCAGTTTGTTTTTGCACCGGGCTGGGATATCCATTGGCTTAGATCAGTGGAAAAATGGTCCTATGGATTACCAGAAGCTTTCGCCATCAGGATATGGAGTGGAACCACAGATTTTCAAACCTTTGCTACGACCGTACTGATTGGATTGATGATCCTCTTGTATAGATTTGACTGGCCGCTTCGTATTCCTACTTTAAGTTTAGCGGGGTTAGGACTATTGCTAAGTCAAGCAAGGGCTGCATGGCTCTGCTTTTTTATTACCCTGGCAATCTTCTTATTCAGAATTAAAAGCAGAAATAAAGTGCGTATATTAGCTATTATCCTGCTTCTTATTGTCATAACGTCCGCCTTAATACTTACGAACGATGTTTTGGGAGCGTGTCACTTTTTCAGGAGAAAAATAGAGTCAAGTTGTCGATTGAGATAGGCACAGCGATGAGCTAGGACTTTGGGGATATGTTTTTCTTGCCATTGCGCACCTGAAATCTTTGTCCTTCGGTCAATTTGCTTAACAAGCGACTCAACGGCACCAGAGCCAATGGGTATTCCCTCAGCTTGATAGTAACCATAGTTGGGAATCCGCTCTCGGTGGTCTCGCAAATACTGACAGAACCGTTTAGCCTGAGGTTTGCTCAAACCACAGAACAAATCGATGGCCTCATCAATCTTCCCTCTCCACAAAAAGGTTTCAGCTTGCTGCAGCCGTTTGAGTGACCCACCGACTTTATGTAAATTCTCCATCAAGTGGAACCAGTCTAGGATCTGCTCCTGTTGAGTTGGCAGTCTCATCTGTCGGTAAAGCTTCCAAATCCCAACATGACCATCCCCAAGACAGTAAACCCTTGCAGCAAATCTGAAGCGGTTCACCGCCAGGCAGAGGGAAGTATGGTCTTGATAGTAGGCCAAGCCAACCCTATCGCCATTGATGCGAACTGCTTTATAACCACGCCAGTGGCAGGGTTCCCCTTTTGGAGTAATCAACCGAATATTGCCCCCATCTAAGCTGAGCTGAGTGACTCCTTGCGTCAAAGAGGGTGGACTGAAGGTTTGACGATGAACGAGACGCTGCTGCGTTTTGGAGCTGACTGTGATACCCGTTAAAACTGCTAGATCCTCTGATGCATGGGCATAGGAAACATTGGCACTAATACGCAGGGCGCACATCTCTAAGTAGGGGCTTAACTGACTGTTGGGCTTGACCTTGAGGGCTGTTGCTTGGGTCCGAGTGAGGTTGAGTTTGCCCAGAATGCTTTTTAAGGTCCGTCGATATTCTCCGACATCTGGCGGGCTAACTTGGTCGATAAAAAAGACCCATTTGAGGCGACACATGAGTTTGCAGTTGAGTCCGAACGGTGCATTCAATCTCTGCCAAAGTCTTCATGGGCAGAGACTGGGATTGGGAGTCTTGATACAGCAGTTCTGAAATGCGTGTGACGCAAGCATTGAATTCTTGTTCTTCTTCTGGTGTCATAGTCAATAAGAGGGATCATCTAAGATCAATTATCATTTTCCTCTCAAAGAAGTGACACGCTCCCCGATGTTTTATATGATAAGGTTGCTGCTCGACTGCTCAGCCTGTTTTCCTATGAAGATGATATAAGCGTGAATATCCGCCAAGATTTATATAACACTTATTTTGATTCAGCCATATCCCAATTGATTGGAGTAGGATTGGCAGGTTCTCTAGATTTGGGAGATTTCAATATTGTTGATGCTCCCATATTTATATATTTATTTTATTTTGGCTGGATTGGCATAATCCCTTATGTAGTGGGATTACTGGCATTAGTATTGAAGCTCTGTCGTTCGAGTCCGAAAGATTATCTTTCCCTATTTTCACAAGCATTTGTGATTGGAACAGTGAGCATCATCGCCTTTAATAATGTTTTGATGGCAACTTTAGGGTTTTATTTCTGGAGTTTCTTAACCCTTGGCCTCGCATCCCAGAAATATTTTCAGGTGGCCGAAACTGCTGCTTCACCTAATCGGAAACTAGAAGCTATCAACAACTAAGAATGCCTGATGCCATTGATTTAGCTCGCGGTGATGCTTGCGAACTCTGGCATAGTATGATTCGTAGACCGCTTAAACGTTGTGAGTATTCATTGTATGGCGTGAGTATGCCAGCAAAAGTTGTCCTTCATTGGGCACTTGGAATGCGAAGTGAGTACATTAGTAGAGGGGAATGGGCATTTTTATGTCCACTCCTAACTTTAGCGTTCAGTTCCTTACGCAACATTTACTAGTCGGGTCTCATCACTCCTAACTTTCCTACTCACTTGACTGGCTACTCTCCAACGATTCAATACAGGCCTGATTACGCTGATTTATGAATACACTCTCAACTGCTAGCCTTAAACCCACTCCCTATGAAAAATATGGATGGCTAGCGATTGGGGGATTAATCAGCCTGCTGATATTCTTTTTTCTGATCGGTGCGGGCCGATTTCTGGTGCTGATTTACCCCGTTTGCTCCCTGGCGGTCGGTATCTACCTCTTTCAATACTGCCCAAGACTCTATATTGCCTATACCTTTTGGCTATGGTTTCTCAGTAGCCTGATCCGTCGCATCATTGATTTCCAGGCGGGTGTGTATACGATGGGAGGATTTTACACAACCCCGGAGCTTGTTAGCTTAATTGTTTTACCCAACTGTATCAAGAGTCTGCCCAGAGAATTAAAGTCAGTTGGATTGCCATTTATTCTATGTCTAGGTACAGTGACCTATGGTGTTTTAGTCGGCCTAGCGAATAACCCAATCCGGGACTTTTCAATGGTTGACTTGGCCCTTGGATTTATTTGTCCCATTGTATTTGGTTATTACTTATACTCTCACTGGCAAAATTATCCTGACTTATGCCAATTCATTTACAAAATCTTCATTTATGCCGTCATTGTCATGGGCATTTATGGACTGTATCAATATGTCGTTGCACCCGATTGGGATCGGTTCTATTTAACGTTTACAGGTATACAAGCTAGAGGCACTCCAGAACCCTTTGGGATTCGGGTGTGGAGTACCACCTCAGCAGCTCACCAGTTATCATTTCCCATGGTTACTGGGGTCTTACTATCCCTTTGCCCACCCCTCAGTTGGCCTCAGTTCTTAGCGCTTTTATTTGGAGCCATTACCCTATTAGCTGGGGTGGTTCGAACCGCATGGTTGTGTCTATTACTCGTGATGGGCTTGTATATTACGACCCTGCGCCCACAGCAGCAGTCAAAATTATTGGGCCTTCTAGCCCTAACCTTTTCGAGCATCCTCACCATTGTTTTTTCAGTGAGTGAATTGAATGAGCGTATTAGTCAGAGATTTGCAAGTTTCCAATCTCTAGAAAGTGATGAAGCTCTTAACCTTAGAGCAGAAGCTTTTTCTGACTTATTTGAGAAGATTGTATTTAACCCAGTCGGTAAAGGCTTTGGTTTTTATCTAGAGTCCATTAGCAATATTAGTAGTGGAGACGGTACCTTTTTACCCATGCTGTTATGGTTCGGTTTAATTGGCACAATGATCTATTTTATGGGTGTATTTATGCTGATTGCCAAAATAGTGACAGTTAAACCGCCAAGTCGAGATAACTTTCTCATTGCCGTCAAAATTATTTGTGTCGGACTCCTACCCATGATGTTGACAGGTCAATACTTTCCAGAAATCCCTGGATTGATCGTTTGGACGTTTTTGAGCCTGGGTATAGCCGCGTATAAGTACTATAAAGTTCATTACATTGTGCAGCAAGAATTCTAGGATGCTAATATACTATGCCCATTGTTAAAACACTTAAAAAGTCCTTATATTTTGGAACTCAGCATCATTGTCCGATTTGCCAATCAAATGTCCGACTCTTTAAGCCGATGCATACTACTCAAATTCGGCTAAATGCCATTTGTCCTGTTTGTAGTAGCTTGGAAAGACATCGAATGATGTGGCTGTTTTTTAAGCAGAAAACGGACTTGTTTGCTGCCCATTCTAAAAAGATGCTACACATTGCTCCTGAAGAGTGCCTAGTAGACAAGTTTGCTCAATGTGAGTCCATTGACTATTTAACAGCAGATTTGAATAACTCAGCTATGGTCAAGATGGATCTGACGGATATTCAATACCCAGATAACAGTTTTGATGTCATCTATTGTTCACATGTTTTGGAACATATTCCAGATGATGCACAGGCGATGCACGAGCTATCAAGAGTATTGAAACCAGAAGGCTGGGCCGTGATTCAAGTTCCCATTTTGCGAGAACAAACCTATGAAGATTTGAGCATCACCGATCCCCAACAACGAGAACAACTCTTTGGTCAAAGTGATCATGTGCGGGTCTATGGGTTGGATTACAAAGAGCGCTTAGAAAAAGCTGGATTTTGTGTCTCAGTGATGCCCTATTTGCAAGAGTTTACTTCTGAGGAACGTAAAAGGTTTGGATTTGACATAGAGAAGGATGATATCTATTTCTGTACGTTACATTGATCGGATTCTCTAAAAGACTGACTGGGTGCAATAGGGTGTGCTTTAGATATTTCTATTCTTACTGCTAATTTTTTACTGCTAATTTTGAATCTTTTGCGATTACAAAACTGAGTATGAATATCCTGTTGATTCTCCATGAATATCTTGATCCAAATTCAGGTGCTGCAGGGAGTACCTTAAACCTCAAGGAAAAGTATCAAGAATTAGGACATCAAGTCTATACCTACTCATTTGATGACTTGCCTTCATGGCTTTCTATGAAGCTCAAAGATCTCATTTTCCCGGAGGCGACTGCCCTCAAGATTGCTCAAATTATGAGACAGCATCAGATTGATGTCATTGATGCCTCTACCGGAGATGTTTGGGTGTGGGCACGGTTCCTCCGTCGCCTAACGCCAAACCCTCCGTTACTCGTGACGAGAAGTCATGGTTTAGATCATTTAGAACATGAAGAACGTCTACAGGATGCAGCTTTGGGGAGTCTGACCCTGAGTTGGAAGTATCCCCTTTACCGGGGCAGTATTCAATTGTGGGAAATCGCTCAGTCCCTGAAATGTGCGGATTTAACCTTTTTTCTGAATCGAGTGGATGCCGAGTATGCAGTTAACCAATTACAAGTTAACCCAGAGACTGCTCATGTTTTTCCTAATGGATTACCGAATTATTTTCTGAATTTACCCCTGAAATATCCTGGGGATGGACGGATACGCATTGCTCAGGTTGGAACCTATGTGCAGCGTAAAGGCATCGAGTATAGTACTCCTGCCCTTAATGAGATCTTGCTGAAATATCCTGAGGTCGAGGTCAGCTTAATTGGGACTGAACTCAATGGTTATGGCGTGCCGGAACAGGTTTATGCTGACTTTGACCCTCAAGTACACGATCGTCTTACCGTCATTAGCTATTATCAACACGAAGAATTACCTGCCCTGCTTCAAGGATTTGATATCAAATTGTTCCCTACGCTATCTGAAGGCTTTGGCAAGGTTCTGATTGAGGCGATGGCCTGCGGATTGGCTCCCGTGACAACGCCGACCCCTGGCCCTTCAGATATTGTTCAAGATGGCCATGATGCCTTGCTCGTTCCCGTAAGGGATAGTCGAGCTATTGTGGAGTCCCTAGAACGATTGATTCAGAACCGTTCAGAATTAGCCCGATTGCAACAAAACGCTTATCAAACGGCCCAGAGCTACAGCTGGTTCACCATTGCTCAACAGCGTTTAGCGGCCTATGAAGCAGCGATCAACAAGCGAGACTCAACATGAAAACCTTGCAAATTGGTATGGATTGGTTCCCAGATAAGCAAGGAGGGGGGTTAGATCGCTACTACTATGACTTGACTCGATATCTCCCTCAGGTAGGGGTTGAGGTTGCTGGTGTGGTCACGGGTCCTCCCACGGTTTCTGAGCAAACCAATGACCAGGTCAGAGCCTTTGCACCTCGCCAGTCTTCCCTGCTGAAACGATTATGGGGGGCACGCCAAACCGCTCGGATGCTGCTCCAGCAGGACGATGTTTCGCTATTGGTGTCTCATTTCGCTCTATACACTTTCCCAATGCTGGACCAGCTGGATCATCGCCCCTTTATTGTCCATTTTCATGGCCCTTGGTCTTTAGAAAGTATCGTGGAAAGCAATAAAAACCTGGGTTTTCAAGCTAGGAAAGCGATGGAAAGAGCTGTATTTAGCCGTGCTAACCGTTTTATCGTTTTATCTCAAGCCTTCAAAGATATTTTGCATGATACTTATGATATCCCTGGAGAGCGGGTTCAGATTATTCCTGGGGGAGTAGAGACCGAGCGGTTTGCGACCTCTATATCACCTGAGACTGCAAGGACAAAGTTGCAATGGCCACAAGATCGCTTCATCTTGTTTACGGCACGCAGATTATCCAAGCGCATGGGGCTAGACAATTTAGTAGAAGCGATGGCTAATGTCTGTCGGCAGTATCCAGAAGTCTTGTTAATGATGGCTGGCAAAGGCGAACAAGAGCAAGCTTTGAAAGCCCGTATACATGAATTGGGGCTCACGAAGCATATTCAAATGATTGGGTATTTACCTGATCAAGCTTTGCCGATGGCTTATCGTGCAGCTGACTTAGCCATTTTACCCACCCTCTCCTTGGAAGGGTTTGGGTTAGTGGTTTTAGAATCCTTGGCAGCGGGGACTCCCATCTTAGGGACCCCTGTCGGTGGGATTCCAGAAATCTTGAGGCCCTTTTGTGAAGATTTGGTGTTACCGGGATATTCACCGCAACATATCGCGGCCGGTATTCTGGAAGCTTGTTCTGAGAAGCGTCATTTGCCTAGTGCTCAAGTCTGTGAAGATCATGTGCGTAAAAACTACGACTGGTCTGTTATTGTTCAGCAAGTTCAAGGGGCTTACCAGGAGGTTATGGATGACTACTCATAAGGAGTAATGGACTGATAAATCTGCATACACCGATTACCGTTTTTCCCTCTTACTCTTATTGATACCTTCAATGGCAAACAGTCTATGAAACAGCATCGCATTCTATTTGTAAACCACGTTGGTGCGCTAGCAGGGGCAGAATATTGCTGTTTGAGTATTGCTGCTGCTTATCGAGCAACGAGCCAGATGTTGCTATTTGAAGATGGACCGTTTCGCCAGGCTTTAGAAAAGGCTGGGGTGCCGGTTACTGTTGTTAATGCACCGGACTCGCTGTTGTCTATTCGAACATCCAGTGGCTTGGCTTCCCTCAAAGCGATTCCAGCTCTGTGGCAAATGGCGCAGCAGATTGCTAAAGCCTCTCAAGGATTTGATTTTATTTGTGCAAATTCTCAAAAAGCGTTTATTGCGTCTAGCTTGGCAACATTGATCGGGACCCCCCCGTTAGTTTGGCATTTACGGGATATCCTGACTGCCAAACATTTTAGTGGTGTGAATCGTCGTGTCGCCATTACGCTGGCGAATAACCGAGCCGCTCAAGTTTGGGTTGCATCTCAGGCAACGGCTGATGCCTTTATCGCTGTGGGTGGTCGTCCTGATTTGGTGAAAGTGATGTATGACGGGATTGAGTCGGACCGGTTTGATCAAGTCACCCCGGAAGCTGCAATAGCTGTGCGCCAAGAACTCAAGCTTGAGAATGTACCCTTGGTGGGACTGTTTAGTCGTCTCTCTCCCTGGAAAGGTCAACATGTTTTAATTGAAGCGTTGCGGTCTTTACCAGATGTTCATGGGTTATTGGTGGGCGATGCTTTGTTTGGAGAACAAGACTATGTCGCCATGATCAAAGAAATGGCGGCTGACAAAGATCTAGCAGATCGAATTCATTGGTTGGGTTTTCGCCAAGACATCCCGGCTTTGATGAAAGCTTGCGATATTGTTATCCATGCCTCTACTGAACCTGAACCTTGTGCCAGAATTGCCATTGAAGGTCAGCTAGCCCAAAAGCCGGTGATTGCGACGGCGGCAGGAGGCATGTTGGAAGTGATTGCCGATCGACAATCGGGGCGGTTAGTCCCCCCAGGGGATGCAAATGCTTTAGCTGCCGCGATTCGTGAGTTGTTGAATGATCAACAGCTGGCCTCGACCTTAGCTGAACAGGGTATGCAGTCTGCTGCCACTAAGTTTGCCCCTGAGGTTTGCCTCGGTGCCGTTGACCAGGCCCTGGCCACGCTAGTTTAAAGGGAGGTTGATAAAATAATTTTTTAGAATAAAATTGCTTCAGAGCGTTGAGTATGGTGAAGATACTGCGCGTAATATAAACTCTGCTCCTGATCTCAACAGATGTAAATGACCAGTATGGGTTCTCAATTCCGTTTTTCTGATATTGCTCAATCTTTGCTATGCTGCCCGGTTTGCAAAGGCCAGCTGGAGCTGCAGGACCGCCATTTGTCTTGTCAGAATGCTGACTGTTCTTCGGTCTTTCCTGTCGTCAATCGTGCTCCCGTTTTATTGAATGAAGACGCCAGTATCTTTTCCATTGCTGAGTTTGAGCAGGAGGAGGGGCATGTGCCCCCGTCAACCAGTAGTGGAGTCAAAGCTCGCATCAGCGCTGCACTGCCTAATATTGATGTGAATCCCGTGGCCAAGCAGAACTATCAACAGTTTACGCAGCAGCTATTGCAATATTCAGAGCATCCCAAAGTGTTGGTGATTGGCTGTGGCAATTTGGGGCAAGGGATGGAAGAGCTGGTTCGCCAATCAAATATTGAATTGATTGAAAGTGATATCTATTTCAGTGAACGAACCCAGTTAATCTGTGATGCTCACGATCTTCCATTTGCAGATCAGTCGATAGATGGTGTGATTATTCAAGCAGTCCTAGAACATGTGGTGGATCCCTATCGATGTGTGGCAGAAATGCATCGTGTACTCAAACCAAATGGCCTCGTTTATGCTGAAACTCCTTTTATGCAACAAGTGCATATGGGGCGCTATGACTTTACGCGATTTACCCACTTAGGACATCGACGCCTATTTCGTCACTTCCAGGAGGTGGAGAGTGGTCCGGTTGGTGGCCCCGGTATGGCGTTAGCCTGGTCTTATCAGTACTTTTTGCTCAGTTTTACAAAACAGAAAGCACTACGTAAGCTGATTAAAATTTTTACTAGGCTGACATCCTTTTATTTGCAATATTTTGATCGATATTTAGTCCAACAAGCAGGGGTTTTTGATGCTGCATCTGGCTATTACTTTATAGGAAAAAAAGATACAAAAATCCTATCGGATAGAGAGCTTATTAAACTCTATAAAGGGAATATTTAATCCTAGGGTGAGAGATTGAAGGACTTAATAGCATTGGGGGGACTTGAGCAGAAGGCTAATGACAGCCCTGAAGTTGAACTCTTACGGACCTGTTGCCGTACGAAGATAGATGGGGATCAGCAAGCGCGAATTCGACATCTTCTTCAACCTTCAATGGATTGGCATACCTTGGTTCGACTCGCGAATGTCCATGGTGTTCAGACGCTGCTGTATCAATCCGTCAAGTCGATTGGGAAGGAGCAAATTCCTGCTATCGTCCTGAAGGATCTAACGGCTTATGTTCAGCAAATTGCCATCTTCAATACCGTCTTGACTAGAGATCTGCTCAAGATTCTGGATTTCTTACAAACCCACGGTATTCGAGCCTTACCGTTTAAAGGGCCAGTATTAGCGGCTTCTGTGTACGGCAGCATCAGCCTCAGACATTTTTGTGATTTAGATATTTTGGTGAGTCCTAAAGACTTTGCCAAAACGATAGAGGTGCTGGTTGCGGAGGGATATCAACTGGCTTATGAGTGGAACTTACTGGATCAGGATCTGGAGTTAACGCTCCGGAATTCTAAAAGTGAATATCAGTTGATCAAAAATTCGGTATCGATTGATTTGCATCAGACGCTCACGGTCGAACGATTTTTATCTTCTCAATTTACATTTGATTATCTTTGGGATAATCGTGAGCCGGTATTGGTCTCGGGACATACCTTCTATAGTTTTGGGGCAGATGATTTGTTGATGTATCTCTGCATTCATGGCTCGAAAGATTGTTGGCGAAAACTCAAATGGATCTGTGATGTCTCTGAGTGTATTCAACAAACGCCAGGGCGCGATTGGCCGCGATTTCTACAGCAGGCGGCCCAGATGGGCTGCGAACGTATGGTGCTGCTGGGATTATGTCTGACCCATCAAGTGTTAGGAACCAAGTTGCCGGAGGTAGTGCAAGGGAAAATTGATGCTCATCCGGGCTGCTCGCGGCTGGCGCGGGATTTTGCGCAACGACTATTTGATCAAGAGAATACATTAGGCAGAAGCTTTACGCCCCAGAAGTTTATTCGTCACTGGCAGATGACGGAAACGAGGCGCGATCGCATTGCCTGTATCCTGGATATTCGTCGCCCGATTCATGGCTTTTGGCTCAAGTGTTTACCCAATGTCAACGACCGTGACTTTCTCGTTTTGCCGAAGCCCCTATATTTTCTCTATTTTTTGATCCGGCCCTTGCGGTTAGGGCTTAAACATTTGAGTTCAGCCAACCCCCAAGAGTCATAACCGGTTCTCCCGATCGGGTACGGGTGCGAAGGGGAATCGTCGAGCCTAGGCTTTACGAGCCAAGGTAAACAAATAGGGGAAACCGATGCGTTCGAGACCCCTAACCAACAGCATGGGCAGCAATAACCCTGCCGTCACCCCCAAGACAACATGGACATAAAGATGGCTGACCTGAAGCCCTTTTTCCAAGATGATGCGGGTGGTGGCGGTGGCGATGGTATGGGAGACATAGATGGGGAGGGAGGCCATGCCCCACTGTTGGACGATGGGTAGCCATTGCTGTTGGGCGAGCAACTGAGCGAGGAATATGCAACCATACACCCCGATCAAGGCGAGGACTGGATTGGGGACGGGGGTCACTAGAAATTGGTAATAGACGCAAAGGGTGAGGATTAAAATGCTACTCATGATGCCTATCCCCATGGCTTGAGGAGGACGTTTAGCCATCAAGAAGGCACGAGCCATGGCCCCCAGTACAAAATAGAGGCCATAGGTTTGAACGCGTTGCCCAGGATCCCAACTAATCCAGAGGGGAAAAATCACCGATACCCCGTACAGCGCACTTGAGGCTAAGAGAAGCAATGCGAGGGGGACCTTGAGCTTCCTAAAGCCGTAGAACAGGGTCGAGATCAAAAATAAGGCAAATAAGAACCAGAAGATATCAATGGGGTAATAAATCGTCGTCCAAAATCCCGTGAGAAATTGGAGTAGGGTCGTTCCTTTGTTTTGGCCTGAGAGAATGCGGAGGGCGCCCACGAGGGCAGACCAAAGAAAGTAAGGGTAGAGAATCTTTTGAAAGCGATCGATTAGAAACCTTCGAGGCGGTTTAGAGACAGCACGATCTGCAAATAAACCTGAGAGTAAGAAAAATAAAGGCATATGAAAGGCATAGATCCACTGATCCATTGCCCGTAGTTCGGGCTGATAGCCCTGACCCACTGAATCCCCTAGCCCTCGTAGGACATGGCCAAGAACGACGAGAAAAATGCCGATGCCCTTAGCATAATCAATCCATTCGATCCGTTGTTGCGGGGGATGTCCGGCTGCTTGGGGCATACCTATCCAAGACCTTCGTGCTTATGTATGTCGATGGTTCACCATACCAAAGTGGGCTGGCCGACATAAATTTCCCCTGAGGTAACCTGTTTCTTGGCATTATCGATGGCGAGCAGGGAATTGAGCTGCAGGGGATAGTGAACAATCCCATCGGCTGCCCCTCCCCATACCGTGGCATCCTGGCCATCTAAGGCAAAGGTAATGTACCGCCATCCTTTCCAGGTGATGACCTGACTCTTAGGCTGGAAGATTTGCCCGGTTTTATCTTGATATCGTAAAGAAATTTGATTGTCACTCCCATCCCCGTGAATCCAAAGTCCCAGGGATTGGGGGCGGCCTTGAATGTTTAATCGGGATTGGTACTGACGGGTGGGGAGTAGGTGTAGATATTTCCACCCAGCTTGGAATTGATAGGTGATTTTGAGCACTTTGCGGCCCACAGTGGTTGCATCGCGAGAGGCGGACGGTATCACGGTTAGGGACTGTTGCGATCGCACCTTCGCATCCCCCCCAGGAATCGTTTGCAGCGCCTGACCCACCGTCTTGGCGCTTAGATCGGCGAAATTAATCACAGTCTTGAACTGCTGAGGTGGAAAGGTATGTAAGGTTCCCCCTTCTGCCACCTCTAACCCGGCCTGATAGGTACTTTGCGTGCGTCGGGCTTTGAACTTGAGATATTTCTGGGTTTCCCCAGAGGCAAACCGAATGGGTTGGCTTCGGGTTTTGACCCCTAAGCCTTGGAGGTTGGTCAGGGTTGCTCTCCCCTTCAAGGCCGTTCCGGCAGGGTTTTGAAGAACGACGGTTAACTGGTTTGTCCCCATAGGCAAAATGGTCGCGGTCAAAGGATTGGTGAGCAGCAGATCCGTCCGTTGCGCCAGGGTACCGAGACCTTGAATCTGCCACTCTAAACGTAGAGGTTGTGCCTTGCCCTGACGCGAAGGGGTTACCCTGGTCACCAGGGATTGGGTTTGTCTAGGGGGAATGGTCGCGGTTTGGGTACCCGAATTCACTTGAATGGGGGTTGAGAGGGAATTTCTGAGGCGTAGAGGCACGTCAATGGTCTGAGAGCCCGGTACGACCTGCTCCAGCGGCAGCGTTTCCCAGGCGGCAGCCATTTGCAGGAGGGCGTTGGTCTGGGTAGGGGTTAGATATTGAGGAGCATCTGTAAGAGATAAAGACAGTCCTTGAGCGTTTGCTTTCAGGGTTTTGGGATTTTGGCCGAGATAATCAAGGGCACGAAACGATCCAGGACTGGTGGGGATAACGGTTGTGTGGGGTGATTGTGCAGTTGTCCAAGCCGCAATCTTGACCTGGTTGCCCTGATTAAAGAGCAAAACATAATCATCAGCACGCCCAACATCGAGTCGTTTATTGAACTGAAACCCTTTGAGAGATTGATTGAGGGCTTGGGCAGCCCGATAGGCGGGTTTAACCTCGTAGGTCGGTCGATTCTGCTTGGGGTCAGCATAGCCAATCAGGCCATAGTTATGCTCTGGATCCTCTGCCTTCGGACCATTATTTTGCCAGTCATACCAGATGGATAAGGGAATCTCATTGGCCAGATTGTTTAACCATTGCCGCCCTAAATATTTGGCCTGGGTCGTCAGATCAATGACTTTACCCTGCCGCCAAGCCGTCGATGATGGATATCCCCATTCCCCGGCAATAATGGGAATTTTCTTGCCGGGCGGTGCATATTTGGCAATCAACAACCGTAGTTGGCGATAGTCACGAGTTACGGTTTCAGGTCGTGTGATCCGGTAGGGGTGAATAGAAACAGCAGACCAATCTTCCAATAATCCCGCCTGAAAACAGGCTTCCAAAAATTCCTGGCGACCGGGCTTATTCACACTACCGGCGAGAGCGGGGCCAATAATTACTTCTTGAGGATAGACACGGTGAATCGCTTTGCCAACGGTTTTGGCCAGCTTGATATAGTCCTGGACATTAGGGCGAGGACTCCAAAAGGGCAAAATGTTGGGCTCGTTGTACATCTCCCAGACAACCCCGCGCCCTTGAAAATGCTTGACGGCAGCCACGGCCCAGCGAGCAAACGCCTGACGCCCAGCATCGGTATGCGGGGAAAAGCCGCCATCATACAGGGGGTTGCCATAGTCGAGGATAAAAATGGCCCGGAGATTATGGCGCTCTAATTGATCTAGCAGTCGATCGTAGGCTGAAAAGTCGTACTGACCTTTTTTGACTTCCGTCCGTAACCACACCAGATCGGCTCGTATCCAACGAACCCCTGAAGCCTCTAGCAGATCCATCTCGCCGGGTTTGGGGTCGGTGAAATGAATGGCAACCCCAAAGCCATCGGGCACTTCCAGCTGTTTGGGATTGAACTGTGCCGATAGACTCCCCATCGAGCAGGACACCCAGAGGAAAAGGCCCAGGAAAAAACTAATGCCCCCTCGTCTCCACCATCGGCGTTGGATCAAAAATGGGTATCTAGCTAGCTGCCTGTCTAGCCATGGCTGACGACGAGACATACACCAAAGCTCCTAAAGGTTGAATGCATAATATGAGCCGATAACAAGGCGGTGATAACCTGCTGCTTGAATAGAGACTGGTTATCCCTGGAGAAGTTTCTCGCCGATGATCTTATAAACATACCTAGACAGCGACCTATCTCTGTTCTAGACCAGAAATCTCTTCATTGCTTAGATCTTTTAAGCCATTTCGATCTGATAAGCCATGAGATCGCAGGGAGCCGGGGTAATCATCTAGTCACCAACCCTTTTAAAACCCCTTGCCATCGAGAGGGAATTGTCGCATTTAGCTAAAAAAAATCTTGAGAATAAGTATAACTTAAATCATTTTTTAGGAATAAAACTTGTTGAAATATATTTATATCAGGAAAAAATTTTTTCTCTGTCGTGATTAGTGTATGTCTATATTTTTAGGCTATTTGTTATTAACTTAAGAAGCAAATATTTTTTGATTTTAGCTTTTTATTGATTAGTCTCAGTATTTGTACATTTTATGTATACGGAGAAAATATACATTAGGCCGAGTTATTTGTGTAGAGCCATCACCATAGAATGGGTACTATAACTGGTATAGGGCTGTTTTTTAGGCTCAAAATTTATCTGATTTAGGCATAGCCAGGATCAAAAAACTCCCTAAATACTTAGAAAAATATTGATCCAAAATGCAGGGTGCATCATTTTTAAGATCAATGTTTATAGGAAGAGTTTTTCAGGCTATTTCTTGATTTTTTTGGATTTCCCAAGGATTTGTATTTACCAGATTGCCATGCTTTTATTTTCCTGTCCTGAGCCGAGTTCCTCACCCAGTATTTTCTAGAAATTTAGAATATCGCAACAAACCTAGATAAATAATCGTGGCTTATCTAGGTTTGCTGCAAAAAAAATTTGTTCACTGGTTGCTATCGCTGACGTAGTAGGACCAGACTTTGATCTTTTTTTGGGGGAGATCTTGCGATCGCAAGATCCAGTTTTCTATGCAAACTCATCAACACACATCACACACACCGGGTACTGCACATACTTCTGGTGCTTCACATACCTCTGGTATGTCTCATACACCAAATACGGCCCACCCCATGTCTCATGGGGGGATGGGGCAACCCCATGCAGATAATCCAGGCAAACAACATGAGCACGCAGCTTTTTTGGATCTCGTCCCCCATTCCCAAGCCACCCACAAAGCGATACGGGATGGATCATGGTTTGACCCCAATACCTGGGAAGGTGGGCAGATCCCTGGTGATGACGCCAAAGTTGTGATTGCCCACGGGGTCAAGGTTACCTATGACCAAGAGAGTACTGCCCGCATTGATACGCTACGAGTCGATGGCACCCTCCAATTTTCTTCGGATCAAGATACGCAGCTACTGCTAGATACCTTTGCCGTGTCTCCATCAGGGACATTGCTGATTGGTACGGAAGATAATCCGGTCCAAGCCGATGTCACCACCCGAATCACCTTTACCAGTGATAGTCCCATCGATACCCAGTGGGACCCAAGGCAGCTCAGCAGAGGTTTGATCAGCCATGGTAAAGCCAGAATCTATGGTGCCGAAAAATTAGATTTTGTGGCCCTGGAACAGGATCCCATGGCTGGGGATAACGAGCTGGTGCTCAAGCTGGACGGAACGGGTGGTCCCTTAGGCTGGAAAGTGGGCGATCAGCTTGTTTTGGGCGGTACGGCCTACAACTGGAGAGGCTCCAATGCCGATAACACCCGTTTTCAGGATGAAGTGCTGACGATTACAGAAATCAACGGCAATCGGATTCGGTTTACGAACAACAATATTTTGACTGGAGATAACTCGGTTCTCCGATTTGATCATAAAAGGCCTGACGGATTACAAGATCAGGTGAATTTGTATATTGCGAATACCAGCCGCAATGTTGTGTTTGAGACGGAAAATGCAGACCAAATTTCGAATCAGCAGCGTGGACACGTCATGTTTATGCACAATGCTGATGTTCAGGTGCTCAATGCTGGTTTTTATAATTTAGGCCGCTCCGATAAGAATTTAATCGTCGATGATCCTGGCCAGAACGTGGATGGTTCCGTCGGTACAGGGACTAACCCCAGAGGTCGGTATGCCCTCCATTTTCATCGAACTGGTGCCGAGGATATTAATGGCATCCCCGCTGTGGCTCAAGGTAATGCCGTCGTTGGCAGTCCGGGTTGGGGGATCGTCCACCACGATAGTCATGCAGTTCTAGAAGATAATGTGGTCTTTGATGTGGTGGGGGCAGGCATTGTCGCCGAGTCGGGGAACGAAATTGGCACTTGGCGTAACAATCTAACCATCAAAACCACCGGGGATGCCAGCCCTGGCCATGATATTAATCCTTTGTCTCCGCGCACCAATCTCTTTGATTTTGGCTTCAATGGTGATGGCTATTGGGTGCAAGGGGCAGCTCAGGTTGCCATCATTGACAATATTGCCGTGAGTGCGGCTGGATCTGCCATCGAACTGTTGGGGCTTGATGCGGGGACTGAATCGGTTCGCGATGCGCAAACGGTTGATGTCAACATTCTGCCACCGGGCTTGCAGGATATCGCTAAAGGTACTGCAGACGAGAGTACGATTGATGTGGCAGCGGTGCCATTGCGGAAACTCAGCGGCTTTCAGAGCTATAACTCGACGTCAGGCATTAGCCTCTGGTCACGCATGACCAACCAAGATGGCCAGTTAAACATCAGTGTGCCCACCTTTACGGCCCATGATTATCGGTCCGTGATTGATAATTTTGCCCTGTGGAATATTCGCCATAATGGGGTGCTCTTACGGTATAGCGGTAATGTTGACCTCATCAATGGGTTAATTCATTCTGGTCAACCCATTGGCACAGGGGTTCATGTCAATGACACTTCGTTAGAGCAGCGATACATCAATCTGCATATTGAAGGCTTTAAGACCGGTATAGCGGTCCCCTACGATGCCGATAGGGATTTTGTGGGGTCTTCGTTAAAAGATAGCACCCTGGTCAATAATGACCAGCATTTTGGCCTAACACCGCCCCATATTACGATTAAGGATCCAGACTTCCCTTCTTTCTTTCAGATTCAGGGCAATAATACGTTTTCGGATGTCCCTGGTAACTTAGCCCCCTCGGTTCTATTTACCAGTCAAGCCATTGGGGGACTGGCGATGGGCTTCGATGCCAGCTCATCTTTTGATCCAGATTCGACATTTATCGATAATCCGAGTCGAGGGATTGTGAGCTATGCCTGGGATTTTGATGGGGACAATGTGGCGGATCGATTTGGTCGCCAAACGAGCTATGTTTTTGACAAAGCCGGTTCCCATAACATTACCCTACAGATTTGGGATGAATATGGGGCGACTCGCTCCCTCTCGCAAACCATTGAGGTGACGCCAACCCAATATGTCAATGCGTTTGGTAACGGCGATTTTTCCGTCAATCCAGTCTTTAAAACGGATGGTATCAACCATAGTACAAGCGCCAACTTAGGGTGGTATGCAGCTAATGGCGTCTCCTGGGATGCTGCTATTGGTCAAGGCGGGGGCGTGGTCCTCTCCCAGGAAGCGGCGAGTCGTTCCAATCTTGGGCAAATTATCTACGACAGTGCGGTGCGACGAGGGATGCAAACCCTCAGCCTGGACTTGCGAAACCTGGAAGGCGGCACTGGAGAAAATAACGAAATTACGATTAGCCTGTGGGGGGTGAATGGCGAATTTTTTAACAACGCCAATACCAACCAGGGGCCTTACCAGGCGGGGGCATTACCCATGGAGCGCCAGGTCCTAGTGCAACAGACCTTTGGCGGCGATGACTTTGATTGGACAACCCTCTCTTGGGATATCGATTTTGGCGAGGGCTACCAATTTCTGGTCTTCCAGATCAATACGGTGGGCACCAATGATGGGGATGATTGGGTTGCGGTCGATAACATCTTGCTCACAGGGGATGGTTCCGTCAATTCTGTTCCCGTTAGTACGACTCGTATTGACACCCTGCCTCTAATTTTTCGAGGAACGGCCTTTGATGACAATGGCTCCGGTGGAGCTGTGAATGACAAGCTCTACGGGGGGGATGGCAATGATACTCTCAAAGGGCTGGACGGAGATGACTATTTAGCGGGTCATGCAGGAGACGATCGGCTGGATGGCGGGGATGGAGATGACTTTCTCCATGGCCATGCAGGAGATGACCATTTGTGGGGGGCCAATGGCAATGATAGTATCCAAGGCGGTGACGGCAACGACTACCTAGGCGGCAGCTGGGGCAATGATACCCTGGATGGCTATCGCGGTAATGATTTTCTCCGGGGCCACCAAGGCAATGACACCCTTTGGGGCGGTGAAGGTCAGGATACCCTCGATGGTGGAGAGGGGGATGACAATTTAGGAGGCAGTTTAGGAGATGACCACCTCAATGGTGGCAAGGGGAATGACTTCCTCCATGGCCATGAGGGCAATGACCATCTGTGGGGCGCCGAGGGAGACGATAACCTGATCGGTGGAGACGGAGATGACTATCTGGGGGGAAGCTGGGGCAATGATACCCTGGATGGCTATCGCGGTAATGATTCCCTGAACGGCCATGAAGGCGATGACACGCTATGGGGTGGCGAAGGTGAAGACACCCTGCAGGGGGGAGAAGGCAATGATTCCTTAGGGGGGAGTTTAGGTAAGGATCGCCTGGATGGCGGCAATGGAAATGACACCCTGAATGGTCACGAAGGAGACGACCACCTGTGGGGCGCTAATGGTGATGATAGCCTCCAGGGCGGTGACGGCAACGATTACCTTGGCGGTAGCTGGGGCAGCGATACCCTGGATGGCTATCGCGGTAACGATTTTCTCCGGGGGCATCAAGGGAATGACACCCTCTGGGGGGGAGAAGGTGAGGACACCCTCGATGGGGGAGAGGGGAAGACTACCTTGGCGGGAGTTTAGGCAATGACCACCTCAATGGCCATCGGGGCAATGATACTCTCAATGGCCATGAAGGAGATGACACCCTTTGGGGGTCCTATGGTGACGATAATTTAGATGGGGGAGAGGGCCATGACTCTCTGAATGGTCATGATGGGAATGACACCCTCTGGGGAGCTGCGGGCAATGATACCCTCCAGGGTCTAGATGGTAATGACTATTTAGGCGGGAGTTTAGGGGATGATCGCCTGGATGGTGGCAATGGGAATGACACCCTAAATGGTCACGAAGGAGATGACCACCTGTGGGGGGCCAATGGCGATGATAGTCTCCAAGGGGGCGACGGCGATGACTATCTGGGGGGAAGCTGGGGAGACGATACCCTAGATGGCTACCGTGGTAATGATTTTCTCCGAGGCCATCAAGGCCATGACACCCTCTGGGGAGGCGAAGGCAAGGATACCCTCGATGGTGGCGATGGAGATGATTATTTAGGGGGAAGCCTAGGGGATGACCACCTCAACGGTGCCTATGGAGAGGACTCCCTCAGCGGCCATGAAGGCAATGATATCCTCTGGGGATCCTATGGCAACGATAACTTAAATGGTGGCGATGGAGATGATTCCCTGACCGGTGGTGCTGGGCAAGACTATCTCGTGGGTGGCGGCGGCAGCGATCTCTTTGTGTTAGAAGCCACCGCTAACAATAAGGGCACCATTGCTGATTTTGTGGTGGGTGAAGATGAGATCGCATTCCGTTCTGCCCAGCTTAATACCCTTCCCCTGGGGCTAATCTCCGATCAACAGTTTGCCCTGGGGGCCGCAGCGACCACTGGGGAGCAGCGTTTTATCTACGATCAAGCCAAGGGTGAGCTGTTTTACGATGCGGATGGAAGTGGTGCAGCTCAGCAGATTCTGGTGGGCACCTTGCTCAACAAAGCGAATTTGGGTGCAGGCCAGATTCAGATTGTCTAGCGGTAAGCTTGACTCGCTGAACCCTTAACGGGATGCCGCTTGCCAGCGTTTAATCAGCTTCTCTCGCATGGATTGCGGTTGACCTTGATCAATCACCTGCCCCTGTTCCAACAGGAAAGCGCCATCGCAATAGTCCAGTTCTTCTAGACGGTGGGTGACCCACAGGGCCGTTATACCCCGCTTTTTGACCAGCCGCTGGACTTGGGCAACTAAATCGCTTTGGCTTTCTGGATCCAAGAGGGCCGTAGGTTCATCTAACAGCAGGACTTCACAGTGGCGGGAGATAGCTCCTGCGATCGCAATCCGTTGCTTTTGGCCACCGCTCAGGGCGTAGATGGGACGCCGTTTCAGATCGATCAAGTTGACGGCGTCTAGGGCTTCATTGACTCGATGGTGAATTTCAACCATAGACAGATTTTCTTCCACTAGGCCAAAGGCCACATCTGCCCCGACGGTGGGCATGACCAACTGATGGTCAGGGTTTTGAAACACAAACCCCACGGGCTGGGCCACATCGATTTGTCCTGATTGGGCTTTGAGTAATCCCACCAGCAGACGCAGCAACGTCGATTTGCCACTGCCATTGGTGCCCAGCAGCATCCAGAACTGGCCTTTGGGCACCTGCAGTGAACAGTTTTTCAACACGGGCTGATCTTTAGACCATCCAAAGGATAAATTCTGCAGTTGGATGGCAGGGGTGGTCATGCCCCTAGCTCAAAGAAGCCCGCAGCGCGGCCTGCACCGGCTCCTCCAGACTTATCCGATAGTTGAACAGCGGTAATTTCGTTGACGAGAACGGCGGCTTTTTTATCGGGTTCGCGATCGCAAGTCATTTCCAAAATGGTGGGATTCCCGGATTTGATCGCTTCTAAAACCTGCTTATACAGAGCTTCAGCGTCAGCGGATTCTTTGCGTTGAACGGAGAGTCCTAAAGGCGTGCCGCGAAGGGAAATGTCAATGGTGTACATATATGGTTAAACGTGCCGTATGAGGTGCATTCACAGGAATAAACAGGTCTGAAGTCCTAATTATAGGTATAAGACCTGGGATTGTCCTGTTCCAGTATTGCAAATTCCCGCCTAGACTGTGCAGGCCGGAAAACCGGATCTCGATTCTAGCGGCTGCGGTTACTGATCAGATAAAGCAGCGCCATGCGCACGGCAATACCGCTGGTCACCTGATGGGGAATGAGGCTGAGGCTTTCGTCATCCATCAGATCAGAGCTGATTTCGACGCCTCGATTAACGGGGCCGGGGTGCAGCACTTTGACATGGGGTTGGCATCGCTGGATGCGATCGCGGGTAATCCCAAACCGCTGGTGATACTCCCGAATACTGGGAATCAAATGCTGACTCATCCGCTCATGCTGCAAGCGTAGCGTCATCACAAAATCCGCCTGTTCCAGAGCCGGTTCAAGAGACCAATGAACTTGAGCACCATAGTCTGCGAACTCTTTGGGCAAAAGGGTCGGTGGACCTGCTAGATGCACATCTGCTCCGCAGGTGACCAGGCTAGAAAGATTCGAACGCGCCACCCGCGAATGCAAAATATCGCCGACAATGGCAATCTTTTTACCCGTCAGTAGGTGAGTAGTTGGCTGATCCGGATCTAGGTTTGTGCATAGGGTAAACAGGTCCAGTAACCCTTGGGAAGGATGCTCGTGAAACCCATCGCCCGCATTGAGAACACCGACCTGCTCTCCCAGATCGTCCATAGCTTGGGCAATCATCTGGGGAACCCCCGAATGCTGATGGCGAATCACCATCATATCTGCCCCCATTGCCAAGAAGGTTTTGGCCGTATCCAGAATAGTCTCCCCTTTACTCAAAGAAGAGGTGCCTGGGGAGAAGTTGAGGACGTCTGCAGAGAGGCGTTTAGCAGCCAGCTCAAAACTGCTGCGGGTACGGGTGGATGGCTCAAAGAATAGATTCGTGACTAACCGGGCCTGCAAGGTGGGGACTTTTTTAGTCTTGCGGTACAGCACGTCTTTGAAGCTATTGGCTGTTTGTAAGACGATATTTAGTTCATCGGCGCTAAAGTCTGCCAGAGACAAAATATGATGACGATTCCAGGTCGTTTCAGCCATAAGCACCCAACTACAATTAACGAAAATCGGCTAGGCAATTCAAATTGCTGCAAGCAGTATATCGGGATTTGGTGAGGACGACTCTGTTCATCGTCAATCCACTATCCTGCTAGAGTAAGCTTTCTCGACAATGGTTCAAACAAATAAGACGACTTAACCATGCCTCAATCTCTTGCCTATGCCTTTAACATTGGCCTCTGCTCACTCTTACTATTTGCTTGTCAGCCAAAGATTGTGAATCAGTTTCAGCGTCAACTTACCCCTCAAGAGATTGAAACTCTGGCCCAAGAGCTTGAAGCTGAGGTGATCGAAACCACAGAGTCTCCATCTCGCACATTTATCCTTTGGGATAATCCATCTGAGGGGCTTTTAACGGGTTACTATTCTGCACTTGTCATCGAGTTCGACAATGGTAAAACAGGGTTTTCTATTAACAAAAGCACTTATAATTCAGCCGATGATCCGCAGAAAAAGGTGTCTATTTTCCTGAGTGAAACGAACTATCAAAAGATAGGTGAGTCTCGTTCTGAAGACTCCTTGCGCTATGGTCAGGTGGCGATGGTTGTCCGTGATCCGAAAATTTTGCAGCAGATGAAATCCACAAAGCTGACATTTCTCGATAAGCGTCAGACGGTTATCCCAAGTCAAGGGAAGAAGGGCATTCTGTTCCAGTATGATTCCGCTGACCAAGACTGTTGTTCAAAGATAGAGCTACTGTCTAAATCGGGTGAAGTTTTATACTCTAAGAACCGCCCATTCTAAACGCTCTAGAACCTGGGTTTGAAAGCCTGCTTTACTGGACTTGAGCCTCCATATTCTCATCTAGAGGATAGGAGCACCAGTCACTCCAACTTCCGGCATAGAGCTGGCCGTTTTTTATACCTGCGATGTCGAGGGCTAGCAGGTTCACACAAGCAGTTACTCCTGAACCGCAATAGACAATCACTTCATCAACATTTTCTAAGTCAGCATAGTGAGCTTGCAACTTAGAGGCTGAAAGCAAACGGCCTTGCTCATCTGTTACGGCTTGCCAAGGATAGTTGACTGCCCCTGGGATATGTCCCGCTACTGGATCAATAGGTTCGTGGTTACCTAGATAGCGTTCATGGGCGCGCGAGTCCACCACCGTTACATTGGGTTGATTTTTCCGGGCTTTGACTGTCTGGATATCGACGACTTGGCCCGGGTTAGGACAGGCTTGGAACTCTCCTGTTCGAATCTCGGGGATATCAGTTGTGGTGGGATAGAGGGCTTGATAGGCTGCCAATCCTCCATCCAAAACGGCCACTTTCTCATGACCGAGATAGCGTAGTAACCACCACAGCCGTGAAGCAAAGGCCTGCCGACTATCGTCATAGGCCACAACTAAGGTCTCTGAGGTGATGCCCATCTGGGAGAGCTTCGCTGCAAATTGAGACGAATTGGGCAAAGGATGGCGTCCCCCATGAGTTTGCACAGGGGACGATAAATCCTTATTCAAATCCAGATAGTAGGCACCGGGAATATGACCTGTTTGGTATTGCTCTCGCCCTTGCTGAGGAGCACTTAGGGCAAACCGACAGTCCACAATGACGACCTGCGCATCATAAAGATGCTCATGCAGCCATTGCGGTGAAACCACATTACCGACATGTGCCATTGGTCCAGCCCCAATTCCTTAGAGGTTGGCAGTAATCCGCCGCATGGCTTCTTCAACATTGGCCCGGCTATTAAAGGCTGAAATCCGAAAATAGCCTTCACCTGCTGCGCCAAAGCCGGATCCAGGGGTGCCGACCACATTGGTTTTATTCAACAACTGATCGAAAAAGTCCCAGCTAGAAATGCCATTGGGCGTCTGCACCCAGACATAGGGCGCGTTAACGCCACCAAACACCTGTAACCCAGCAGTCGTTAATTTCTCACGAATGATTTTGGCATTTTCCAGGTAGAAGCTGATTAGCCCTTGGGTTTGAGCCTGCCCCGCTTCAGAATAGACCGCTTCTGCCCCGCGCTGGACGATATAGGACACCCCATTAAACTTAGTGGATTGGCGGCGGTTCCACAGCTTCCAGAGTTCGACATCGGATCCATCTGACCCTTTGGCCGTTAAGGTTTTGGGAACCACCGTCAGGGCACAGCGAGTTCCAGTAAATCCGGCATTTTTGGAAAAGGAACGAAACTCAATTGCACAGTCCCTGGCTCCCTCAATCTCATAAATGGAGTGGGGAATCTCAGGATCGGTAATAAAGGCTTCATAGGCAGCATCAAACAGAATGATGGAGCCATGGGATTTGGCATAGTTCACCCAATCTTGCAGATGGCTCTTGCTCGCCACCGCCCCGGTGGGGTTATTGGGGAAACAGAGGTAGATCAAATCCACCTTTTGGCTGGGAATTTGAGCCGTGAAGTGATTGCCTGCATTAATCGGTAAATAGGTGAGTCCTTCATATTCGCCCTGATCATTGCAAGGACCCGTATGTCCGGCCATGACGTTGGTATCCACATAGACGGGATACACCGGATCGGTGACGGCAATGGTGTTGTTATCGCCAAAAATATCGAGAATATTGCCGCAGTCGCACTTGGAGCCATCCGAAATAAAAATCTCTCCAGCATCCACATCACAACCTCGGGTCTGGAAATCATGGGCTGCAATTTTTTCCCGTAACCAACCATAGCCTTGCTCTGGACCATAGCCTTTGAAGGAATCTCGATTCCCCATGTCTTCAACGGCGGTGACCATGGCACTTCGGCAGGCCTCTGGTAGGGGTTCTGTTACATCCCCAATGCCAAGCTTGATAATCGGTGCGTCGGGATTGGCCTCAGCAAATGCGCTGACTCGGCGACCAATCTCGGGAAATAAGTAACCTGCTTTGAGCTTTAAATAATTGTCGTTAATCGTTGCCATGTTGTCTTAGCGATGAACACTCTCAACCAGCTTAGAACGTTACTGTTCCACTGAGTCGGTTTCGCTAAATTGACAACATCATTCCCTAACTTACAGCCTGCCAATGAGAGGCAATGCGATGGAGGCAACGCATAACCATAAGCCAACATGCATGCAGTGATTGAAGAATCGTTTAGGCATCATTTTTAAACCACGAACGCTTGCTTTTGTTCATGTTCGCTTGTCTTCTCTGGTTCTTTCACCGTACAAACACTGATTTTTAACCAGTAGTAAAATTTTTTAATAACTCCTTTAATAGGTAAATCGTTACAGAAAGTTGTTATTAAGCGAACCTAAAGTAGAGGATACAGATCTTGGTCAAACCGCGCACTAACAAGATTTCTGGGGTATCCGTAACGGAACAGCTTTACCAAAATTTGTGCTGAAGAGGACGATTATTCTTCATGTTTTATTAAGAGGTTAGGCAAGCAAAAAATACGGTCATAAACAGTATCCCGCCTCGTTTGGTTTAAGTTTCAGTTCTAACTCACCCGCCTATTCCCGCAACATTACGGATGACAGCATAATCATTAACATCTGACTGAGCTGAAGCATCTAAAACTTTACACAGTATTCAAAGGAACAAGCGCTTAGTTCCATAAAAACTCGATTCCAGCGAGGTACAGAGGGATGCCGACAATAATATTGAACGGAAAGGTCACCGCCAAGGCTGTTGAAACATAGAGACTTGGATTGGCTTCAGGAACCGTCATACGCATGGCAGCGGGAACGGCAATGTATGAAGCACTGGCACAAAGCACTGAAAATAGAAGGGCATTACCAACGGACATACCAATGAGTTTGGCGATGCCTAATCCGATACCGGCATTGATGATGGGTATCAGGATGGCAAACCCAACGAGGAAAACTCCGGTTTTTTGTAAGTCTTTAATTCTGCGAGCGGCGACTAGCCCCATATCGAGTAAGAAAAAGGTGAGCACTCCATAAAACAGCCCTTGAGTAAAGGGTTCTAGGACTTCCCACCCATGCTCACCGGTTAAGACACCTATAATTAAACTGCCCACCAGCAGGAAAACGGAGCTGTTGAGAAAGGCTTCTTTAAGGACTTCAGCCCATGCGAACTCTTGTTCGCGATTGGCGGCAAACAGGTTAACTAAAATTAAGCCAACGATAATGGCTGGAGATTCCATCAACGCTAGGGCAGCCACCATAAAACCATCAAAATCAATGTTTAACTCGGTTAGAAAGGCACTGGCAGTGATAAAGGTAACGGCACTAATGGAACCATACGTGGCTGCGATCGCAGCCGCATCATAATTTCCCAGCTTAATTTTGAGAATAAAAAAGGTGTAGAGCGGTACAAAGCATGCCATCACCACTGCAGCAGCTAACGTCAGCATCACATCTTGGGTAATCCCACTTTTAACCAGCTCAACTCCACCTTTAAACCCAATGGCAAACAGCAGATACAGCGAGAAGAGTTTCGGAATCGGGGCAGGTATTTCTAAGTCAGACTGAACAAAGACAGCCGTCATACCTAAGAAAAAAAATAGAACGGGTGGATTCAGAATATTTGAGACGATGAGGCTGACGTCCATATGGACCCCTCCGGATGCAACAGAAAGCACGCACAAAAAACTATCAAGAGATGATTTCTCTGACAAACCCTTGTTTAACGTGGACGGCAACCAGATGTCAATGAGTGAAAAAACTGCTTATTCCAGCAGTTTAAAGATGTATAAATTCATACAGAATAAGGCGCTAAACATCCTATAGGTTAACGCTTCTTCATTAAAGATTAATCAAACTCGTCATAGAGAATAAATTCGATATTCAAAAGTATTAAAAGACAATAAAGACAGATTAATTCACGCAATAAGTAAGGTATCGAATCTGCACTCATATCCAGAAATATCCTTGAGCACAGATGCTAACCCAGTTGAACTTAATATTTATTCATTTAATAATGATGTAGAACGCTTGGGGCTGCAATTTTGACGTTGATAGCTTTTGATTCACACAAAAATATATCCTCATTTTTTTAATAAGAATCAGTCCTCCACAAAGTAGTCATCAAAATAGAGATCTTTTAGCGGTAAAACCGCTGTATTTTATTGGTTTCTTTAGAAAAGAAACTATTACTTAAATAGTTATCTTCTTATGTGCTGCAAACACCTAATATAAAAGCGAAGAAAAAGACAGAATAGCTACCAAAGATTTAGGATTTCAAATTTACTTTTTAGCCTGGGCAAAGTGTGGGTGATTATTTCGATGTTCTGCAAAGCATTAAGAAATAACTTAGTTTATTTTTGTTTTTGTCAACATAATCAAAACTTAACCGCAACTAGAAGCCTTCTTAATCTTTAGTTTAGCTCGTCTTTACATCCCTCTGCGAGGCTTACTGACGGTACTTCTAAAGCAGTATTAGACGTTTTCAATACTGCTGGACAAATACTTTGGGAGTGCTTCTCATGTGCATGATTCTTCGTTGGGGGATGGCAGTATTTACGGTTAACGAAGAATCTACTTTCTCAATTCACTCATCACCACTTCGGCCCTAAATTAAGCAGCCGAAAAATTGCTCATATTTAGGTCTCTTCTGAAAACTTAATCGTTTTCAGGTTGTTTTTTACTGTTTGTTTAGGAATGCTCATGGCTACTTCCCTCTCTGCTGGTGACATCGCAATTATTGGAGTCAATTCCGATAATCCTGATGACTTTAGTTTTGTCTTGCTTGTCGATATCGATGCAGGTACAGAAATTCGGTTCACCGATAGTGGCGTCCTTAGTGATGGCAGTTTTCGGGCCAACGAAGGGGCCGTGAAGTACACTGCACCCGCTGCTCTGACCGCAGGTACGGTCATCAATTTTGTGAACAACAATGCCGACTTCACTGCCGATAATGATGCTGGAGTAGGCACCAGTGGATTTTCCCTATCCACCAGTGGCGATCAAATTATTGCTTTCCAGGGTCTTTCCACCAACCCCACCTTTCTCTTCGCCTTACTGACCAACAGCACTGAATTCCAGGCCGATGCAACCTCTTCAAACACATCGGCGCTACCCCCTGGCCTTGAAATCGGCACTACCGCAGTTGCTGTAGGTGCAGGCGCTGGACCCACGCAAGAGGTGGATAACGTCGTCTACAGCGGTCCAGTAACGGGGTCCCCCACTGAACTTTTGGCCGCGATTAGTGATGCCAGTAATTGGACGGGAAGCAATTCCCCCCTGACATTGCCCACCGATTCCCTGACGGTCGGCAATGGTGGTCCAACGGGTGGTTCGGATGGCCCCTTGACCAAAATTGGGGGAGTCACCCTCGATAATGGGGCTGAAATTAACGCCTTTGACCCTGCCTCTCAAAAGCTCTTTGTCGTGTCGGGGGAAACGGAATTACAGGTTGTGGATCTGAGCGATCCGACCCAGCCCCAAGCATTAGACGCCATTGACTTATCCAGCTTTGGGGCTGGAGCCAATAGCGTTGCCATCCAGAACGGCATTATTGCTGTGGCGATTGAGGCCGATCCGGCCACCCGTAACGGCACCGTGATTTTCCTTAACAGCGATGGGGAACTTCTGGGTGAGATCGAAGTGGGTTCCCTACCGGATATGCTCACCTTTACCCCAGATGGCACCAAAGTGTTGGTAGCGAATGAAGGCGAGCCTGAAGACGATATTGACCCAGCAGGCTCGATTAGCATTATTGATTTATCGGCAGGTTTCGACAATCTATCCATACAAACGGCTGATTTCACAGCCTTTGATGGCCAGGAAGCAGAACTCCGAGCTAAAGGGGTGCGGATCTTCCCTGATAAAACCACCTCTGAAGATGTCGAACCTGAATTTATCTCTATTTCCCCCGACGGTACCACCGCCTTCGTGACCTTACAGGAGAATAATGCCTTTGCGGTGGTGGATATCGCCTCAGCAACCGTAACGGACATCCTGCCCTTGGGGGCCAAGGATTTTAGTCGGGGACCAGCCCAACTGACGCAGCTGACCCTCGACGACTTACCCAGTCTGGGGACGACGCCAGCCGGTCAAGAGATTCTGTTGGGCGGCTTATCCGGACTGTGGTACGGCGGTACCGATTCCAGCTCTGGCAATCTAATTTTTTACACGATTCCAGACCGGGGGCCTAATCCTGACACCCTAGATGTGGATGGGGATGGCATCAATGAGCGCCCCTTTGCCTTACCGGATTATCAGGCTCGGATTGTCAAATTAGAAGTGACCCCAGATCTGACTAGCGTTACCATTGCCGATCAGATTTTCCTTACCCAAGGGGACGGTACTCCGATTACGGGTCGCTCCAATATCAATAATGAGGCCGTTGATGAGCAGCCGGTAGATTTATTGGGTAATCCGCTGGCCTTTGATCCCTTTGGAGGCGACTTTGAAGGCATTTTGAAGGATGCCAACGGTAATTTCTGGATGGTGGATGAGTATCGTCCGGCAATTTACCAGTTCTCACCAGAAGGAGTACTGCTCAATCGGTATGTGCCCGAAGGGACTGCAGCCCAAGCCGGAACAGGCGGTGGTGACGATCAGGAGAATGAGACCGCCACCTTTGGCACAGAAACCTTACCAGCGGAATATATCAATCGCCGCCGAAATCGCGGGTTTGAAGCCGTCGCGCTAGATGATGAAACCGGTATCTTGTATGCCTTTATCCAAACCCCCCTGGCCAATCCTGATCGGGCCGCCTCTGATAATTCTGATGTGATCCGCATCTTGGGGATTGATACGGCCACGGGCGAGCCCGTCGCTGAATACGTTTATCTCTTGGAAGACCCAGCAGTGCGCTCCGGTGGTCGAGTGGACAAAATCGGGGACGCCGTTTTTGCCGGAGACGGCAAATTCTATGTGATTGAGCGGGACTCCGCCGTGGGTGATACCGCCAAGAAGTTTATCTTCGAGATCGATATTTCTGCTGCTACCAATTTACTCACCCTGGACGAAATTGGCATTTTCGAAAATGGCACCCTAGAGCAGCAATCTGCAGATGCCTTAGTTGCCGCTGGTATTCAGCCCGTCAACAAAATCAAAACCACCAATTTACCCTCCCTCGGATATTTGGCGGGGGATAAACCGGAAGGCTTAGCCTTACTCCCCGATGGTACCTTGGTGGTCCTGAATGATAATGACTTTGCCTTAGCAGGCGGTGATATTCCCTTAGATGGCAGTGTCCTCCTAGATCCTGATCCAGCCCCCATCACTCTAGGCTTTATTCAGTTTGGGGATGGGAATACCCTCGACCCCAGCGATCGCGATGGCGGTATCAATCTGCAAAATCATCCGGTGTTTGGGTTGTATCAACCGGATGCGATCGCATCTTTCACTACCAACGGCAAAACCTACTACATCACTGCCAATGAGGGGGATGCCCGTGATGAAGATGCGCGTATTGCCGATCTAACCCTCGATCCAACCGCCTTCCCCGATGCCGCGACCTTACAACAGGACGATCAGCTGGGGCGGCTGCAAGTTTCCACCATCGACGGCGATATTGATGGCGATGGCGACTTTGACCAGCTGTTCTCCTATGGGGGCCGCTCCTTTAGCATTTGGGATGAAGTCGGCAACCAAGTCTTCGATAGCGGCGATCAAATCGCCAGAATTACGGCGGAGCTGGCCCCAGAACTGTTCAACGCCGATGATGGCGACCCTGCTGAGTTTGATAGTCGCTCCGATAACAAAGGGGCAGAGCCAGAAGCCGTGACCGTCGGTCAGGTGGGCAACCGTACCTATGCTTTTATTGGTCTAGAACGAGCCGGGGGCGGTGTACTGGTCTATGACGTAACCAATCCGACTACTCCAGAATTCCTGCAATATATCCGCGATGATGCCGATATTGCCCCAGAAGGATTGACCTTTATTAGTACGGATGACAGCCCTAACGGCCAGAGCTTACTGGTGGTCACGAATGAAGAGAGCGAGACCGTTGCCGTTTACGAGTTTATTCCTGAAGTCAAGATCTTCGATATCCAGGGTGAAGGCCATCTGTCGCAATTCGAGGGAGAAACGGTTACCACCACGGGCATCGTTACCGCCGTTGACTTCAATGGATTTTACCTGCAAGATGCCACTGGAGACGGCAATGACCGCACCTCCGACGGCATTTTTGTGTTTACGGGCAGTTCCCCTACCGTCAGTATTGGCGATGAACTAGAACTGACGGGGCAGGTGTCAGAGTTTATTCCTGGCGGGGCCTCTACCAATAACTTATCGATTACACAGCTGAGTGTGGATGCAGTTGAAGTCTTATCTAGCGGTAATGCGCTGCCCACTGCCACCTTGCTGGGTGAGAACGGCCGTCTACCCTCCAACGATACGGTGATTAGCGCGGATGAGCTGCCCGTTAATCTGCAAACGGATCCAGGTGAGTACGATCCAGAAAACGATGCCATTGACTTCTTCGAAAGCCTTGAAGGCATGCGGGTCACCGTGGAAGATGCCGTGGCGATCTCGCCGACTCGGGTCTTTAACCGGTTTTCGGCAGAAGCCTTTACCCTCCCGAATCAGGGGGCAAATGTTTCGCCGGATGATGCCCTCACGGATCGCGGCACCCTCAATCTGGTCTCAGGGCCTAATAATACGGGCGATCAAAACCCTGAGCGGATCCAAATCCAGTTTGACCCGGATCTGCTCCCGGATGGTTTTGAGACCCCTGGTCTTAATGTTGGCGATCAGCTCGGCAATGTCACCGGAGTTGTGGGCTACAGCTTTGGCAATTTTGAAGTCAATGTCACTGAAGCCTTTACCCCCACTCCCAGCGGCTTAGAGCCAGAAACCACAACTTTGGTCGGCACCGATACCCAATTAACGGTGGCTAGCTACAACGTTCTCAACCTAGATCCCAATGATGGGGATGGTTCCGCGGATGTCGCCAATCGTCAGTTTGAGCGCTTAGCAGCCCAAATTGTCAATAATCTTCAGGCTCCCGACATCATCGCCTTACAAGAGATTCAGGATAACTCGGGTAGTGTCGATGATGGTACAACTGCGGCTGATCAAACATTGCAAATGCTCGTGGATGCCATCGCAGCCGCTGGTGGACCCACCTATGAATTCCGCACCATTGATCCGGAAGATGGCGCTTTTGGAGGACAGCCCGGTGGCAATATTCGCAATGCCTTCCTCTATAACCCTGACCGCGTCTCCATTGACGACAGTTCTCTGCAACTATTAACCCCCGAGGTGCTAGCTGCTGCAGGGGCCAGCAATCCTGATGCCTTTGCAGGCAGCCGCACACCCCTGGCCGCTAACTTCGAATTTAACGGTCAAACGGTTCAAGTCATTAACAACCACTTTTCATCCCGGTTTGGGTCTTCCCCAATTTTTGGTGCTACCCAACCCTTTATCCAGGCTGGTGAAGATGCCCGAGAAGCCCAGGCCCAAGCCGTTAATGATTTTGTGGATGGGCAATTAGCGGACAATCCAGACGCCCATATTATTGTGGCGGGGGATTTAAACACCTTTGATACGACCAACGATCTGTTAGAGATTTTGCCGGGAGTCGGCGATGAACAGGTCTTAACCAGTCTGGTTCCCCAGGCCGTCGAGACAGATGATGCCTACACCTTTATCTTTGATGGCAATGCCCAAGTGCTGGATCATCAGTTTGCCACCAACGCCCTGGCAGCAGGGGCCGAATTCGATATAGTCCATGTCAACAATGACTTTGTTCGAGATGATGGTCAGGTCATCTTTGATGACTCCATTGTGGCCAGCGATCATGAACCGGTTGTGGGTCGGTTTACCCTTGAGGATGGCGGTGGCAGCGGCGGAAACGGCGGTGGCCCCGGCGGCGGTTCTGGCACCTTTACCTTGCAAATTCTCCATGCCTCGGATTTAGAGGGCGGCGTGGATGCCATCGGTCGGGCTCCCAACTTTGCGGCCCTGACGGACTTCTTTGAAGATGAGTTCGAGAATACGGTGATCCTGTCGGCGGGCGATAACTATCTGGCGGGTCCCTTCTTCAATGCGGCGGGCGATCGCACCGCGTTTCGCGATAGCGGTTTATTCAACAATATCTACAACACCCTGTTCGGCTTACCCGCCGATCTAGATGGCGATGCCATTGACGACTTCTATGCGGGGTTGCGGGAAGGAAGCGGTCGCGTCGATATCTCGATCATGAACCGGATCGGCTTCGATGCCTCGGCGGTGGGTAACCACGAATTTGATTTAGGGTCGGATACGTTTGCAAGCATTATTGAACCCGACTTCCGCGATCCAGGTCTAGGAGATGATCGGTCCGTGGGAGCCTTGTTCCCCTATCTGTCTGCTAATCTCGATTTTTCCGGGGATGCCGACTTAAGCGATGTCTTTACCAACGACATCTTGGTCAATACCGCCTTCCGCACTGGACCCGAACAATCCTTAGCCGGGACAGCAACCCCCAAAATTGCCCCGTCCACCATTATTGAAGAAGGTGGTGAACAAATTGGTGTTCTGGGGGCCACGACACAGTTACTGGAAACGATTTCCTCACCCACCGGCACCACGGTAATTGGCCCACAAGCCAATGACATGGCCGCCTTAGCGGCTATCCTCCAGCCAGAAGTGGATCGCCTCCGCACTCTGGGCATTAACAAAATTATTTTGGTGTCCCACCTGCAGCAATTTGCCCTAGAGCAAGAGCTAGCGGGCCTCCTAGATGGCGTTGATGTGATTATTGCGGGGGGTTCCGATACCCTCCTGGCAGACTCAACTGATGTCCTCCGCCCCGGAGATGTGGCTGTAGGAGACTATCCCTTTGAAACCACAGATGCCAGCGGCAATCCCGTATTGGTCGTTAGTACCGATGGGGAATATAGCTATCTCGGTCGCTTGGTATTGGACTTTGATGCCGATGGCAATATCCTTACCAACAGCCTGGAACCGGCAGTGAGTGGGGCCTATGCCACTACCGATGATGTCGTCAATACGGTCTATGGCACGACGGATGTGGGAGATGCGATCGCATCCTCTGACAAAGCCACTGCCGTTCAACAGCTCACCGATGCCGTCTCTGATGTGGTAGCGGATCAAGATGGCAATGTCTTTGGGCTTTCAGAAGTCTTTATCGATGGTCGCCGCGAAAGTGTGCGGACGGAAGAGACCAATCTAGGGAATCTGACGGCAGATGCCAACTTGGCCGCTGCCAAAACCTTTGACGATACCGTCGTCATTTCCCTGAAAAACGGGGGTGGTATTCGAGCCCCTATTGGCGAAATTGATGCCAACGGCAATGAGTTACCGCCCCAGGCCAACCCCGTCTCTGGAAAAGCCGCAGGCGAAATCTCTCAGCTCGATATTGACAACTCCCTCCGCTTTAACAACAGTCTGACCCTGCTGACCTTAACCGCCGATCAATTATTGGAGGTAATTGAGCATAGTGTGGCAGCAACGGCTGATGGGGCCACTCCCGGCCAATTCCCTCAAATTTCAGGGATTCAGTTCAGCTTTGACCCAGATGCACCGGTTGGCGATCGAGTGCAGTCCTTAGCCATTACGGATGAGAATGGCAATGACCTTGATGTTGTGGTCCAAAATGGTGACATTGTTGGTGATGCCAGCCGCACCTTCCGCCTTGTTACCCTTAACTTCTTAGCCGATGGCGGCGATGGTTATCCCTTCCCCACCGGACCCGAGGCCAATCGGATTGACTTACCCGACGTACTCACGGATCCTGGCGCTGCTACCTTTGCCGATCCAGGGACCGAGCAAGATGCCTTAGCGGAGTACCTGGCTGCGAACTTCCCTGCCGATGCAGATCCAACCACGCCTGCGTTTACTGCCTCAGAAACCGCTCCTGCTGAAGATACCCGGATTCAGAATCTCGATTTCAGAGACGATACCGTCATTGATGCAGTGATGCCTGTCTTTAATGAAATTACGGGCACCAACCGTCGAGATATCCTGCGAGGAACGGCTGAAGCAGATGATATCAAAGGCTTGAGAGGACGAGATACCCTCTTTGGCCGTGATGGCAATGATCAGATCGCAGGGAATCGGGGCCGAGACCGTCTCCTAGGGGAGGCTGGCGATGACACCCTGATGGGTGGTCGCGGCAAAGACACTTTGTATGGCGGTGCTGATAACGACTTGCTAACGGGTGGTTCTGGAGCCGATAAGCTTTTTGGCGGGGCTGGGGATGACACCTTAGTTGGAGGTCGAGGGAGAGATCATCTGTCGGGTGGATCCGGTGCAGACTGGTTTGTCATTGAAATGGGGCAAGATCCAGATACCGTCCTCGATTTTGAGGTTGATTTGGATACCTTAGGCCTCTCTGGCGGGTTAACCCTAGGTCAACTCAGCGTCACAACTGATGATGGCGATACTCGCATCTCCTTATCAGGTTCGGAGCAAACCCTGATGATTTTGAAAGGGGTAACGGTTGATCTCGCAGACCTATCTATCCAAGATTATTCTGCTCTCTAAACCCTAGCCTGTTCCTGCCGTTCCTTGTATTTACCAGAATGACCCCGCATTTGTTAGGTGTATCATGCGGATGGAACAAGGAACGGCTTTACAGTACTTATTAAACAATTCAGTCCAATATTGACCGTTTTATTTTTTGACGGTGGTTTATGGGGTGATTGCCTAGAGTGATGACGATAGGCCATATACATTTTTTCGATTTGTGAGGGTGACCACAGTATGAGTATTTCGCTTCAAGAAATTAGCATTATCATTGCGGCCAAGGATCTGAGCCCGTCCATTCTCAATCCTGAATTCCTCCAATACAGCGATATTGTGCCGTCGGATTGGCAGTACGATCAGCAGCCCGTCATCACCAATGGGGGGGCACGAATCTCCTATGACAACGGTGTGCGCGTTACCTCTCAACCCAATCGAGTGGCCTTTGCCCAGGCTATTTCCTCTAAAGATCAGCCGCAATTTCTAATCCAGGCAATGGCTGTTAAGTTTGTGGAGACTCTCCCCAGTGCAGACTATTTAGCAGTGGGGGTTAATCCTCGGGGCCTCGTCCCTTTCTTTGAAAACGATCGGGGAGCCCATGAGTTTCTATTCCACAAATTATTTGCCCAAGGCGCTTGGCAAGACTTTGGTCAAGCGCCTGCCCAAGCTGCGATTCAGCTCAGTTATGTGCTGGAGCAAGGACAGCTCAATCTGGCCATTAATGAAGCCAAACTCAAAGGACAAGACGGAAAATCCGTTTCCGCTGTGGTTTTTTCTGGGAATTTCAATTATCCCGTTCGTGGAGAGGTGGGGATTAAACGGGTCCAGAACGTCAAAGAACGAATTCAGCTTTGGCAATCTACCGTCGCCACGTTTCAGCAACTCATCAATGAACGCTTTTTGGACGCAACCCATCAACCATCGTCTAATGCGGATATCCCCATCGCCCCCCCCGCAGAGAATGAGATGGTGCTTTAAGTTTCGCTCTATGAAACGGGACGACTTACGGGGACAGTAGTGGTGATGATTCTGGGAACTTGGCTGATATTCTCAAAGGAGAAGCCTAGAGCTTAGAACAAATTCTTTTACATGGGGACCCATCGCGATGGCTAGCAAAAACATCTTGATGCTTGTTGGTGATTTTGTCGAAGATTATGAAGTCATGGTTCCTTTCCAGGCATTATTAATGGTCGGACATACCGTACATGCGGTTTGCCCTAACAAGAAATCTGGCGAGTCTGTCAGAACGGCGATTCACGACTTTGAAGGCGACCAGACCTATAGTGAAAAACCAGGCCATAACTTTACCCTGAATGCCACCTTTGCGGAGGTCTCTGCTGCCGATTACGATGCTTTGGTGATTCCGGGTGGTCGAGCCCCAGAGTATTTGCGCCTCAATCCAGATGTGATCAAAATTGTGCAGCACTTTGCCCAAGCCAACAAACCGTTAGCGGCGATTTGTCATGGCGCACAACTGCTATCTGCTGCGGGTGTTTTGGTGGGGAAGCGCTGTTCGGCTTATCCAGCCTGTAGTCCAGAAGTCACTGCTGCGGGCGGGGAATATGTGGATCTGGCCGTGGATGATGCTTTGACGGATGGCAATTTGGTTACCGCCCCGGCATGGCCTGCTCATCCGAAGTGGCTGTCTGCATTTTTACAGGTTTTAGGCACTCAGATTGAACACCCGGAAGCTGTGCTTACTTGATCAGGTGGCTTTAGTGCTTCAACTTTCAGGGGCCGCTAGGGTTTATCTATCGGTATGCACTGTTTCCTGCCCTGTCAGCTCTGCTGGCAGATGGGCCTATGGGCGGTGGGCTTTATGTATGCAACAAAGACAAACTTTCTTTATGATTTGTAAAGAATACTTTGTCCAAGCCTCGCTGATAGTTTCACTCGCTGAATGATGCAAACCTCTTTTCCCCCGCGCCAGCCCTTGGATGCTCTGACGACAGGGCTGTCTGATTTACAACGGCAAGCATTACGGCGTGGAGAAGCCATTGTCTCGGGTCAAGCGGGTCAGTATATGGCCCAAGTTGTCATTGAGAGTGAGCCTGAAACCGCTTGGCAAGTGCTGACGGATTTTGAGCATTTAGCCCAGTTTCTCCCTAATGTTATGGCGACCCAAGTGCTGGAGGCATCGGCACAGCGAACCGTGGTGGAGCAAACGAATGTTTCTCAGATTCTATTTGCTCAGGTTCAATCAAAAGTCCGCACAGAAAATAGCGTGATAGCCCCTGGCAAATTGAGCTTTCACCTGCTGAAAGGCGATCTCAATCATTTACAGGGCTATTGGCAAGTTTTACCGCTCGCTACATCCCAGGTATTGGTCAAACAGGTCGTTTCTGCGGATGCAGATCTAGGTTTTCTGGAGGGCAGCTTCCATCTCTTGTTTCGCGAGACTTTGAAGCGTACCCTCGCCGCTATTCAAACAGAAACCCAGGCCAGAACGTTACTCAAGGCGGCTTAAGTTCTTAGTTATCCTGTTTTAGACTGGCGGCGAGGAAGTTTAGCCTGCCAGATCAGCAGCAAGGGAAAACATAACTCGATACCTGTAAAGACCAACGTTAGTGGACCCGGTGCTCCGACTTGCCAGAAGGAAATGACATGCCCCACGCCACCCGCGAAAATTGCACCCGCCACAATCCGCAATGCCGTTTTGTGTTTTTCGATATTGGGAATAATCCACCAAGCGATTACCCCTAGAGAAATATAAAAACCGGTGATATAGCGATAGTGGCTATCGAACTCTGGCGTAATCGCTTCTGCTGGTAGCCATCTCCCTAAACCAGACGTCTGGCCAAGTATCGCCACCATAAAAGGAATTAAGCTTAACATCCCTATAATGATTTGTAATCCGCGTTTCATCCAAGCCTCCGAATAGTGCAGTGATTAGAGTGGACTCAATATCAATGTTATAGTCTATAACAATGTTATGCAGTATAACGCAGTACACTGGTGCTAGAAACCAACGACCGTAACTAGTGAGCAGTGAACCGTATCATCACGGCCATTTAAGAGAAGCATTGATTGAGGCCGCCCTTGCACAAATTCAATCCGAGGGGGCGTCAGCCTTAAATTTGAGCAAGCTAGCTCGCCAATGCGGGGTTAGCCAACCTGCCGTTTATCGCCACTTTGCGAGTAAACAAGCCTTAAGTTTTAGCTTGGTCCATTGGGGATTTGAACGACTGGTTCAGCGATTACAAGCCACCACTCAGTCTGAGCAAGAGGAGACCCTAACTAGCATCAGAGGATTGGCTAAGGCCTATCTAGAATTCTCGCTAGAGTATACGGAGCTTGCCCGGATGATGTTTAGCTTGAAAGAACGGGTGACTGACCCCGATCTCCACGCTATTTCCAAGCAAGCGGCAGGTCCTCTATATCAAATCGTCCAGATTGCTCAAGCACGTCAGACTCTGAAAGAAAATGACGTAGGGCAGGCGGTTCGCCTGATTTGGGCCTCTATACATGGACTAGCGGTATTACTGATGGACGAACAAATGCCTTACGTGACGCAGACGCCTGGCGCTATAGAGGTGCATCTGGATGCGATCGCACAGTTGCTACATGATGGTTTATTCATCAGCCCTGATTCGCCTCAGGTATAGGCATCAATACCCACCCTTGACGATTCAAAGACAACGGCAAACCGCAGGGGCTTAACTGGAGACAGCTGAAGTCTGGTAGTTTTGCTTTTCCATGGTCAGGGCCAATCTGACCGCTTCAAACTCTTGTTCCAGCTTATTCATCCAGGTGGAAGAGATCGCCAGATTTTCGAGCTTGCTCATATGCTCTAATTCTTTCAGTTGATGCGCCAGTTGAGTTGCTCCCATCGAAGCGCTCATGGATTTTAGAGAATGGGCAATTTCATTGATTTGGACGTAGTTTGTTGTTGCGATCGCATCCTTCAATCCCGCCAACATCGGCTCCGCATCCCGGAGGAAGTTATCAATCACAGAAACGAGAAAGCTACCACCATCATCTCCACCAATTTCTATCAGCGCTTGAATAGCTGCTTCATCTAATAGAGCGGGTTTCATCGCCTGGGGCAGGGCAAGGTCTGAAGGGGGATGATATTGGCTAAGGGCGATTTTGAGGTCCTCAAGAGACACAGGCTTGCACAGATAGTCCTGCATCCCTGCATCCAAACATTCTTGTTTCTCTTCGGGTAAGGTTCGTCCCGACACCCCAATAACATAAGGACAAAACTCTTGTTGCCGCAGGGTTTGAACTACCTCTAAGCCATTCATCTTGGGCATTTGTACATCTAAGAGAATGAGGTCATACGTATGGGTTTGGCAAGCCGCCACCACTTGCTGACCATCACTGACGACATCAGCCGAATAACCCAGATGCACCAACCGTTGCACCATTAATTGCTGATTGAGCGTATTGTCATCCGCCACTAATATTCTGAGATCTTCAGGCTGGATAGACGCCATCTCCTCCAACGAGTCTGACTCAGACGGCTCAGGCTCCGAGTAAATATATTGGACCCCGAGATGTTCTGCTAGCTTGTCTAGGATGGTACTTTCTTGGCACGGCTTACGGACAAAATCGTCACACCCGACCGAGAGGGCATAGAGTCGATCTTCTTCAAACGCATTCGCCGTTAGGGCAATAATCACAGGTGGATTGTCTCCACATTGGGCTTTGATTTTTCGAGTGGCTTTGTAACCATCCATCACTGGCATGCGCATATCCATCCAGATTAAATGGGGAGCCCATTCCTGCCAAATCGCCAGGGCCTCTTCCCCGTTCACCGCTTCTCGAATATCAAATCCAAAAGGAGCCAACCATTGCTGCATCAGCTGTCGGTTGGCCCATTTATCTTCCACCAGCAGGAGTCGATAGGTGGGTTGCCCTGGAGCTAAAGACACCACCTGTCGTGTGGACTTCACGGTCTTAACGTCTGCCGCATCGGCGAGAGTGACGGGAATCGTGAACCGGAAGGTGGAGCCCTGCCCTACGGTACTATCAACCTCGATATCGCCCCCCATCAGTTGCACAAAGCGGCGGCTAATCGGCAAGCCGAGTCCCGTCCCTTCTTGAGCACGATAGCCTGAATCCGTCTGAGTAAAGGCTTCAAAGAGTTGCTCCACATCAGAGACCTTGATGCCAGGACCTGTATCCATGACCGCAAAAGTCAGTTGACAGGCCCTCTCGGGTTGACCGCTCTGTTCTGGGGTATCCACCTGGAGCAAGACCTGGCCTTTCTCCGTATAGTTAAGACCGTTCCCAAGTAAATTGATCAGGACCTGGCGGAGTTTCCCTTCATCGGCAAACACAAACTGGGGGACGGTTGCCGAACGCTCAAAATAGAGCTGCAATCCTTGTAATTCAGCTTTGGCCTCCAGCATATCTTGGAGAGAATCTAATAACCGATATAGATCAAAGCTGACTGGTGTAAGCGCCAACTGCCCCGCTTCAATCCGGGACATTTCTAAGACATCGTTGATCAAGGACAACAAATGTTCTCCACTCCGGCCAATAATGCCAAGCTGTTCAGTTTGAGTCTCCCCTAATTGGGGATCTCGCTGCATGATCTCCACATACCCCAAGATTGCATTCAGGGGGGTTCGCAATTCGTGACTCATATGTGCTAAAAAGTCACTTTTGGCTTGGCTCGCTGCGTCAGCCGCCTCCTTGGATTGTTGGGCTTGGTTAAGGAACTCGGATTGCTGAAGTGCGACACCTAGTTGGGTACTAATTTGAATCGCGAATTCCCGCTCTTTGACTTGCCATTGCCGGGGAGCTGAGCATTGATGAATCGCCAATAGCCCCCACAGGATATTGCTCCGAAAAAGGGGTACGACTAAATGGGCCTGAACTTGCAATCCTTGCATCATCTCTACATAACAGGGATGTAAATTACAGGTGTTGAGATCATCAATTGCAAAAACTTGGTGAGCACCAGGACTAGCTGTGTAGCGGTCTTGGAAACAGTCGCCTTTGACGTCATACCCCAAGATAGATCGGTAATCGGGATGAACATCTTCGGCAATCACCTCTCCTTGGCTATATTGGACATCCGGTAAAAACTGAAAAACCACTACCCGCTCCACTTGCAGGAGCCTACGGACCTCACGGGTCGTGGTCTTGAAAATGGTTTCCAAATCCAAGGACTCTCGAATTTTGGAGATCACATTCGTGAGAGTATGCTGCTGTTCCGCAATAATGGCGAGCTGTTGCGCCTGATTCTGGACCTTTTCCGTGGCGCCCGCTTGTTGGACGGCAACCCCCAAGTGCGTTGCCAGCTGGGTAATAAAATCAACCTCCAATGGTTTCCACGCATATGGATTGGAGTGCTGATAGGCCCCAATCAGTCCCCACAAGCGGCTACCGACAAAAACAGGGGCAATTAAAAAGGCCTTAATCTGGTAGTAGTGATAGGTGTCCAAATGACAGGGGGAAAGTCCAGCTTTGGAGACGTCATCGACAACGGATACGTGATGTTGACGGTATCGTCCTCCCTTCGTCTCTTGTAGATGAGAGTCATTCCAGACTTCACGGGTGGAATAGACTACCTCTTGCCATTCAGGTTTAACAGCCCGAAAATTATGAATAAATGAACCGCCCCAGTCTTCGTCAAACTGATAAACGGCCACATGATCAACATCTAACAAGCGTTGGGCTTCTTGAGTAGCCGTTTGGAAAATTGTATCGAGATCCAGGGCTTTTTGTAACTTAGATAAGATATTGGTTAAAGCGCGCTGTTGATTGGCAATCGCCGTCGAACGATGTAGTTCAGCGGTCCGCTCTTTAATTTGCTCTTCTAAGTGGGTATTGAGGGTCTGGACCTGTTGGTAAAGCTGGTATTGGTTAATTGCGGCGGAAAACCGTTCTCCCAAAGCTTCAGCTAATCGAACTTCGGCGTCTGTCCAGGGCTGAGATTGCCCTGCTTTGATTTGCCTCCAAGCTTCAAAAGACTGGCGAGGAGCCAATTGACGGCTATCAGGATGATGGAACCCTGCCCAACAGAGTTCTTCTTCCACCTCATTGCGGAAAATAGTAATGCACCCCAGCAATTCCGTATCAAAATACAGGGGTAGAATCATCACACCACGAATGGGCGTGGATTGAAAGGCGGGACTTAAAACTCGAAATAATGGCTCTCGGTAAATATCCGCAATCGCCCATATCGTCTTGTTGCGGGTTGAAGAACGAGGCTGGGACGATAGGGCATAGTTTTTGCGCATCCAGTCCACTGACCAGGGACGACTTTCCGTGTCAGGGGTGTCGACAGACTGTGTTGAATTCAGGTAATTTTGCCATAGGGCATTCTCTTCAATTAACCTGTCATGGTCTAATTTGCTAGGTTGATCGCCACAACAATAAAGTTCTGCGGATTGCTCAGAGGTTGTATGACTGAGATATAGCCGTCCGCCAGTGCCCTGCATCACCGCCACCATCTCTGCCAAGGCAACCTCTAGCTGAACGGTGGGTTTGGTATATAACAAGGCCGTCACACGATTTACCCCTGCTTCTTGGGCGGCCTGCTCTCGCACCCGATCTAGAAGAGTCGCTTGACCAATAGCCACGGCCATCTGATTCACTACGGCCTGAATCAGCTCCAGTTCTGATCCCTCGACTTGACGGGGTTGCGCATGGTGGGAAACTAGGAGTCCCCAAAGGCGTTGTCCCTGGTTTAAGCCTGTGGTGACCTCTGGTTCACTCTGGATCTGCTCTAAGCTGGACTGCTCAATCACGATGGGGACGACCACCGAGGATTGCACCCCCATTGCTTTCAAATATTCGACATGGCAGGGATCGATGGGCCGAAAACGAATATCTCGACTCTCTAACTCTGAGCCCGTTTCTGTGCAATTGAGAGGGCTAAAACCAATTTGTTGGGTGGAGAGATCCACCACAGAGCGTTGCCGGGCCTTTAAGTAAAGCTCACGCGCCGGCAGGGGAATATCATCTGCCGGAAAATTCAGTCCTAATAACGAGGGTAAATGGTCTTCACGAATGGATTCGGCAATCACCAGACCATGGCCATCCGGGAAAAATTTATAAACTTTGACGCGATCGGTGCCTAAGAATGCCCTGACTTCAGCCACTGTTGCGGACAAGATCTCATTCAGTTCCAACGACTGACGGATGCGAGTCGTAATGCGATTGAGAAGAGCTTGCTGAGTCAATTTAGATGGTATGTCCGGGTAGGAACAGTCAGCATTTAATTTTGAGGAGGATACATCCATCGTCTAAATCCCGAATACAGTCTTTGGAACCGCTATTGACTCGATTTAGGCAATTTCTGTGACAGTTTCACTGTAACCTACAGAACAAGAACAGGGGGTAACTAGATGAACACCCCTATTTCAGCCAAGTGTCAGGGGCTTGAGTGCTGCTGTTGTTTCTGGTTATGAGGTCAATTCACAAAAAATTACCGGATAGACAGGCGTTAACTGTCTCAAGCCCTAACGTGCCCATTCATAAGACGATTTATCACAGACATAGATCAAAATATTGATTCCCAATCGTGATCCGTTCAGCCATTCTATGTAGTGCTATTTTCGTTCAGGATGGTAAAGGGTTTGGTTGGTGTCACCCATCTGGTTAATGGTTGCAATCATTTGGCTCAACCGCCCATGGTCCCGCTGATTGAAATAGAACACCAATCGGGGTAAATGTTCTGTCTCATCCTCAACTTGTTGAGGTTGAGGTTCTTGATGATCCAATTCTTCTGGCAACGCCCCACTTTTGCGAATTTGGTCACGAAGCAGGATATCTGTAAACTCTTGATTTAGCCACTTTACATCTGAGTCGGAGAGCTCTTGATTGAGACGCATCACTAAGCGATCGCCGACATAACGGCTGGAATGGTAAACCTGGTAGAATCCCGAAATCGCAGCACAAGCGGTCTCTAGGTTATCCGTAATCGTATATAAGCGATGGTCATCTTCACTGATGAGCCCACCAGCGATCAAATGCTTGTGTATATAAGCATTCCAGTCTTGCCAATAGTGAGTTCCTGGCGGATCGATTAAGACCACCGGTACGGGAGGAGACTTTCCCGTTTGACTCAGGGTCAGACATTCAAAGGCTTCATCTTGGGTGCCAAATCCACCGGGGAAAAGTGCGATCGCATCGGTTTCCCGGAGAAAAAACAATTTGCGCGTAAAGAAGTACTTGAAGTCGATCAGCTTCTCATCCCCAGCGATGAAAGGATTTGAATCTTGCTCAAAGGGCAGCTGAATATTGAGGCCAAAAGACTTTTCTGCCCCCGCCCCTTGATTACCTGCTTCCATAATGCCGCCCCCCGCTCCTGTCATTACCATAAAGCCTTGCTGGGTAACGCAGCGGGCAAAATCTACCGCCATTTGGTAGGCCGGACTATCCGGTGGTAGGCGAGAAGACCCAAAAATGGAGATCTTACGAATGTGTCGATAGCGGTGAAAAACCTGAAACCCTTGCTCTAGATCTTGTAAGGCCGCCGTCAGAATTTTCCAATCTAAGCGATCAAGATCTTCTTCTGCCATATTCAGCAAAGTTTCCAGGGCCTGCACTATCAGAGGACCATGCTTGAGTTGGGGTAAAATGTCTAGCAAATGATCGAGGCGCTGATGTAAAGCAACCGATGGATCAGGAGACTGAGTCATAAGCATGTGTCACTCTAGGCTAGGTCAGCTCAACGATAACAATTTAACGACAAAAAAGCGGCCCTTAGTTTATTGGCTAAGGACCGCTTCCATAACTTGAATGAACTGCAAACATGGGTTGCAGTATACGGATTCCATGCTAGAACCCGAAAAACCCGAAAAACTAGAGATACTTATCTAAAGTACTGGCCAAAGTGGTTTTAGGAACAGCTCCTACAACCATATCGACACGCTGCCCGCCTTTAAAGACCATTAAAGTTGGAATACTACGAATTCCGTACTGACTGGCAACATTGGGATTTTCATCCGTGTTGATTTTTACAACCTTGACTTGGCCTTTATATTGCTCAGAGATTTCATCAACGACGGGAGCAACCATCCGACAAGGTCCGCACCAAGGTGCCCAAAAATCAACAAGAACAGGAACATCACTTTCAATGACTTCTTCTTTGAATGTGGCATCTGTGACTGGGGCAGCTGATGACATGCTTAGAAACCTTTATCGACTGTAGCTTATCTACGATTTGTACCATAGCAGGTTCAACCCCACCTAGACATAAACAGAAAATTAACAATCAAAATGCCCATATCAGCGCCTAAAATGAGGAAGCCGCCCGAACAACTGCTCAGGCGGAGTGTGGTGTGAGGAGTGAACGGAAACATGCGTCTCCGCTATACCCATTCTAGGCAACCAATTCACGTTTGCCATACCTTTTTTGGCAAAGATCGGCGTCTAAACGTGTTAAGTTTGGCAAATTTTTGTTATTTACCCATGCCTAGTTTTTGGGCTGCTTGGTAGACTTTCCCTTCTGTCAGCAGAGATGGAGCAACCACTACCTCTACTTGCTGCATCTGTTTAATATCTTTGGCTCCTAAAGTACCCATGCTCGTTTGCAAGGATCCAAGAAAGTTGTGGGTGCCATCATCTAACTGAGCCGGTCCTCGCAGGATTTGCTCTAGGGTACCGGTTGTCCCGACCCGAATTCGGGTCCCTCGGGGCAACACAGGACTAGGCGTTGCCATTCCCCAGTGAAACCCTCGTCCGGGTGCTTCCGCTGCTCTAGCAATGGGCGAGCCCATCATAATGGCATCGGCACCACAGGCGATACATTTGCACACATCACCGCCAGTAATCAGGCCCCCATCCGCAATGATCGGAATATATTGGTTGGTCTCGCGAAAATGGTCATCACGAGCGGCAGCACAGTCTGAGATCGCAGTTGCTTGCGGAACCCCCACTCCCAAAACGCCTCGGGTTGTGCAAGCTGCACCGGGACCAATACCCACCAGTACTGCTGCAGCACCGGCCTGCATTAAGCTTTTCGTGACTTCATAGGTTACACAATTTCCCATCACCACAGGGATCGGGAGGTCTTGGCAAAACTTAGCTAGATCAAGAGGGGTCACACTTTCTGGAGACACGTGATCCGTGGAAACGACCGTTGCCTGGATAAAGAATAAATCCGCACCTGCGTCAACCACAGCTTGACCAAATTTACTGGCCCCGATCGGTGTTGCACTCACCGCTGCAATGCCTCCTTGAGACTTGATCTGGGTGATGCGCTCGCGAATCAGTTCCGGTTTGATGGGTTCTGCGTAGAGTTCTTGCATGAGTGGCACAAAGCCATTCACATCAACTCCAGCGATTTTGTCCAGAATGGGCTCTGGATCGCTGTACCGGGTTTGAATCCCTTCTAAATTCAATACCCCTAGGGCGCCTAATTCTGATAGACGAACGGCCATTTTGACATCCACAACCCCATCCATTGCACTCGCTAGAATGGGAATCTCCCGTTGAATACCACCAATTTGCCACTGGGTATCTGCCAGTTGTGGATCTAGGGTTCGTTGTCCTGGTGAAAGGGCAATTTCGTCAATTCCATATGCTCTACGCGCCGTTTTGCTACGGCCAATTTGAATATCCACACCAGTAACCATTCCAGAACGATTTAGCTAGACTAACAAAGCCAAATTGCCCTGTCAAAGTCTTACAAAGACTTGAATATTAGCAGGTGTGGCATATCGCCAGCTAGCTCCTATTCGCTACAGCTTCCAGAGCGTTGAAGGGGGTGACGATTCTACCTCCCTTAGAACTAACTAAATCATTATGATTCTGGAGAGGAGCGTCGCTTAATAATGGGCTTGCTCACTGGGCGAGGTTTGTTTGAAGTGTTTTGAGGACGAGGAGAGCTGAACTTCCTGGGTTTGCGAGACTCGCTTCTTTCCTGCTTTGATTTGCGTTTGGGAGGGACAAGGGCCACTTTTTGCCCATTGACAATCGCTAATTCTCCCCCTTGACGCTGCACATGTAAATCCCAGAAATAGCCTAAAGTTTTATCCTTTAGATTGCCAGTGAGCTTGAGCTTAAAGGCTTTGGGTCGATCTGAACTTTTTCGAGGAGATTGCTGGATTTTTACCAATAAATAATTTCTCTCCGTGGATTGAAAAACAATCTCACCCCGAATGGAAAAATAACCATCTTGGAGGGGGGCAGCAAGCTGGCTAGGTTCTTCAGGCGTGTCTGGAGTTTCAGTCGCAGCCATAGGACCAAACCCTTCTGTTGACCAAACGCCGACAATCTGCATATGTAGCGTTTCTTCTTTCTCGCGGGTTCGAGGATAAACGACCCATAAATAGGTTTGCTCTAAATCTAGATACTTTTTGACTAGACTCATGACCTGACCCAACAAAACCGCATCCAAGTGGGTTCCATCTTCTGTAATCAGGTCTCCTCGATTAAATTGCTCTTCCGAAGGTCGGTACTTCCCTTTGATTAATCCAATCGCCCGATATTGCATCGGTTCACTGGGTGGTGGAATGGGTTGTTGTCCTGCGGATTCAGGTGCGTCAATAGTTACATCTGCAGCAGGTTCTTGCTTTTCTACGGCAACTATCTCAGGCGCTGGAGGCGGAGGGGTTTTAGCCACAGGGCGCCGGGGTGGACCTTTTAATTGCATATTGTCCACATGAGTCTCTTGAGTCTCACCCTTGGGGGGATTGGACTGTTCATCTGAAACCGTTTGAGGGTCCATATCAACAGATTTTTTCTTGGTGTGACGAGTTGACTTAGGTGGCTGTTCGCTAGAGGAACTCATAGACTTCGGAATGATAATCGAGCAGCAGGTGGGTGAAACCTGATTGTATTTTTTTACCATCCTAACCGGGCTGTCGATCAAATCCTAATCCCTGATGAATTAAAAAATGATCGTTTCCTACAAAACTCAAACAAATGTTTCTCTACCCTGGATAAAAAGTTTAGTTAATACAAGCAATCTCACCTGATTTTTGGCTAAACATTAAATTCTCTTTGTAATCAATTGGACAGTCCACAATTGTTGGCACGTCTTGTGCCAATGCAGTCTTTAGACAAGGCATAAAATCAGCACTAGATTCTACTCGATAACCCTTGAGGCCCATACTTTCTGCAAGCCGCACAAAATCAGGGTTGCCAAACTTTATAAAAGAAGCTTCTCCGTAATATTGTTGTTGCTTCCACTCAATCAAACCATAGCCGCCATCATTAAAAATAATTGTGGTGAAAGCAACACCGAGACGCAATGCCGTTTCCAGTTCCTGCATATTGATCATGAAGCCACCATCACCGGTTACAGCCACAACATGGCGATCGGGATAGACTAATTTGGCTGCTAAGGCACCCGGAATAGCAATTCCCATGGCGGCGAATCCATTGGAAATTAAGCAGGTATTTGGGCGATCGCAATGGTAATGACGAGCCATCCACATTTTGTGAGCCCCCACATCAGAGATCACAATATCTTCGGATTCGAGAACGTCTCGGAGATCGTAAATCAGCTTTTGCGGACGTAGAGGAAAGTGCTCATCCTTGGCATACTCTTCGTAGTCGGCGCGGATTTGGGGCCGAAGCTCGACCCCGTAGGGATCCGGTTTGCCATGACGATCTGCCCGCCGGAGAATTTCTATCAAAGAGTCAGAGATATTGCCAACGACTTCAGTTTTAGGGATATAGCTACTGTCTATCTCAGCGGGTTCTGCTCCCACATGCACAATGGGGATGGTGCCGTCCGGATTCCACTTTTTAGGCGAAAACTCGATTAAGTCATAGCCTACGGCAATGACGAGATCCGTCCGATCAAAGCCACAGCTGATATAGTCTCGCTGTTGTAATCCCACGGTCCACAGAGCTAAGGGGTGGGTATAGCGAATCACCCCTTTGCCCATAAAGGTATTGGCTACAGGAATATTTAACTCGGTGGCAAATTGGGTGAGGGCTTCGCTGGCATTGGCTCGAATGGCTCCATTTCCAACCAAAATCAAAGGATTAGTGGCCTGAGAAATAATTTCGGCTGCCTGCTCTAGAGTACGAGGGGAGGCAAAGCTACGCTTGAAGCTATCCTGCTGTAATGGCATACCTTCAGCGGGCATGGCAGCAATATTTTCGGGTAAATCGATATGCACCGCTCCCGGTTTTTCTGTTTGAGCCCGTTTGAAGGCTCTCCGCACAATTTCTGGGGTGTTGCTGGGGCGAACAATTTGTGCATTCCATTTAGTGACGGGATTAAACATGGCCACCAAATCTAAATACTGATGGGACTCAATATGCATCCGATCGGTACCGACTTGTCCTGTAATCGCAACCAGAGGAGCGCCATCTAAATTAGCATCGGCAACCCCTGTCATCAAGTTGGTGGCCCCCGGGCCTAGGGTGGAGAGGCAAACCCCTGCTCGACCGGTTAATCGACCGTATACATCGGCCATAAACGCAGCCCCCTGTTCATGGCGGGTGGTAATAAATTGGATCGAGGAGTCTCGCAGGGCTTCTAAGACTTGGAGGTTTTCTTCCCCTGGCAACCCGAAAATATACTCCACACCTTCATTTTCCAGACATTTGACCAACAATTCTGCTGTATTCATTAAAAATGGCTCACTTCACCCATACGGTTTTGATGTTAACGAATTCATGAATGCCTTGAATGCCTAATTCTCGGCCATAGCCAGAGCGTTTGATGCCACCAAAGGGAAGACGAGGATCAGACTTGACCATGCCGTTGATAAAGACAGCGCCTGCGTCCACATGCTGGATCAGGTGGTCCTGTTCTTGGGGATCGGTGGTCCAGGCACTGGCTCCTAATCCAAAGGGGCTATCGTTGGCTAACGCGATGGCAGCGTCCATGTCCGCCACCCGAAAGACTAACGCAACTGGACCAAAGCATTCCTGGGCGTAAATCGGGTTGTCTTTGGTAATGCCGGACAGAATGGTGGGCTGGTAAAAATTCCCAGGTAAGTCTGGCCAGCGTTGGCCACCCACCAGGATTTGAGCACCATGAGAAACAGCGGTTTGAACTTGCTGTTCCAGTTCTTCCAGAATACTGGCGGTTGCCAAGGGACCGACCTCGGTTTGTGGGGCCATGGGATCCCCAAGAGTCAGTTTGCTAAACGCTACTGTAAATTTTTCTAGAAACAGATCTGCGATCGCATCCGCCACAATAAATCGTTTTGCCGCAATACAGGACTGCCCCGTATTTAACATTCGCGCTTTTACCGCTGTCGCTACCGCTGCGTCTAAATCAGCACTCTCTAGGACAATGAACGGATCGCTGCCACCTAGCTCTAGGACTGTTTTTTTGATCTGACGACCGGCGATTGCCGCTAAGCTGGCTCCGGCTGGTTCGCTCCCAGTCAGGGTTGCTGCTTTGACCCGATCATCTTTCACGACCATTTCTACCTGCTGAGCAGAGATAAGTAAGGTTTTGAACACATGCTCAGGGAACCCTGCCTCTAACAAAATTTGTTCAATTGCCAATGCACATTGAGGGACATTGGAGGCATGCTTAAGGACACCTACGTTTCCAGCCATCAGGGTTGGAGCCGCAAACCGGAAGACTTGCCAGAAGGGGAAATTCCACGGCATAACCGCCAAGATAATTCCCAGAGGTTGATAACAGACCCAGGAGCGTTGGGCATCCGTTTCAATGGTCTGACTCGCTAGAAATAGGGGGGCCTGTTTCGCATAGTAACGACAGACCCAAGCGCATTTTTTCACCTCGCCCAGGGCTTCTTGAATCGGCTTACCCATTTCTAAAGTCATCAGGGCAGCATATTCCTGACTTTTGTCAGGGTTTTCCAACATATCGGCCGCTTTCAATAACCACTGACTCCGATCCGTAAAGCTCGTCTGACGATAAGACTGAAATGCCGCTTCAGATTGGGCTAACTTTAATTGAATGGCTTCAGGTGTAAGAGCTGAAAACGATTGCAGTGTTTCTAAGGTTGTCGGATTGACGGTGGCGATGCCCATGTTTCAACCTCTAAATTCAGTCTCTAACCCGTAAAGGCAAGCTTAATAGTGTCAATCATCGCAAAAAAATGTTCGACTTGTGGATGGAATCTGTAAAAGAGGATGGATTGAAAGTAGACTGATCGCTTTTGGTAAAATCTTTTGCAAGACCGGATACTTTTGGCTATGAATTCATGAGAAATGACTTCGACTGACCCCTGAGTCAGGACGTTATTCGGGAGAGTAGCGGAAAGAGCGGTCTTCGGGCCTCAATTAAGACTTAAGTAAGACTTTCCAAATCTGTTGAGAAAATTATGGCTTCAACTTGTTCTTTTGATATTGTTAGTGATTTTGAATGGCAGGAATTGGTCAATGCGATTGATCAAGCCAATCGAGAGATTAAGGCTCGCTACGATCTAAAAGATACTAAAACAGAGATCAAGCTAGATCCAACGGAAATCACCATCAGTACGGATAGCGAATTTACCTTGGATGCGGTACATAACGTACTGCAAACCAAGGCAGTTAAACGCAAGCTCTCCTTGAAAATTTTTGATTACGGCACCATCGAATCGGCTAGTGGTAATCGGGTCCGACAGGCCATTAAGCTGCAAAAGGGCATTGACACCGAATTGGCGAAAAAGATTTCTAAGCTGATCCGCACAGACTATAAAAAAGTTCAAGCCAGTATCCAAGGAGAGGTCGTCCGAGTCTCCTCCAAATCCAAGGATGACCTACAGCAAGTCATGCAAGATCTGAAGCAAGAAGATTGGCCCGTTGCCCTGCAGTTTACAAATTACCGTTAATCTTAAGAGTGGGCGATTCTACTTTTTTCTTGACCCGATTATGGAGGTATTATGCTGCGCCGGACTTCAGTCGCAACCATTGGCTTAATTATTGGAACCATTCTCTCAGTCGTAGGGATGGCTGGGTACATCAATAACGAAACCACTTTGAATGTGATTACATTCTTTGTGGGGGTACCTGTGTTAGTGGGCGCTTTGGCCTTAAAAGCGGCTGAACTCGAACCTGTTTACCTGAAAGAAGAGCCCTCTGATGAAATGTTGGCTTTGCGAGATGCTCAAGCCACACCCACATTAAAGCAAGTGGTTCAGGATGTGACCCGCTATCGCTATGGACAAACGGTACATTTGGATATTGCTCTAGATCGATTAGGGCTTAAACCTAGTTTTGTCGACGAATGTCCTGTCTTGGTGGGTATCCGTGAAGCGAATACCGAGGGTGCCTACACTTTGGTTTTAGAATTTGAATCTCCCTACGTCCCGTTTGAAAACTGGAAGAAGAAAGAAGACCGATTTGCCAGCTTCTTTGGTCCTGGAATTGATGCGTTAGTCGAAGAGCCAAGTAAAGATCGTGTGGATATTTCATTGATTGTTAAGGCGGCGTAAGCCCTTCCCTTCACAGGGAGAGTGACAACACCTCTCCATTGGCTACAACGGTAACTCATTGATCAAAAGAAACCAGTCTATTCCAGATTAATCAGACTGCAAATTAATCAGGCTAACGAGATGGAGATTGCATCGTTGCAATCTCCATCGATGCTTTTGGGGGCAGGGTTCCTGCTCCGCATGATTGTGGGCAAAAGGCATTTTGGATGCCCTTAACCACAATCACATCCACCACAATCCCCACAGCCGTCTAAACCGCCCAATACATCACAATCTAGATCGCAGAATTCAAATACGTCGCAAATATCTAGGGGAATGCAAGCACTATCACACCATCCGGCACTACAATCTCCACAGGACTCTTGCTGCTTTCGACGTTTCTTTGAATTAGGCGAACTTGCGTTTAAAATGCGACTTGCTCCTTTGCAGGCTCGTAACCGCTGTTGAAAGCGAGGCATCGCCCCCGCTAAATCATCATCATGGACAGCGCGTCGAAAGTATTCTGAGCAAGATAAGCCTCCATAGAAGCGCCTGTGGGCACAGGAAAATCCTTTGTAGGGAGATAGATAGCGCTGGTAGTCACGGACACCCATCAACACGAACCATCGCAATAACTGACTGAGGTGAAGGCGTTCTGCCATCTGGGCGACTGGAACAATCACAGCAGCAGAACGGGAGATAAATCCTCTATTCACAAGTCAAATGCCTTCAGAAACGAATATATGGATTATGGTGCCCACTAGAAATCAATATCTAGGATTGTGTCCAATGGTAGGGATAAGTCTTGGCTGACAGCCATATTAGTGACAGCGCAGATCTAATAGGTTGGTTGAATAGGGCGTTAGATAGTCAGAAATCAGCCAGTACACAATATAAATATGGTGATGATGGGATGTCGGCTGGTTGATGGGCCATTGAGCCAGATTATTTAATCCATAGGGCACTCTGTCGCTGAACTTGCCATTTACTGCGAACTCGACATGAAACCCACCCTGCGAAAACTTCTCAGCCATAACATCCGCGGAATAGAAATTTTGAATGGGTACGGGGCTGCCTGAATATTCTCTGAGTTGACCGACAAAATAGAAACAATTATCACCATTGCCAGGCGGGCGCCTAACCTCTCCAAAGGCATCAATTTTTGAGGTGCCTTTAGGATGTAAGAGCCCCTGAAAAGAAGTTTCATACTTATGGAGAATTTTATTGTTCTCAAGGGTGTGAGACGTTACAACCCATACCCACAAGAGCATCGGTCCACCGATGACTAAGAACGGCATCACCAAGATCGATCTTGAGATCCACAGTAATAGCCTCTCTTTGTTTATTTGCACCATCTAGGTCTCGACATTTGAAGATCAGGCTTTGCCAGCTTGAATGATTCCTAGTCTACAGTGATGCCGATTGCAAGGTGGGCGCGGAAGAGAGAACGGATAGGATGGGGGCGTAAAAACCTTGCAAATGAATCAGGTCATGATAAAAATTGGTGCGTAACCATGCACAATAGCGACGAGCTGGCGATGGTTGCAGTTGTTCCCCTTGAACACTTTGCACAATAAGATGGGCTGCCATCATACCGGAAGTCATTGCTTTAAGAACGCCATGGGAAGACGCTGGGTCTAAGACAGCAGCGGCATCCCCCACCAAAAAGTAACCGGGACCTGCAGCGGGATTGACCAGTCGCCAGGTAACGTCCACAGCCCGCGCCTTACCTTCTGGACAGAGATTCGCTAAATCTTTGGGCTGCCAATGGGCATCGGGTTGACGATCAAAGGACAAGCGCGTCCATTGATAGCGTTGGTGTTCCACCTTGGCAATCCAGGTCCATCCCTCTGCATCAGAGATGATTAAAGGGGCTTGGTCCCGTTCCGGACATTCTCCGGTCACATAGCCGTAATAGGCTCTGAGGGGAGGAGAATAAGGTGTGGTTTTAAGCCCCAGTTTTCGCGCCAACCATTGACAACTGCCAGCAGCATCCACCACAAAGGTGGCGTCTATGGGACCTAAGGTGGTATTGAGCCCTTGCACCTGTCCCTGGTTAACTAGTGGTTCTAAGGCTCGACAGGGTTGAAGAACCTGGACCCCCAGGGTTTGGGCCTGTTCTAGTAGTAGGGAATCAAACTGCGATCGCACCGCCTGAAACCCCAACCACGGTCCCTGCTCATCTTCACCAAAGGCTTGAAATTCTCGCTCCCCTTGCCACTCTACATAATGGCCTGGATGACGCAAAAAGCCTGCATTAAGCACCTGTTCCGCTACCCCCAACCTTTTGAGTAGCGGTTCAATACCTGGATGTAAGGTTTCGCCTGGATGGGAACGGGGAAACTCGGCTTGTTCTAGGAGAGTCACCTTAAGACCGTTTTGGGCGCAGTGAATGGCTGTTGCCGTGCCGCCCGGTCCTCCGCCGACGATCACGACATCGGCTTTAGTCAGTGATGACACGTAGCCAGTCCTCCAGATTGTGGTTGACCCGTACATAGGGTAAGGTCCCTACCCATAGGACAATGTGATGGCTGCTGGCCGAGTTTTGACCATCACATTGTCGTTTAACGTCCTCAATGGGCGCCATTGCCGAACTTCCCCGCATAAAAAATTGCACTTCTTTTTAGACTTATCAGCCCAAATCGTGTTTTTTACGCGGCTCAGATCTTGGAGAACTTTGCCTGGTGAGGCTTCTCTAGGATGAGACTCGTAAAACTTTAAATTGGCCTACAGTTTGATAGTGGTCTAGAACCGAGGGAAGAGCAGTTGCTGCGGACAATCGTAGGCTTTCATCAAGATCAGGACTCCCATTGGGTGGCAGACCTAGACTGTGGCCATGCCCAACATACCCGTCATGATCCACCGTTTTTCCCCCGTCCTTGGGTGATGACGGCTGCTGGTCGGGAATCCCGGATAGGGACTGAATTGGGTTGTGGATGGTGCGATCGCAAAACAATACCTGATGGATATGCTCCCTACAAACGCACCCCCGTCTTTAATGCTGAAACGATTCCTGCAGGATTACGCCAGCACCATGGAACCAAAAAAGGGGTGTGGGGCCTCATCCACGTTGTGGAAGGGACATTGATCTATCGCATTCACCACCCGTTTTATAGTGAAGAAATTTTAGATTCTCAGATGTCTGGTATCGTTCTGCCCGAAGTTCAACATGATGTTCAACCTAGGGAAGATGTAGCGTTTTATGTTGAATTTTGGCGGCGAGCACAAGGGTAACACCTGCTGTTCAAACTTCTACCAAGGCAATACTTCTCCATTGGCATGCCAGAATGATCCCGTATTCTCCAGGGTTAACTGATCGATGCGTTCCAATAATCCATTGACAGACTGCTCCGGGGTAATTCCTTGGGGATTAAAACGGGTCATTCGGGTCTGAACTAAGCCAGGATGCAGAATCCCTACAGCTATCCCCTTCGGCTTGAGATCATGAGATAAAGATTTCCCCGCCATGCAAAGAGCGACTTTAGACATGCGATAGCCATAGGAGCTACCAGAGGTATTGTCACCAATCGAGCCCATCCGGCTTGTCATCAGAATCACCTTGGAGCCTGATGGAAGATTGGGCAAGAGAGCATGGGTCAGACGTAAGGGGCCAATGGCATTCACTTCGTATTGGCGGCGAATACTCCCAATATCCAAGGCTTCTAAGGTAACTCGATCAATAATCCCCGCATTATTGATTAATCCATCCAAGGTTTGTCCGACTAAACGTTGCCTGAGATCGGTTACAGCGGTGTCTGAGGTGATATCCACTTGAGTTTCAACCTGAATGCTAAGAGCTTGTAACTCAGGTGATGAGGAGCGGCAGGCTGCAATGACCGTGTCACCCCGTTGCTGAAGCTGTCGGCAATACTCTAAGCCAATACCGCGATTAGCACCGGTCACTAAATAAGTCGCCATAGGATAATTCTGTATACCCCTATCAAGTTACATAAATTACAAGATCTTGGAACCAGTAGGCTGTTTGGTCGAGCCATCATCATTAAGATGGGAGATGTTGATTCAGATCCAGTCCCTCCACCCATTATGCTAACGGTCGGGCAAGTCATCCAGGAACGCTATCAACTGCAGCAGCAGTTGAGGGCACAACCGACCCGACAGACATGGTTAGCGATGGATCATCAGCCCACCTCCCAACCCAAGCCAGTCATTATCAAGTTTTTGGCCTTTGGGCGAGGAATGGCATGGGATGAGATGAAACTCTTTGAACGGGAAGTTCAGGTTCTCCAGCAGCTGAATCATCCTCAAATCCCTCGGTATCTCGATTCCTTTCATATCCAGGCTCCCGAACCTTGGCTGGGGCTGATTGAAGAATATATTCCAGGCAATAACTTACAAACGTTGATTGCCCAGGGACAACGGTTTTCGGAGTCAGAGATTTATGACGTCGCCGCTCAAATTTTAGAGATTCTTATCTACCTGCATGAGCAGAATCCCCCCATCCTCCACCGAGATATCAAGCCCAGTAATTTAATCCTGACCCCTAGCCAAACAATTGTTTTGGTGGATTTTGGAAGCGTTCAAAATCGATTACCCCAGGCCGATGGCTCCTTTACGGTGGTGGGCACTTATGGCTATACCCCCATAGAGCAGTTTGGTGGCCAAGCTGTCCCTGCTTCAGATTTGTATAGCTTAGGAGCAACCTTATTACACCTGCTGACAGGGCTAGCTCCAGCTCAACTCACCCAGACAGATATGCGGTTACCATTTGGTGATGGTCAAGGGCTGGCCTATGTTCTACAAACAGCAAGGGACGGTCATCGCATTACCCTTACAAACCACCTCACGTCATGGCTAGAGAAAATGACAGCTCCTGCCCTAGCCGATCGATTTAAGTCTGCAAGAACAGCATTATCGGCCTTAACCTCTCTGGGTGCTAGTAGAGTAGTCCCGGTAACAGATGAAGGCTCTGTCCATCGGCTCCAAATTGATCCTAATCCTGAGCATTTACAAGCACAGATTCACCCCATTTGGTCCGCGCCCTTACCCAGATTGAAGGATCTGGCCGGGATGACATTGCTGACGCTTTTGGGGCCATTAGCTGTCATTCTTCTGGCCTTGTTGCCTATTGGCTTGACCTATACGCGCCAAGCCCTTGCCTCCGGAGATGTAGGTGGCATTAGTATTGGTGTGCTATTGCTTTGTTTAGGCAGTATCCCTTGGCTCACCGGGTTCAATTGGCTGAAGCAGAACTTGACGAGCACTGTCATCGAGAGTGTGGACCACCAGCTAATTATCAAATATCAGCTATCGGGCTTGACCTATTGGCAACAGTCCCAACCCCACAGAGACATTACTGATATCTATGCAGTGCCTCTGACGCAGGAAGAAGAAACAGTTATGGTTAATTTTAAAAGCCGATCAGCGTTAGCCCTGGCCCATAGCTTGAACAACCAAGACAGCCAACGACTCACCCAAACACTGCGGCAGTGGATTGCTCCCTATGGATAACAGCCTCCAAGCTGCATGCCAAGGTTTGGAGGAGTCGTCTTCTTCTCACAGTTGCTAATCTAGAGAATATTCTTTAGCTGCTGGTGAAAGAGAGTGATATCAGTCCATGTCGATTAGGGGTATGTCCATCTATACAGGCCATCAGATCAAAATCCCGGTTATGGCTCTGTTAGGGGTCACAGGCTGTTTTCTAGCACTGTATTTTACCGCTAATCTAAGAGCGGATAAGGTGGCCCACTTAGCCATGAGCTTGGTATTTTTATTTGCGGCCTTGTCCAGCCTCTGGGATCGGCGATTGCAGCTGCAACTGGGCAGCAACATCCTGTCCCTTGGGTTTGGCATTTGCATGGTGGGGGGAATCCTGTTCCAAAGCTTACGGTCGCCGACTGGTTGGTACCTGGCATTCGCCCCGTTTATCGCGGCTATTGGTGTTATGCTGCTGGCCTCAGGTTGGCAAACTTTGGGGCAATATCAAATCGAATTGCTCACCCTCTTTTGCCTCGGTCTGCCGAAACTGCTGTTAAAGTTTATTCCCGATATTTCTCCCTTCACGGCTCAATTTTCGACTTATTTACTGTGGTATTCAGGTTTTTCGGTTCAACTCACCAATGATTTAATTCAGTTGCCAGATGGAGCGGTGAAGGTGGTTCCCGCTTGCTCGGGCTTGAACTTAATGACCTATATGTTTGCCATTACAATGATCTTTTTGCTGATGTTTCCGCTCCCCACTTCTGCAAAGATTGTGGCTCCCGTAGTGGCCGTTACTCTAGGTTTCATGATTAATGGCATCCGTGTGGCGTTATTAGCCCTCCTCTCGACCCAAAACGACCCCGCTTTGTTTGACTATTGGCATAGTAATGATGGCGCCTTGGTCTTTGTGGTGGTGACAGTTTTACTCTTTGGCCTGTTTTGTGGGTGGATTGTTCATCAAGCTCAGGAAGATAATCCTGAATAAGTGCTTTAAAGGCGTAAGATTGGGCGGAAGCAGATCACAATCTCCATGACTCAACCTAAACTGGATCGCCTCTGGCGGGCCTATGCCACTCAATCTCGTTCCATCACGATGATTCGTTGGCTAGGGTACGGCCTACTTCTATTAGCCCTACTGGATTTGGGGGCAATTCTGATTCCGATTGACTTGATGAATCCTGTTTGGGAATTTCGTAGTATCGGGTCCATCGTTGAACGGATTCCAGTGCCGCTTATTGGCTTTGTCATGGTGTTTTGGGGGGAGCAGGAGTATCGTCGTCCCGCTGAGAAACTGATTCTCAAGGTCCTAACCTGGCTTACCCTCGCTCTAACCCTCGTGTTAGTAGCCATGATTCCCTTATGTTTTGTGAATTCTATGCGGATACACAATCTAAAAGTGGAAGAAATTAATACCTTTAAAGTGCAACGTTTGGCCTTGGTTCAGCAGTTAGAGACAAAGCTCGATCAGACTAATTCTGTGGACGAATTCCAGCGCCTGCTTAGTCGGGCTCTCACGAATCGTTCCTCGATCACAGTAGATACTAATCAGACCCTACCGGATATCAAGGCTCAAATTCCCAGCTTACTATCCCCTGCCCGGTCTGCGATTGAGAAACAAACAAAAGATGCTCTAGAGCAAGCTCGCAATGAGCAACCTGGATTATTGAAACGAACGATAAAATGGTCCCTAGGAGCTTTAATTGGTGCTGTTGTGGGCCTCCGCATTTGGCAAAGTACTCGGTGGGCCCGCAAAAAGTCCTATTTGTAAGGCAAGCTACAATACTGGATAGTTCAGTTAGGAAATTTAGATTATTCTCCTCTTTTTACTGAACGAATAGACTATTATCCCTATTCGGAGTCATATATTGGTATATATGTGTAGAATGCCTATAGTTTCTCTCGCTTTCATTCACTGACGCCATGCCATCTGTTGATAATTGTGATGATCCTTGGCAAACACCTGCCGCTGAAGTGGATGTTGAGGTTTTAGAAACCTCTCAACGATTAGTGGAAAAGTCTGACGCTCAATGGCCCAAGCCTGAAGCTGCTCCCCCTAATCCAGAGTTAGAGCTGGCTCAGCAAAAAATTACTGAATTAGAACTACAACAGAAGAGAATTTTTCAGCGCAATGTCAGTTTGACGGCTGAAATAGCCCAGTTACGGGCAGCAAACCAGCGTTTAATCCAGGAGCTTGCCCAGCGCCCACAGCCTGCCAAAAAGCAGGGCTGGTGGCAGAGGCTATTTGGGGGATAAGCCGCTACTTGCTGGCAAATCGGCGAACCGCAAATAAACTTCCGATAATCCCGACAACACTGCCAAACCCTAACAGAATTAGAGGCAACACGACGACTTGCCACGGACTTAGCTGTAACCCTTCTCCCAAGGTTTGTAAAAAAATAGGTTGCTGTGCAAAGGCGGTGCGCATCAGCTGTCGTATGACCACCAGAAATAGCCAGGCAATGACAGCTCCCACTAACCCAAAGGTGATCCCTTGCAAGACAAAAGGGAAATAGATCCAGCTTGTAGTTGCCCCGACCAATTTCATGACTTCAATTTCTTGATTGCGAGCCACGACAATCAGTCGAATCGTGGTAGTGATGACTGCAATCGCTGTCAACGTCAGCAATGCCACGACTCCCAAACTGATCTGACTAAATCCTCGATTCAGCTGGGTGAGATTCTTCAGGGCTTCATCCAAATATTGAACCGTTTCTACCCCGCGTAAACGCGCAATCTTTTTCGCCAGATTTGGGACCGCTATTGCAGATTTGGCCTGTACTTTTAGGGCATCGACCAAGGGATTTTCCCCTAATCCTTCCGTGGCCCCAGCAATATCCGTGGTGCCTAGATCCGCTAGCAATTCTTTCCAAGCCTGATCTTTAGGAATTACTTCAATTCTGGAGACATCGGGAAATTGAGCAATGGAAGATTTGAGTTGGGTGCCAGTGGCCTCTGGCTTTAGATAAACTGCCACCTCAAATCGAGATCCTAAATTATTGAGTAATCCACTCACCTGCCAGGAGGTTTGCAAGCTGATACCGAGGAGGAAGAGCAAGACGGTCACGGTACTGATTGCAGCCCAATTCATCCAGCCGCCTCGCTTGAGACCTCGCCCCGTTTCTTGTAACAAATAGGTGAGTTTTGTTGCTACCACCTTGAGTTGTTCAGGAACTTGGAACGGATGAGAACGCATTAGATTACCTGTTCTGCGGGTACCACCTGTAAACGCCCCTGATCGAGCTGAGCAACGGGCGCTTTCACTGTTTGTATCAGTCCCATATCATGGGTTGTTACGACCACTGTAATGCCAAGGCTATTCAGTTTCTTGAGAATTCCCAAGACTTGTAAGGCATTGTCTTGATCCAAATTCCCAGTGGGCTCATCAGCCAATAGCAATTTAGGGGAGCCGACAATTGCCCGGGCAATACTGGCCCGCTGCTGTTCTCCCCCAGAGAGTTGACTGGGAAAGCAATCTGCCCGTTGTTGCAGGCCGACCAATTTAAGGGTGGGATATAGACGTCGGTCGATTTCTGTTTTGGGAACCCCTTGGGATCGCAACACAAATGCCACATTTTCAGCCACGGTCCAGCGGGGAATCAGCTTGTAGTCTTGAAACACCACCCCGAGTTTCCGGCGTAGATGGGACAGGCGATTGCCCTTCAGCAATCCTACATTTGTGCCGACCACCCTAACTTCGCCTCGATCAGCTTGTTCAGCCCCATAAATTAGCTTCATAAGGGTGGTCTTACCTGCGCCAGAGGCCCCCGTTACAAATAGGAAGTCACCCTGCTTTAGGGTTAAATTAATATCCAATAAGCTAAACCGCGTTTGAGGATATACCTTGCAAACGCTTTTTAACTGCACGGTGTAATGGGCATGAGCCGGAGTGTCCACTTGGGCTTTCAATCGCTTAAAAGTCGAAGACATGGTAGGGGTGGAAAAGGTCGCTTGGGTCATTGCTATTTACTCAGGGTGTCCAATAAAGAGCACCAGGCAAACTGTGGTAACGCCAGCATACGCCGCCAACGCCAAGGTTCCTGGTATAGGCGATAGACCCATTCCAGATTGTTGTCACAGAGCCATTTCGGTGCGCGGGTTTTCGTTTCTGCCCAGATGTCAAAGCTGCCGCCGACGCCCACCCAAATGGCATGGGGGCAGAGATGGCGGTGCTTTGCTATCCAGAATTCTTGTCTGGGAACCCCCAGACCCACAAAAATCACTTGAGGTTGCAGCTGTTTTAGGGTCTGGCAAAAATCATCCATTTCTTCGTCAGAGATAAAACCATGCTGTGTTCCTACGATATTGATCGTAGGTTGTTGCTGCTGCCATTTTTGAGCTGCCTGTTCCGTGACACCCGGGGCACCACCATAGAAGAAAAAGGACCAAGGTTCTTGTGCAGAGGCTTGTAAAAGGGCCTCAGCCATTTCAATCCCTGGACAACGATCAATCTTCCGACCCCGCAGGCGAAAATGCATAACGACACCAGCCCCGTCTGGAATCACAAGACCTGCCTCTTGAATGATCTGAGCTAACTCAGGATTTTCCCGGGCCTGCATGGTCATTTCGGCATTGAGTGTGACGACATGAAGTCCTGCGTTCTGAGCAATTCGAGCTGCCAACCATTGGGTATAGTCTGGCAGAATATCGACTGCTAATCCCAATATGGGTAAAGATTTGGGTTGCTCAGAAGCTAGCTGCATGGGTATCAGTTATCGTCCCTAGTGGTGTGGCCATGGGTGATGACTAAATCTTGGGGTGGAACCAGCGATGGCAGTAACAAACCTCTTTCCTGTTAAAGAAAAGAGGGAACTGTATTTGTAGGTTACCCATTGGATTTACTCATCCTGCCATTATCCCTTAACCTCGACGACTGGTGACGTCATCCAACTGACATCCCGTTCATAAGGTTCGCTCAATGCATCGGGGAGGTTGTCTCTTTGCTCCTATGCAGTTATCTGTTCTAAAAGGAATAAATATGCAGGTTTGACACCTCCTATTCAGGGGTCTGGGCAGTGCCATAATGAAAACCGTGACCGCTTCTATAGGATTAAGTGTTTGGGCTACGCATGGCAGGACATAGTAAATGGGCCAATATTAAACGGCAAAAAGCAAGGGTAGATGCAAAGAAAGGGAAGGTATTTGCTCGCCTCTCCAGGGCCATTATTGTGGCAGCCCGCCATGGTTCGGCTGACCCTAACGGTAATTTTCAATTGCGCTCTGCAATCGATAAAGCGAAAGCCGCTGGTATTCCCAACGAAAATATTGACCGGGCTATTGCGAAAGGCTCAGGGCAGCTGGATGCGGAAGGCGATCAGTGGGAGGAAATCCGCTATGAAGGATATGGTATTGGCGGCGTCGCCCTTTTAATTGAGGCCATGACCGATAATCGTAATCGGACCGCAGCTGATCTGCGGGCGGCATTCAATAAGTATGGCGGTAATTTAGGTGAAACGGGATGCGTGGGCTGGATGTTTCATCAGCAAGGTATTATTTCCATTCTTGGGCCGGTTAATGAAGATCAACTCCTGGAATCTCTAGTCGAAACAGGAGCGGACTCTTATGAGTTTGTGGAAGAAAATGATCAAGCCATTGCTGAGGTGAGCACGGATGTGACTGTATTAGAAACGGTGACAGAAGCCCTCAAAGCTCAAGACTTCCAGGTTTTGGATGCTGAAATACGCTGGATCGGGGAGACGTCTGTTGCGATCGCAGATCCCGATCAAGCCAAATCGCTGATTCGCCTAATGGATGCCCTAGAAGATCTAGACGATGTGCAATCCGTCACGGCCAATGTTGAATTTATGGATAACGCCTTAGCCAGCCTGTAAAGCTGAAAATTCTAGGTCGTTCGTAAGGAGTCAGACAACATTCCTGCTGTTAGGAACCAACAGAAATCGATTCTCATGATCTTTTGATCGGGGAAAAGGGGCATTTTAGGTTTAGGAATATCGATCTTTCTCTTTCCCAAAAGAGAGAAATTGTTTAGGCCGTAAACTCATTTATTGACGTCGATTCACTGCAAATAGTACCTTTATGCTGTCCTATGATCCGTTAACTAAGCGCTTGGGAAGTTATCTCATTGACGCTGGACTACTCTCTGAATCTCAAGTCGATGTAGCCTTGAATGATCAAGAGGCGACGGGGATGCGTTTTGGTGATATCCTCGTTGAGCGTGGGTGGATTAAGCGCCAAACCATTGAGTACTTAACGCGCAAAATTATCCGGATGGAGCGCGAAATAGGCGAACCTTTGAAGTCTGGCCTGATTGAAACCAGTTATTCCCGGAAAAAAAAGCGTTAACTTACCTACGTCCGGCATTAATTTTGCCCTCCTCACTGAGAACGTCCTAGCTCATGGCTAATGCAGAACATCTCGACTTGATCAAGCAAGGCATTGAAGTGTGGAACAATTGGCGAGGACAAAATCTTTTGGTCCGCCCTGATTTGGAGGGGGCGAACTTAAGTGGATGTATCCTCGAAGCAGCCAATCTGGGACAGGCCAACTTGACCTATGCCAATCTGGAAGGGGCCGATCTCAGACAAGCCAACTTGCAGCGAGCCAGCTTACAAGGGGCTAACTTGCGAATGGCCGATCTGATTCATGCCAACCTTGAGTCGGCTAATCTGGAATGCGCCAATTTGGAAGGGGCTGATTTGTATAAAACAAACCTGTCTCAATCTAAATGCCATAAAGCCAATTTATCCAAAGCCATCATCCGGCGAGCGAGCCTAGTCGGTGCCAATCTGAAAGCGACAGAGAACTCACTCACTGACTATTTTCAAGCCAATATGATGCGGGTGAATTTTTATATGGCCAACGCCAACCAGGCCAATTTAGAAGGGGCCAATCTGATTGAAGCGAATTTAGGCTTGGCCAATTTTCTGGAAGCCAATCTGCGTAAAGCGAATCTGTGCCGTGCCAATTTATATCGTGCTAACTTGTGTCGTGCGAATCCCTATGAAGCTTTGCTGAAGGGGACGACCATGCCCGATGGCACCATTCATGACTAAGCGTGCACCCGCAAGAATTGCTGCAAACGATTTAACAACCCTTCCGCCAAAATAGCCAATCCGGCAACGGGGATAGCCCCCACCAGCAAAATCGCCGGTTCATTGAGGGCAAACCCGAGGGTGATAAACGATCCTAATCCGCCAGCACCGATAAAAGCGGCTAAAGTTGCACTGGCAATAACTTCTAGGGTGGCTGTTTTTATGCCTGAAAGAATGACGGGTAAGGCGAGAGGTAAATCGACTTGGGAAAAAAGTTGCCACCGGGTCATGCCCATCGCTAAACCCACCTCTCGAACCGAAGCTGGAACAGTTCTAAAGCCCACTTCCGTCGCTAATAAAATCGGAGGAATAGCTAATAGACAGAGAGCAAAAGCCGCAGCTTGAAAGGTGAGACCCAAGATAGGAATAAGCAAAAATAGGATGGCCAGACTTGGAATAACTCGCAGTCCATTAAATATACTCAGCAGCACAAGCGGCAGCGTGGTTGAGTGTTGTCTAGACCAACAGACACATTGCCATCCCCCATATCCGCCAATCAGGAGGGCGAAACCTAAGGGCACACTCACCAACAGCAGATGTTGTTGGATCGCCTCCATCACTTGCTCTTGGTGCGAGGCTGCATAACGAGAGGCATCAATGAGAACCATAGCCAGTTCGACCTAACGTTTTCTTGAATATATTCCCTGCAGATGGGCCGATCACCCCAGTTTTCTTCCAGACTAGACTGTATTGGGAACAAACCGCCGATAAGATACCCTATAAACTCAAGCTTTGGTGACGATTCCCCATCACTTGGCTATCACTATTGGGAGACAACATTATTTTGGCAATATCCCCTCAGATTGGTACGTTATATGGGATTGGTGTAGGTCCTGGAGACTCAGACTTAATCAGTGTTAAAGGCCTCAATCGTCTACAAAATTGTCCAATTGTTGCCTATCCTGCCGGTCTTCAGGGTAAGCCTGGAATTGCCGAACAAATTATTTCCCCTTGGCTGTCTTCACAATATCGCTTACCCCTAATCTTTCCTTATGTTCAGGAGCCTGAACAACTGAACGAAGCCTGGCAGCGAGCGGCAAAAATTGTTTGGAAGTTTCTTGGTAAAGGGCAAGATATTGCCTTTGCCTGTGAAGGCGATATTGGCATGTACAGTACCTTCAACTATCTCGCTGATACCCTGATCAACCTCCATCCCCAAGCACTTATCCAACGGATTCCGGGGATAAGCTCACCGATGGCGGCAGCGGCAGCCTTGAATTTGCCCCTGACCTACCAGCGCGATCGATTAGCCATTTTACCGACGCTCCAAAGACTAGAAAGTTTAACAGAAGCACTAACCTGGGCTGATGTCGTGGTCTTGCTCAAAGTGAGCAGTGTTTATCCACAGGTTTGGCAAGTTTTAAAACAGCACGATCTCTTACAGTCGAGTTCTATCGTCATCCGAGCCAGTACGGCTGAGCAAGAAGTCTATCATAATCTTGAGCCATACCCAGACTTAGAATTGCCCTATTTTTCACTCTTGATCATTACCCAGCCTGGCGGTTCGAAATCCACCTTGGGCTGATGTTCAGGTCATCTTTATTCCTATCAGAAACCTCATCCAAGAAATTCTATTTTGCTTTAATTGGGGCATCTATTATGCTTCTGGAAAGGGATGATTTCTGTTGTATCTTCTAAGCCCTCGAAATTTAATTGATTGCCATGAAGAGAGGCTTGATCGATTCCCCAGCTTAGTTCTGCTAGATGTATGACGAATAAAGACTGGTATTAGACCTCTTGCATAATTCAACTAACGATATGGTAGAGGACTTAAAATTCGAGTCAGATCGCGACATTTTTTGCGTAAGTAGCACATCATGAAACGAATATTGCAAGAGGTCTATTGCAGGTATTCGTCAGAGTGAAAACTATAGAGCTTTCTAGTTTTGTTTTAGTTATCGCTTTTTAAAGTTCAGATCACTACTTTTTTAGACAAAGTCAGGTTCCCAGATCGCTCTTTTGGGGATGAATCGCCAAAGGAAATGACCGCATTCTCTTGTTAAGCCTGGTACTCCATTGGGCATGCTAGAGCTATTCGTATTTGCATTCTTAAACATACTAATTATTGGCTTTTTTCTGAAAAATATCGATTCGATTCAAATTAAGCACTCTCTCATCTGCATTGTTCCTGGGTGGGTGGCCTTGTGTCCTTACCTGACAGTCTGCTGGTCTTGCGCATAGGTTTGGTATCAGGGTTGTTTTACGTTCCTCCTAGAAAAAATAGGATGGTTCTACTGACCAACAGTAGAGAGACCGATGAGCCATCTAATCGATACTTTGAAGCAAGTCCCGGATTTCCGCAGTGCCCATGGCCGTATTCATCCGTTATGGCTGCTGTTGCTATTGATGGTGATGGGCATGCTTGCTGGATATCAAGGGTACCGTCCGTTAGAAACCTTTGTGAGCGATTATCGCCAGCCTTTAAGTGAGCTATTGGGGCTTGAGAGCCTCGAAGTTCCGTCTCACTGTACCTTTCGTCGAGTGATGAAGGGTCTTGACTTCCAAGCGTTGAGCCACCAATTTGAAGCATGGATGCTCTCGAAAGCCCAGACTCACTCTCCCGATAATTATGCAGCCTCCATTGATGGCAAACGGATTCGTCAGGGGCTGACAGATGCCAAGGGGAAGCAGCGTTTTGTAGGGTTGGTGAGTTTATTTGCGGTGGAAGCAGGCATCACCCTCAAGCTCGAAGCCCTCACTCAGGAGGATAATAGCGAAATCAAAGTCGTCCAGGCTTTGTTGGAAACCCTTCAACTCGATGGCTTGCTGATTACCATGGATGCCTTACACGCCCAAAAAAACACTTGAGAAGATTGTGGCCTCGGGTAACGACTATCTTGTGGCGGTCAAATCCAATCAGGGAAGACTTTACGACCACCTCCAGACTTACTTTGAGTGTCTTAAACCCATGGCTGAGCACATCCACTCCGCCCAAAGTAGAGGACGAGATGAACATCGGTGTATACAGGTTTATGAGCCTGTCGGCATAGCCTTACAGGAATGGGAGGCAATTCGCTCTGTGCTTTGTGTCCAACGATGGGGCACTCGCAAAGGAAAGGAGTATCACAATACGGCCTATTACATCAGTTCAGCTGCCACCTCACCCCAGCATTGGCAATCTCTGGTCCGAGAACATTGGGGCATTGAAAATCGGTTGCATTGGCCGAAGGATGTTGTTTTTGGCGAAGATGATTATCGACTCGAAGATGAACAAGCACTGCTCAATTGGTCAGTGCTTAGAACTATTGGGATTAATATCCTGCGGCTAAACGACTATCAATCCCTCAAAACCGCGATGACTAAGCTGGCTAATCGGGTCGATATTATTTTTTCGCTGCTAACTTAAAACAGCCCTGGGTTTGGTATGAAGGCTATTTCTACACATTCATCTCAGCAACTCGCGGTTCACCGTTGTTCCAAAAACACACCGCAATTTTTGATACAAGCTAGTCAACCTAAGGCCACGCCCATACCTGGTAGATTTGCAGAACTGTTGGCTCCATTAACCCAACAAACCTTTCGCCAAGTGGTTCAGCAAGTCCAACAGGAGCTCAGTATTGTCCATCAAACCCTATGCATGTTGGAGGATCAGGGGTTCCAGGGCGTTTTGAATGACTTACTCCATTCCATGGCCCTCAAAATAGGTGAACTGCTCGATGCAGATCGGACCACTATTTTTATGTTTGATGCGGAGCAGCAAGAGCTATGGTCTATGGTCCAAGAAGAGAGTGGGTCGAACTCCATTGAAATTCGTATTCCTGCTGACCGGGGGATTGCGGGGCATGTGGCAACTCACCAAGAGACCCTTAATATTCCCTATGACTTCTACGATGATCCCCGCTCCGAAGAAGCCAAAAAGCAAGATCAGCGCACAGGGTACCGAACCTATACCCTATTGGCAATCCCGGTTTTAGATCAACAGGGACAGCTACTGGCCGTTGTCCAAATGTTGAACAAAATCCGTCCAGGTGTACATCCCACCCTTCCCATCCAGGATCGTATTCATCACCAGGGATTTGGGGCAGCTGATGAGAAAATTTTTGCAGAATTTGTAGAAGTGATCGGCCTTTTACTAGAGAGTTCTAAAGCATTTTATGCCGCAGCCCAAAAACAGCGAGCTGCCAATGCATTGATGGCGTCTACTCAAGTCCTAGGCCAAAGCGGCTTATCTCTACAGGAGACTCTTCTTCACATCATGGCGGAAGCCAAACAGTTAATGCAGGCTGAGCACTCCATTTTGTGGCTCGTGGATCAAGATCATCATCGGCTGTGGACCTATGCTGATATTCCCCATCAACAAATTCCTCTAGGGACAGGGCTTCTGGGCAAATTGGTGGAGACTCAGCAACCTCTGAATTATGCGTTTAATCATCCGCCCTTATCCACTCATCAATTTGGGTGTAATATCCCCCTCTATAGCGTGCTGTGTATGCCTGTCTTAAATGCCCATGGTAAACTGATCGCCATTGCACAATTGGCGAACAAATATCGTCCTAGTATTGCTAACGCGGAGCCTAGACGAGGAGAAGTGCCGGAGCGGTATCGGATAAATTTCAGTAAGACAGATGAGACCTTCTTGATGGCCTTTAATACCCAAGCCGGCAGTATTTTAGACCGTGCCATCATTAATGCCGATTTAGAAGACAAAGTCCGAGAGCGGACCCAGGCCCTACATGATCGTAATTTACAGCTACAACAAGAAATTGAAGAGCGCCATCGTGCAGAAGCCAAACTGAAACAGCTGAATCAGCAATTACAACAGCTCAGCCGCATTGATGGACTGACGTCGATCCATAATCGCCGTAGTTTTGATGAATGCTTAGACAAGGAATGGAGGCGACTGCGGCGAGAACAACAGCCCTTGTCCATTATTTTGTGTGACGTAGACCATTTCAAACAATATAACGATACCTATGGGCATCAGGCGGGAGATACCTGTTTGCAGGAAGTTGCCTTAGCCATTGATAAAAGCGTTAAACGCCCTGCGGATATGGTAGCCCGCTATGGCGGGGAAGAGTTTGTAGTGTTGCTTCCCAATACGCCCCTTCCTGGTGCCACCCACATTGCTGAGATGATACGCACGGCGATTGAAGCCCTCAGGATTCCCCATAAGACCTCATCTGCTAGCGAGCGAGTTACCCTGAGTTTAGGGGTAGCAGCTGTTATCCCCAATACTCAACAGTCCTACACAGAATTATTGGAAGCGGCGGATGCTGCCCTTTATCGGGCTAAACAACAAGGTCGCAATCGGGTTATTTCGTGACTATTTGGGGATTTTAGTAGCTCGAAGGATTGGCCGATAAACTATGAACAGAATCCGTCGCAGACGGCTGAGAGGTGCCTGCCCACCTCAAGTAATCCTCAACTAGCTGATGCCCAAGCCGCTGTTTAAAGGTTAAAAAGATGCCTTGCAGAATCCGCTGACCGGCTGCTTCCAAAATGGGCTGGGGCGTCATCCAGAAAATGGGGGGGAGTTCAACGCTCACGCTGACATCTCCCTGACCCATCAGCTGGGTTGGACCATCGGTCGCTAGGGGATAGAGCCTACCGTTCAAAGTGAGATCAAAACGGTTATTGATATATTCAATGCCGCGAATTTCACAGCCCACAGACTGTAGATGTACAGTGCCGTTGGGTTCTGCCCAGACTTTCAGGTCGACGACAGGCTGAAAACTCATGGCCAGAAATTCTCGGGGGCGCATGGTGAGGCGAAAACAGTCATCAGCAAGACGCTCAACTCGACTGCGATCCGTGAGGGCATAGACCAAGCGACGGGGCTGCCGTAAGTAGTGCTGGATGGGCACCGATGCCTCTGGGACAGTGATTAAAACGGAATGGGAGGCTGCAAAGTTAAGTTGCATAAACGAGAACGTTACGGGACTGTTAAGGTAATTTTACATTTCTTTGGCTGATTCGTGGGTAGATTCCTCAGATGAACTTTCACAAACCCAGATAAACTGTCTGTAATGATCAGGGATGTTTATGTCGCTTTCCATTGCCCACCTGGGGCCTGCAGGAACCTATGCAGAACAAGCTGCGATCGCATATGCGGATTGGTACGCTAATCTCACCCAACAGCCAACCCCTATCCTCTGTCCCTGTCCCAGTATTGCCCAGGCGCTCCAATCGACTGCTGCTGGCGATACTAAACTCTCTGTTTCCCCAGTCGAGAACTCCATTGAAGGCAGTGTCTCCGTTACCTTAGATACGGTCTGGCAGCTAGAAATGCTGCAGATTCGTCAAGCGTTAGTGTTATCCATTGAGCATGTCTTGATTGCCAAAGCGCAAAAATTGCAGTCGATTCAAGCGGTCTATTCTCACCCGCAAGCCCTTGGACAATGCCAGACCTGGCTGAAAACTAACTTGCCCCAAGCGACCTTGGTGCCTGCCAGCTCTACGACGGAGGCCCTTAATTATGTGGATGAGGACGGCTCAATTGCGGCGATCTCGTCAGAACGAGCGGCTCAGCTGTACCAACTGCCGGTGATTCAGCGGTCCATCCAAGATCATCCCGATAACTGCACCCGATTTTGGATTGTGAGTCAAAAAGACACGCCTTATCCCGTTACGGCTCCAGAGGGTAGCCCGGTGTATACGTCTTTAGCGTTTAGCTTGCCAGCAAATGTTCCCGGCGCGTTGTTGCAGCCCCTAAAGATTTTCAATGACCGACATATTAATCTCAGTCGGATTGAGTCTCGTCCCAGCAAACGCTCCTTAGGGGAATATGTCTTTTTTGTGGATGCAGAGGCGGACATACATACTAGCTTTTTTCAGTCTGCTTTAGATGAGTTAACCTCTCATACTGAAGTGCTGAAGGTATTTGGCAGTTATCCCCTGGTGCAAGTAGTGGGAACCGCTGGGCCATAGCCAATGCCAGCTAACAGAAGATATCAGCAACCAGCCAGTGATTGGTGTGTTGGTCACGAATTCGCACACCAGTTGTGAAATAAACTGAAGCAGTACTCTTTCCGGGGCATATTTTGGGATCTGATCGGCCAAATACTTCCTCTGAACCTTCATGGGCGATGCTTGAGCAGCAGGTATCATCCTTGTTACTCTATTCCTCCGTTTGGGAAGATGAAGTAGGGCAAGCATTTTTATCCGTTCTAAATGTCCTGCAGCAGCCTGAGCCGGATTTATCTCAGGTACTTTGGGCCTACGGACAGTTATTTAAGGCCTTATCCACGACGCAACACAGCTGGCCGGATTACTTATTAAAACGAATGTCGGACTCGGACAACCCCTTCACCTTGCAAGTTCAGCATTACCCCCTAGAGCAACTCCCTGCTGAACTTCTAGAGGCCGTCCGGTACGATTTGGGGGTTCTACAGCACCTGTGGCAGTGGAACCCAGAAGACCTTACCCAAGCCATTGGTCACTTGGGGGGACCTGCCTTGCCACCGTTACCCAGCACTACTCAAGCAGATACTGCTCAGACCGTGTCATTTTTACAAGAGTACGATCATTGGGCTGAGGCCTTGCCTGCGTTAGCGGAGTATCATTGCCAAGTCGGCTGTGGACGGATGGCTCAATATCGGGCCTTTAGTTGGCATGAAGGTCAACTCCAAGGCTATTCCTATCCCGATGAGATTGCGATGGATGCGCTAGTGGGATATGAAGATCAGCGAGATCAACTTCTGAAAAATACCGAAGCACTGCTGCGTGGTTATCCTGCCCTGAATATCTTGCTCTATGGCAGTCGAGGTGCTGGTAAATCGGCCATGGTTAAGGCCCTATTACCGCTCTACGGCAATCGGGGCTTGCGTTTAATTGAAGTTCGTAAATCTGCCCTGATTGAACTACCCCAGATCTTGGCCCAGCTTCAGAACTGCCCGCAAAAGTTCATTATTTTTGTGGATGACCTCTCGTTTGAGGAAGACGAAGAGAGTTATAAAGCCTTAAAAGTGGTTCTAGAAGGTAACGTGGCTGCTAGACCCGACAATGTGATTGTCTATGCCACGTCCAACCGTCGGCATTTGATTCGGGAGTTCTTTGATGATCGTCCGCGCCCACAGGACAGCGATGAAATCCATTCCTGGGATACGGTTCAAGAAAAATTATCCCTCAGCGATCGCTTTGGTCTTACCCTCACTTTCGTCCCTGCTAATCAAGAGACCTATCTCAAAATGGTGTTCCATCTAGCAGACCAAGCAAAATTAGCCCTCAGCGCAGAAGATCTCAAATTTCGGGCGTTGCAATGGGCAACCCGTCATAATGGCCGATCTGGCCGCACGGCGCGTCAATTTATTGACTTTCTACAAGCTGAATTAGCCCTTGCGGCTGACCTGAGTTAGGTCTCCGTTTTGGTCAGCTGTCGCAGGAGAGGGTTGCGAGGGGGCAACGGGTTTAGGGGGTGGCTGCAGGGTTGCTACTTCGCCCAGTAGTTTTTCAAAGGACTTTAAAACTGTGAATAACGTGTCTTGACGGAGGGTACCGCCCAGGATGTTCATGACTCCGTTGGCCTGCACTACAATTCCGGCGATATTATCGATCAACTTGGGTTCTCGGAAGGCGGGGAACCAGTTTAAACAGCCTGCCTGTGCTGCCTTTTGCCGTTCTGACATCAAGATTTGGCGTTCCTGGCTGTTATTCACAATGATCTTGAGTTGCGGGAAGGTTTGAGCGCACCAGGCACAGACCTCATAGGTTTGATCGCCGAGAATTTGAGTATCAAGGACGAGTAATTGCGGGAGGGAACCGGAGGCTACACGTCGCGGCAAGTAGGCTTTGAGATCAATATCAGCCGATTCCCAATAGCTATCTATGGTTTGAGAATGCAACACCGTTTGCCAGATTTTTCCTTGGAGTGCATCCGCCTGTAGAAGCAAGACCTGGGCTTTATCCGGTGTACCATTGCCCGTTGTCCGATGGGTGGGAATGTCTTGGAAAATCAGGTATGTATCCCCAATTTTGATGCGATCGCCATTCTGTAGCAGAACGGGGTATTTGATCGAACGACCGCGCAGTTTAGAGCCGTTGCGGCTATTGAGATCGACATAGCAGTAGTGATGATCTTGCAACCGCACTAATTTGGCATGTTGCCGAGAGGCACAGCGATCGCCGAGTTGAATCGGATTACTGGGATGGCGTCCCACCGTCCACTCCAAACCGGATTGAAATTCAAAGGGTTCGCAGTTGCTCCCCATCTGAATCAATAATTGAGGTATCTCGAAGGAGGTGGCAATCACACTACATCCAATCCTAAGTCTGAGTAAACACTGTACTTAGTATGGGCAAGTCAAGCCTTTGACTGAACGTCTAGCCATAAAATTCTTGTGGAACGGCAAACTTCTGCTATTCGGTTCATGACAGTTGACTCAACACGCCCGAAAGAAACCTCCACATGTAGACATGCGCTTCATCCAGGAGGATATTGAATGATTATGCATAATTTTCAATGAAGCAATGCTATTGATGCAATTTCTAAATTGTGTAATTAGCTACTTTCTGATATCCAAAAAAACGTAAATATATGTAAATATAGCGAATTGGTTTTTCCCGAACAGGAAGAATCAATTTTTTCGCATTAATTTTTCTTTTTCTAATCGCATTCTGTATTGAAGCAATATTTTAAATCTATGTTTGAACTCATCTCCTATGAGAGATTTCGTGATACACCTAAGGTTCGTTTTTTTGATGTCACTATCCCTAAGTCCAATGCCCGGGATTTGGTTTATCACGAGGGTCCAGCGATTAGCCCTCACAACACTGCCGATGATTTTTGGCAGTTTTACTTGCACCCTAATCAGGAAGATAATTTACTAGCTTTATCCGGTGGTCGCACCTTCTATCTTGTCAATTTTCAATGGGAAAAGTCATTTCATATTGTCAGACTAGAAGCAGGTAAGGAAATATTACGGATTCCACCGGGAACGTTTCATCGTTCCATTTCCGATGCTGACGGTTCAGTTGTACTGAATCAAGCTGTTCGAGCTGCTGAAACAACGATTCAGAAAGAATTCCGAGTGTACAACAGTAAAGAAATCCCTAAACTTTATGAAGTGACCTCTAGCAAAGCTTCCCCGCCTAAAGTGCATAATTTAACGCCTCGGTGGGGACACGCGGCTTAGACCTCAGATAAGGTGTCCATCCATTTTTCTTTAAAGATTGCGTGCAGCGAAGGTGTCACAATCTTTGAGACTTCCTGTTTGCAAACCCACCTTGAACCATTTCACACGTTGGACAGAACTGCCATGGGTAAAAGACTCAGGGGTGACACGGCCGCCTGCTTGCTGCTGTAAGCGATCATCGCCAATACTGCTGGCTGCATTTAAGGCTTCCTCCACGTCGCCCTGCTCCAAAATTTGACGGGTTCGATTGGCATGGTGAGCCCAAATCCCTGCAAAACAGTCTGCTTGGAGTTCTTGTCGCACGGAAAGCTGATTACCTTCTACTTTGCTGACCCGGCTTCTTAACTCATGGACCTTACGAGAAATGCCTAGTAGGGTTTGGACATGGTGCCCCACCTCGTGGGCGATCACATAGGCTTGGGCAAAATCACCAGGAGCCTGATGCCGTTCTTTGAGGTCGTTATAGAAGCTCAGATCAATATACACTTTCTGATCTGCAGGGCAGTAGAACGGCCCCACCGCCGCTCTCCCTAAGCCGCATGCAGACGACGTTTGACCTGAGAACAACACTAGTTTGGGTTTTCGGTAAGTTTGCCCACCTTGGCGAAATAAGGTCTCCCAAGTGTCTTCCGTATCAGCAAGTACGACAGAGACAAAGTCGGCTAGCTCATTTTCAGCCGCAGGCCGATTTCCCGGTGCTGAGGAGGTTGGCTGATTCTCAAACTGATTTGCTTGGTCCAAAATTAAGCTCGAGTCTACCCCAAAAAAGGCCGCAACCAGGGCGATCACCAAGACGCCTAACCCGCCTCCTGCCACTGTCGGCATTGAAGAACCACCCCGCCGATCCTCGACATTGCTACTTCTTCGGCCCATTTTCCAGCGCATGACAAATTTCCTCCGGATTTAAATGTCGCTCCTTGCGTGCAATAATCCTAGGTAATTTTTTGCCAAAAACTAAATTAATTAAGCCAAATTTCCATTCATGGGGATCAATCCCCATGCTTGCCCCATTCCTTCGTGACTAGGGCGGATATTTAGGGGAGAGTACTGACGGCTGGATTGAGTAAATCAAACAAGTTATTGATGATGTCTTGGGGATTTTGTAATTGCAAAGATTCTTGGGTGGTGACCTTACCCATCCCTTTATCTTTTTGATCTTGATTCATTTGGCGGCGGGTGTTGACATAGGCCAGCATCAGTTCCTTATGCACCTTTTCTTGGTCCACATTCGGAGCCGTATGAACCTTAACCAGGATGACTCCATTGCCTTTATGTTCAATACATTGAATACCCATTTGGGCCTGGGGATAGGTCCGTTGGATTCGTTTCAAAGAATTGGCAAAGGCCGCCCAATTAACCCCGTTATGAAAGTTAAGGTTAATGGTTTCAGAACTGGTCCATAGCAGTTGTGCAAGTTCGCCAGCCAGAAATTTACCGTGGCTGGGCTGACGGTCTTGCTCATGCCTTTTTAAGTAGACATGCTCACAAATCGCATGGTCAAACTTGGTACTGCGGTTTAAGCCCACTTCTTCCAGGCAGGCTGCTGTCAAGTTGGTCATGGATAGGTTGGCCGCCTGAATTTGGCTCCGGGTCAGATCGGCCTTGCGTAAATCTGCCTCTCTCAAATCCGCTGCCGTTAAGTTGGTCTCACATAAATTCGCTTTATTGAGATTGGCATGGAGAAAGCTGGCTTTGTGGCAATTAGCCCCTGCCAGTTGCGCATCACTCAGGTTGGTGTCAACCAGTAGCGCTTTACTGAGATTGGCGTTAATTAAATCACTATCACTGAGATTGGTGCTTTTGATATCAGCGTTGCTTAAATCGACGGCACCTAAATTAGCCCGACAGAGTTGGCCTTTTTTCAGGGTGCTGCCCTGGAGATTGGCGCCGCGCAAGTTGGCCTCAATCAGGATAATACCGTTCAGATTGGCACCATGTAGATCGGCTTCAATTAACCGGGCAAAACTGAGGTCTGCTTTGCTGAGGTTAATGTTGCTCAAATTGGCCCGGGTTAAATCTGCCTCACTTAATAGGGCTCGATTGAGATTCGCGCCTTTCAGGTTGACATCACTTAAGTTTGCTTCAAGCAGAATTGCTTTGATCAGATGTGCTTTACGGAGATTTGCCTTACTTAAGTTGGTGCGGCTTAAATCCGCAAAATTGAGAACAGCCTGGGTTAAGTTGGCTTCGACAAGCAACGCTCTTGCTAGCCGAGTTTCTATAAGAATAGATTGTTCGAGATTTGCAAAGCTGAGATCCACCGCTTCTAGATTGGCTTTGCCAAGATTAGCGCCTGTCAGTTTGGCTTCGCTGAGATAAGCATGGGATAAATTGGCAACGCTTAAATAGGCCCCGCTTAAATCTGCTCCCGTTAAATTTGCATGGTTCAGATCTGCGCCAATCAAATTAACGCCTCGTAGATCTAACCCACTGAGATCAGCTTCAGACAAATCGGGTTGATCGGAAAACTTCTCTTTGCGCCAGTTATTCCAATGTTTAACTCCGCGTTTAATGAGTCGGAGGTGGGCCGTGTTTGCCACAGGGATAATCGTCCTTTTTATTTACTGCACTCGAGCGTTTCCCCCCCGCCTTCAAAGATGCAATAGTTAGGCCGGTCAGTGCCAAATGATGATTTACACTCTGACTGAACTATAATCTTTTTTTCTTCGTACTGCCCTCAGATTAACCTGACATTATCCTTTTTGGCGAGATGCTGGCAAAAAGATGTTAATTGAGCATCCAAATCTTGTTGAGTCTCGAATTGAGTCACCTTTGGCTTTTCTGCCGTCGTAAAAGCTTGGAATGTTTGTTGTTGGTGGACCAACAGGTCTGGTGTGGCATCTGAAATGTCTCCTTGACGGTTTTGGAGGCGCGATCGCAACTCGGCTACCGGAGCAGTACAGTACAGAATCTGTACAGGGATTTGGGCTAATTCCGCCTGGGTCATAACCTGTTCACGGAGCTGCACTCGATCGTACTTCGCATCTAAAATTACGGTCCATCCCATTTGTGCCAGAGATGTTCCCAGTTCAGCTAAGCGTTGATAGGTTCGTTCGGTCATGGCTGGGGTGTAAATCGAGTTCGGCCCCACACCTGATTGATTTAAAGGAATCTCCGCTAGGTGTTTGCGCACTGCATCTGAGCGAATATGAACGGCATTGAGCACAGGGGCTAGACGATCAGCGACCGTGCTTTTTCCCGATCCCGACAAGCCAGACATCAGGATAATTTGTCCCTGCTGAGGTTGAGTATATTGATGGGCTAAGGCAAAGTAATCTTTGGCCTTTTGCCAGTGAAGTTTCTGGGAAGAACTACCCTCTGCAGTGGCTATATTCTGGGCTGTCATGCTATTAACATTGCCACGAATCGTTGCTCGCATACTCAAGTAAGCGGGTAACAACAAAGCGCCTTCATAATCCCCGGTCTTTTCCAGATATGTATTCAGAAAGACATTGCCGAGATCTCCTCGATGGTGAAAGTCTAAATCCATCACCATAAATGCCACATCATACATCCCATCAATATGGCGAAACTCCCGACAAAATTCGATGCAATCGAAGATTTGAATGTGATCCTGATACAAACACACATTATTAAGATGTAAATCACCGTGGCATTCTCGAATTTTGTCTTGGCGCTGTTGTAGCCAATCTTGATGATCTCGCCAGAACTGTTGGGTAAACCCTCGGGTCTGTTGCCACTGCTCCTGGGTTTGGGATTTACCCATAAAGGCTTGGGTGAGGGTGTAGTTCTCTTCATCGATAGCTTGCAGGGATTCTAAGGTCCCATTGGCCTGAATCTCGGGACTGGTCTCCGCAGTAGCATGAAAGCAAGCCACGCTTTGCCCTAATTGCTGCATGTGGGCTGCTGTTAATTGACCGTGGTCTAATAGGTGGCTAAACAAGCCCTCTTGAGCAAACTGTCGCATTTGTAGGGCATAGTCCACAATTTCAGCGCCAGGATCAGAAGCGCTTTTAAGGTCGTAGCTCCCATCGTTCTCATAGATCGGCAGTACAGCCAAATAGAGGGCTGGGGATAAACGGCGATTCAGACGCAATTCCTCTTGGCAGAAAAAGGCTCGCTGTTCCAGGGTGGAAAAGTCTAGTAGTCCAAATTGGGTGGGCTTTTTAACTTTGTACGCAAACTCTCCCGTCAAGAACACATAGGAAATATGGGTTTGTAAAAGCTGCACTGGGGTCTGAACCGGATGGGGATAGAATTCCGGTTGCAGCATCCGCTGAACGAGGAGGGGTAAGGCAGCATCCATGATTTCCTATGATTGTCCTACTTCTATTGTAGATAGGCACATCTGAAGAAGGTGTGAGGAATGCCAATCCTAAAGCCGGTCTGAAGGCAGGATAACCCCTTCTCAATTCACGTTAAGCTGGCTCCTATCATCAGGAGAGCATGGAATGTCTGGGGACAATGTTATTAAGGGTGGCTTGGTCGTTGGGTTGCTAAGTATGCCCGTCGCGGCCCAAGGTGCCCCATCCCTGAAGCCCCAATGCAGGACACAACTGCAGCGAGACCTGGATGCGATCGCATCCCAACCCCTCTTTAACCAAGCTCGTTTAGGGATCGCCGTTCAACCCCTTCAAGCCTCCCAACCGCTTTACACCAAAGACGCCCAGCGCTATTTCCTGCCTGCGTCTACCACAAAGGTAATGACGACAGCCGCGGCACTGACTCGGCTCGGCCCTAAATTCCGCATCCAAACCGACCTCTATGGAGCGGGTTCAGGACCCACCCTCGACCATTTGCGCATTGTGGGTCGAGGTGACCCCACCCTTTCTGATCAGCAGCTACAACAAATTGCCACCCAACTTAAGCAAAAAGGCATCCGCCAAATCAACCATCTCCTCGGAGATGACACCTATTTTCAAGGACCAGGCATTGTTCCGTCCTGGGAATGGGAAGATCTGCAGGCGGGCTATGGCGCTCCCGTCAATAGCCTGATCCTCAATCAAAATGCCTATGAGCTAAAAATCTGGCCCCAAGCCTTAGGCCAGCCCCTCCGAGTCGAATGGCTCTCGCCTCACCCCATTGGTCCTTGGCGGCAGATCAATCGCACCCGCACCGTGGCTCAAAATGCTCCAGAATATATAGAAATTGTCCGCCGCCTCAAGGGCAATACTTTAGAAATTGAGATTACAGGACAGCTGCGAGCCGGAGCTCCTTACGATCGATTCGCCGTAGCCGTCATTGATCCAGGCTGGTTTTTACTCAAGCGGTTTCGAGCTATCTTGGCGGCTCACCAGATAACAGTGGGGAAACTATCACTTTTATCGACCTCTCAAGAGCGCGATGCTGTTCTCAAAGGCAAATCAGAACAGCGCTTCACGCAAATCCAATCGCCCCCCCTGACAACGCTAATTAAAACCACGAACCAAGAGAGCAATAACCTCTATGCGGAAGCTCTAGTCAAAACCTTGGGGGCAGTCCAGCAGCAATCCTCGCCAAATACCCATCAGCAAGGTTTGAAGGTTCTCAAACAAACCCTAACCCAACTAGGGGTCAATGCGTCCACCTATGCAGTGGCCGATGGCTCTGGTTTATCTCGACAAAACCTGGTCAGTCCCCTGGCCCTAACTCAAACTTTAAAAGGCATTCTCAAATCTCCCCACGCCTCTACCTTCCAGACGTCTTTACCTAAAGACTCTATTGGGCAAAATTCACCCTCAACCCTATGGAGTAAAAGTGGGGGGATGCGCGGGGTTTCGACCTTAACGGGCTACCTCCAACACCCCCAATCTTCACCGGTGCTGTTTAGTCTGATGTTTAATCAATACAATCAATCGGGCAGCAAACGGCGGCAAGCCATGGATGCCCTGCTGTTATCAATCAATCGTTGGCAATCTTGTCAGGGTAGAAACGGATGACTTCTCTATCACCTCCCCCCTCCACCCAACAGGTGGTTCTCACGGTTTCTGGTATGAAATGCGCAGGATGCGTCCAGGCTGTGGAAAAACGCCTGCAGCAACAGCCTGGTGTGGCCACGGCGGTGGTCAATCTAGTCACGGAACAAGCCGCAATTGAATATGTTCCCCAAGAAATTGAGCCAGCTAGCTTAGCGCAGGTCTTAACCACCGCAGGGTTCCCCAGCCATATTCAGAACCGCGAAGAAGAGGCTGAACCCCTGCCGCCACAACCCCTCAAAGAAATTCAACCTCTAGTACTCGCGACGGTACTGGTCGTACTGTCGGGGGTAGGGCATTTGGGGCATATCCCTGGCTTCACCGTGCCTTGGCTCACCAGTATCCAATTTCACTGGGGACTGGCAACCCTCGCCCTACTCGGACCTGGACGTCCCATTCTGCAGGAAGGCTGGCGGGGCTTGTGGCAAAATCGCCCCAATATGAACACCCTGATTAGCTTAGGTAGTGTAACGGCCTATCTAGCCAGCGTCGTGGCAGTGGTTTGGCCGCAATTATATTGGGACTGCTTTTTCGATGCCCCGGTGATGATTGTGGGGCTGATTCTGCTGGGACGCGCCTTAGAAGCTCAGGCTAGGGGACGGACTAAAGCGTCCTTGGAAAAGCTCCTCGCCCTGCAACCGATGGTGGCTCGATGGCTCCCCAATCCAGAGACCCAGCCAGACCAAGCCGTAGATATTCCGGTTCGAGATGTCCAGATTGGCGCTTGGTTGCAGGTCTTACCTGGAGATAAGTTTCCTGTAGATGGTCGAGTTCTAGAGGGAAACACCCTAGTAGATGAGGCCATGTTAACGGGGGAAGCAATGCCTGTTTCTAAAGCTCCTGCCGATGAAGTGGTGGCAGGCACTCTTAATCAATCGGCCCTGGTTACGATTGAAGCCACACGAACGGGGAAACAAACGACCCTCGCCCAAATTATTGATCTGGTGGAAACGGCCCAAACTCGCAAAGCCCCAATTCAACAATTTGCTGACCGGGTCGCTGGATATTTCACCTATGGCGTCCTTGCGATCGCAACCCTGACTTTCCTGTTTTGGGTAGGGATTGGCGTTCATCTTTGGCCTGAAGTTTTAGCCTCAGGCACCCTGCCAATGATGCATAGCCCAGATGTCGGTATGGCAGAGATGGCCCCCCGATCCGCTGGCATTCTACTGGGACTCAAGCTGGCGATTGCCGTACTCGTCATCGCTTGTCCCTGTGCCTTAGGCTTAGCAACTCCCACAGCCATTTTGGTCGGAACGAGTCTTGGGGCAGAGCGGGGTTTGTTGATTCGAGGGGGAGATGTATTAGAGCAAGTGGATCGTCTCGATACCCTCATTTTTGATAAAACGGGTACCCTCACCACAGGCCATCCCCAGGTCACAGATTATTGGGTGTCCGAAGGTTTGCCAGCACTCCCGTTGGCAGAGCCTCTCTCATCCCAGACCGTTTTGCAGTTAGCCGCCAGTCTGGAAAAAGGCAGTCGCCACCCCCTGGCCACTGCGATTGTGGAACAGGCCGATGCCCAGGATCTTGCTTACGCCTCAGCAACTGCCTTAGAGACGGTGCCTGGATGTGGCATTAAAGGCCAGCTGGAGGGGACTTTTATTCGCTTGGGTTCTGCACAATGGCTACAAGACTGCGGCATTGTGATTCCACCCCAGGATCAGCACCAGGGCCATCAGCTGGCCCAAGCGGGTAAGACGCTGATTCATTTGGCTACTGACCAGACCTATGTGGGGGGACTGGCCGTTCAAGACACTTTGAGATCTGATGCAGCACAAACCCTGAAAGATCTTAAAGGCCTGGGTTTGCGGATACAGATGCTGACAGGTGATCAAGCTGAGACAGCCCATATCGTGGCCCAAGAACTGGGGTTAGATCCAACGGCAGTGCGGGCTGGTGTGACCCCTGGGGATAAAGCGGCAGTCATTGCCGACCTGCAAGTACAAGGCCATCAAGTCGGCATGGTTGGAGATGGGATTAATGATGCGCCTGCTTTGGCCCAGGCTGATGTGGGCATTTCTCTGAGTGGGGGGACAGATGTGGCCATAGAAACGGCCCAAATTATCCTGATGTCTGGAGATGCTAATCCTCTATATCGCCTGGTAGACGTTTTACGCCTGAGTCGAGCAACTTTTCGCAAAATTCAGCAGAATCTGTTTTGGGCATTGATTTATAACCTCATAGGGCTGCCCATCGCGGCAGGAATCCTTCTACCTAAATTTGGAATTTTGCTGAGTCCTGCTTCGTCAGCAGCTCTGATGGCATTCAGCTCTGTCAGTGTCGTGACGAATTCTCTGCAGTTAAGGCGGCTTTCCCTGTAGGCACAATATAGTTCTCACTGACACATTTCAAATTCTAGGGTTTGGATGAGCTAAGCAAATCTCTACCACAACAATTAAGAAATCTTAATATACTTCAAGTAAAGTTAAGTTTTGCTATTTTCACCCTGAGGCTTTTTCGACGATAGATTAACCCATCAATCCCTAAATCTAGTGAATTTGACCCACTTCTATACGCTACATCTAGTGCTCTCAGGGGCACGGCCTGTTAAGACCACAGTGAATTAGATCACTGGGTTGTGGTGATCCACATCAATAAATGCTCTACTAAGAGATATAAAGCTCAAACGACGGTGGGGGGCTTGCCATGGGTTCCATAACGCATTCTGGAAAATAGGGCAAGGGATGTCGTTTTGAAAGGTTTAAGTCATAATTGCGGTGGAAGTCGTTGTAGACTCCCCCAATTTTTGTGAGAAAGGCTACAATCGTGGAGGTTTAGCAATAGTCGAACGGCCAAAGCCCAATGCAGGACTGCGTTTTGTCTTTTGCTCAGGCTTTGAATTGCCTTGCATATACTGTTGAGGTAGGCTGATTTGGCATCTAGATCCACATCCCTAACTGAATTTGTTAGATTCGGTTGTAGTGAGTAAAAAATGGTTCTCCTATCGTCTTAATTAGGGAGTATTGAGGAATCCGGCATGACCCAAGCCAATAATGTACTAGAAGCTATCCAAGCTCCGGCTAATGATTTAGATAATCTGGTTGAGGATGCTGCCAGTAGCACTAGTGAGGATAACCAAGCTGGCGAAGGTGGGAAAACGACAAAAGCTCGTACTGCCCGTCGACGCGGTCAATCCAAGAAGAAGCATTACACGGAAGATTCCATCCGGCTGTATCTACAAGAAATCGGTAGAATTCGATTACTCCGAGCTGATGAAGAGATTGAACTGGCTCGTAAAATTGCAGACTTGCTAGAGCTAGAGCGCATTTATGACGATCTGTTTGATCGACTAGAGCGTGAGCCTCAGCTTCAAGAGTGGGCATTAGAAGTGGATATGCCCCTTAACCGTTTCCGCCATCGTCTGCATGCAGGCCGTAGAGCTAAAGACAAGATGGTCCAGTCCAACCTCCGATTGGTCGTATCCATCGCTAAGAAATATATGAATCGGGGCCTGTCTTTCCAAGACTTGATTCAAGAGGGTAGCCTGGGTTTGATCCGGGCCGCTGAAAAGTTTGACCACGAGAAAGGATACAAGTTTTCCACCTATGCTACCTGGTGGATTCGTCAGGCGATCACCCGTGCGATCGCAGATCAATCCCGCACGATTCGCCTCCCCGTCCACCTGTACGAAACCATTTCTCGCATTAAGAAAACTACAAAATTGCTGTCCCAAGAAATGGGCCGCAAGCCGACAGAAGAAGAAATTGCCACTCGCATGGAAATGACCATCGAGAAGCTGCGTTTCATCGCCAAGTCTGCCCAATTACCCATCTCCTTAGAAACCCCCATCGGTAAAGAAGAAGACTCCCGCTTAGGTGACTTTATCGAGTCCGATGGTGAAACGCCTGAGGATCAGGTATCCAAGAGCTTACTTCGAGAAGATCTAGAAACGGTTCTAGATACCCTTAGCCCGCGTGAGCGTGATGTGTTGAAGTTACGCTACGGCCTAGATGATGGTCGAATGAAGACCCTAGAAGAAATTGGTCAGATCTTCAATGTTACCCGTGAGCGGATTCGCCAAATCGAAGCCAAGGCTTTGCGCAAGTTGCGCCATCCTAACCGTAATAGTGTTTTGAAAGAGTATATCCGCTAGTTTCAATCATTCATCCATCAAGAAAGAGGCTGCTGTTCTTCGAATGGCAGCCTCTTTCTCATGACAACATTATGATCAATTAAACAGCTAGACTTCCTTTTCTTTAGGCAGCCGACTACGGGATAGGGGGACATAGAGCAATGCGGCCGCTTCATTCAGGGCATCTAATCGACGATTAAACCAACTATCTTTGGGGAGAGTATGGATGGATTCAATTCGATGCAAACGCTCCGCGACCTGCCCATGCACACCGACTAAAAACACCACTTTCCCCGTGTTCTCAGCATCCTTGAGAATATTCTCGATGGCTAAAGAAGCCGTAATCCCCACCCGGGTCACATCACTCATGTCTAAAATCAGGACTTTATAGGCTTTAACGATAGACAGCCGTTGAGAGATAGACTTGGCAGCGCCAAAACTCATGGGTCCACTAAAGAAAAAGAGCAGAATTTGGCCATGGGCTTTGGCAATAATATCTTTCTCTTCCTGACTCATTTGCTGGTCATCAGTGGGGCCTGTAATTGTCCGCATGGTTTGGACTTGTAAATCAGTCAGACTCTTAATCGTCAATAGATTCGCTAGAAAAGCACCAACGGCCACTGCAGTGACGAGATCCACAAACACCGTCAGGAACATGACGAGATACATAATTCCGGCTCCCTTTAAAGACAGCCGGTGAGCCCGTTTGAGAAAGCTCCAATCAATAATATCAATGCCGACTTTAATCAAAATCCCAGCTAAAACGGCATTGGGAATAGGTTCAGTCATTGGGGATGCGCCGATGACAATAACAGCCAGAACAACGGCATGAATGATGCCGGATAAAGGCGTTTGACCGCCTGACTTGGCATTAATTACTGTCCGCATTGTTGCCCCGGCCCCCGGCAACCCACCCATGAACCCAGCCATAAGATTGCCCAGCCCTTGGCCGATTAATTCTCGATCAGAATCATGTTGGGTATGGGTGATGTTATCAGCCACTAAAGAAGTGAGGAGGGAGTCGATGGACCCCAACATGGCCAGCATCACACTATAGCCCAGCATGGTTTTGGCATGTTTGATTTGGAACACTGGCATATGCGGCTCGGGCAGCCCAGCAGGGATATGCCCAATGACTGGAATACCACTCTCAGGAAAGCCATAAACCGAAATTGAAGTGCAGACCACCAATGCGATCAGTGGTGCAGGCAGAATCCGATTCAATCTTGGTGGGGCGGCAAATACAATCACTAGAGTGAGCAAGCCTAAGCCAAGGGCGACTGGATCAATATCCGTCAACACGCTTGGAAGCTGTTGAATTGCATTGACGACTTTAGAAGAGGCTTTATGTCCTAGTAACGGCGCAATTTGAATCGTGATGATGATTAACCCCACACCCGACATAAAGCCCGAAATCACGGTGTAGGGCATTAAGGTGATGTACTTCCCTAACCGCAAGACCCCAAATAAGATTTGGAACAGGCCTGCCATCATCACGACCGTGAAGGCCATTGCTAGTCCGGCGTCAGGATCCTCCTTCATCAAGGCTGCAAAAATGGTCGCCATGACGACAGACATGGGGCCAGTGGGGCCTGAAATTTGTGAAGGGGTTCCCCCACATAGGGATGCAAAAAAACCGACGCTAATGGCACCATATAATCCAGCGATAGCACCGGAGTTAGTTGGAACATCTGCAGTAGCGGAGACCCCAAAAGCTAGGGCTAAGGGTAATGCAACAATTGCGGCGGTCATTCCACCTAACAGATCGCCTCGAAAGTTGCGAAAGTGTAGGTGATTGACCAACCTAAACTGAGCTATTGCCATTTACGCGGAGCCTGTATTTAATTCTTGGGTGTGTAAGATTATAAGCCCAAGTTCATGGAAGAGAAGGTCAACTCCCTAGCAATCTTGACGTAAAACGTGAGTATTCATTGAACTTAATAGAGTTGTGCAAAAAAAATCAAAAATGCTTGTCTATCACATTCTTCAACATCACGGGGTGCGTGGCTGTATATGGATTGAAAGATGAATATACACAGCTTGTTAAGCGCTTCTTAACTCAGCTAGGCTCCTAGCCCTTGGCAGTTTGCTCAACCCATTTAGGTCCTTAATATCCTTATAGAGATAGAAATCGATCAATAATCTGTAGATAAAAGTTGCCAAGTGTACTCATTGATGTCTATACTTAGGTTTCGCGTCGCGGGGTAGAGCAGTCTGGTAGCTCGTCGGGCTCATAACCCGAAGGTCCATGGTTCAAATCCGTGCCCCGCCACCAGTGCTTAGGGTGCCCCAGAGATTGTTATCTCTGGGGTATTCTTTTTTAAAAAATCCTGACATTTTTCCGAGCAATCTGCGAGAATGGCGAGGACGGGATGTCAAGATTGTTGAGGATCTCAAGTCTATGTCTGCTCAATCATCACAACGGATTTTTTGGGGTGCTGGCACCCTTGTCTTATGCATTTGGTTCTTGATCCCCGGTGGTAATCACGGATTTTCTGAATTCCTAACAGCGGGGATGGTTGTTGGCCTAGGTAGCTTGGCCGTTAGCCTCAAATTTTTCCCAGGGTTGAGACGCCAAGTTCCAGACCTAGATGCAACCCAAATGACTCGACCCATTGTCGAAAAGACAGTGACCACTAGCGCGTCGTTGATTGAGCAGCTAGAAACCCTTGCAGAACCGACTCCTCAATCTGCAGCCTTCAAGGAGCAGCTTGATCACATCAACTTGCATCGACAGGAACCTTGCCTTTTGGTAACGGGCGCACCGGGTGTCGGTAAATCCACTTTGATGGAGCTACTGCAAACTCACTACCAGGCCTCAAAAGAAGCTTGTGTCATTCATGAAATAGGCTCCCTATCTCATTCAGCGATCTTAGAGATGTCTCCACCTGTGATGGCTGCGGATCTGATCCTTTATGTCATTCAAGGGGACTTAACAGATTCTGAGTACCAATGCTTGCAAACATTGCAGGCCCATAAACAGCGAGTCTTAGTCGTTTTTAACAAGCAGGATCAATACCTGCCGACTCAGCGCTTAATTTTGCAACAGAAATTGCAGCAACGGTTGCAGCCTTGGCTATCAGAGTCAGATGTTGTGACCACTTCTGCCTATCCCCAAGCGGTTAAGGTTCGTCGCTATAGAGAGGATGGCTCCTGTCAAGAAGAGTTAGAGCGACCCCAGCCAGATGTGTCAAGCTTGACCCAGCGCCTGGATCAAGTGCTGGCAGCTGAGAAGGAACAGCTGATCTTGTTTCAGACCTATCAACAGACTGTCGCTTTGCGCACCCAAGTGCAAGAGGAACTGAATGGTGTTCGCCGTCAGCTTGCTACTCCCATCATTGAGCGTTATCAGTGGATTACAGGGGCGACTGCGTTTGCTAATCCAGTCCCTACCTTGGATATGTTGGCTGCAGCCGCGATCAGCGCCAGAATGGTGATAGAACTGGGTTCTTTGTATCGCTTAAAGTTTTCTTTGGCCCAGGCTCAAGCCGTTGCGAGTACCTTAGCGACGGCCATGCTCAAACTCGGCTTAGTCGAAGTCTCGACCCAGGCCCTGAGTTCTTTACTCAAAGGTCATCACTTTACATTTGTCGCTGGGGGACTGGTCCAAGGTGTGAGTACTGCCCATTTGACCCGCATTGCAGGGCTGAGTTTGCTAGAGCACTTTCAAGAACTCAGTGACCTGGCTGTAGCGGCTCCTGAATCGAATTGGGATCCTGAAAAGCTGAAGCAGATTGTGGCCAAGGTCTTTCAAGAACATCAGAAAGTGGATGCGCTTAAAGACTTTACACAGCAATCCATTGGTCGTTTCCGCCGTCAAGGTGGACTGTTAGAAGCTCCTGCATCCTAAACCCGTGGCTCAGTCCCCACCGGACAGTCAGACTGCACCTAGGGAGAATATCCTGGCCAGCGAGCCAGTGACCGTTTACCAGCGTGCTCATCTCAGTATCCAGAACGTTATTCAGCAAGTTGAGACGTTCCCGGTTCCCCTGCAAACGGAGCTGCAAAATCAGCTTGGCTCCCTATCCAGCTTAAGCTTGAAGCTTAATCAAGGGATCTTTCAAATTGCGACGTTTGGATTTGTGAGTCGGGGAAAGTCGGCTGTTCTGAATGCCCTTTTTGATGAGCCTATTTTCCCTGTAGGCCCCCTGAATGGTGAGACCCAATGGCCTCGTTCAGTTCGTTGGTCACCGGTGATAGCTCAGGGGCTATCTACCTTACAAATTGAACTGATTGATACTCCTGGTCTCGATGAAATTGAAGGACAGGGGCGAGCACACATGGCTCAGGAAATTGCCAAAGCGGCCGATCTAATTCTATTTATCACGGCGGGGCCTCCCACTGCCTTAGAACTAGAAGCCCTCAAAGCCTTACGACAATCAGGCCGTCCTCTTTTGATTGTGGTGAATAAGGCCGACCTTTATCCTGATTTAGATGCGACCGGAGTCTATGAGCGATTAGCAGAGCCATTACAAAAAGTGCTCACTCCGGAAGATATTTTACTGACCTCTGCGGCTCCAGCGCCTGTAGAAATTCGGGTTGAATGGCCAGATGGTCGAACGACCCATGATTGGGAAACGCCACCGGCTAGTATTGAATCGTTGCGATCGGCGTTGCTCCAATTGATACAAAAAGAAGGTCGTACACTGTTAGTCTTAAATACGCTGCTACAAGTCCAAAGTGTAGAGCGCGATATTGCCGAACATGTACAGACCTATGAGGCACCCTCAGGCAAAGCCTGTATTGGTCAGTATGCCCGATTAAAGGCAGCTCTAATTGCGGTTTGCCCCCTGTTATTCCTCGATGTTGCTATTGGCCTTTTAGCAGATTTGCTCTTGATTGGCACCCTCGTCAAACTCTATCGCCTCCCCACCCATCGGCATCAGGTGAATCAACTTTGGGGCCAAATCTCGCTGAGTTTTGCCAGCTTGATTTTGGTAGAGATGAGTACGCCAACTCTGTCTAGTTGGGTGGGGCATATATCTCTCGGATGGCTACCTTGGGTGGGCACAGGACTCCTTCAAGGCGGGGTGAGTCTATATGGAGCGAAGCGGGTGGGGCAACAAACACAAGCTTATTTATTCAATGGCTATACTTGGGGACCCTTGGGTTCTAGTACCTTAATCCTAAATATTATCAAGCAATTGCAGCCGCAGATGGTGCTTTATCGCCTGCGGCAAGAGTTATCTGATCAACTGACGTAGGTTTATTGCTTGAGACAATCTGGACTGTTCTCAAGAATGACTTCGAACATGGGCATTGCCACTTCTACAGGCTGTTGGTAGTAGCCCACCATTTCTTGCTCAATATTATGCCGAGCCTGATTCGCTTGGCGGGTTCCTGCGTACTCAGACAAGATCACGAGATATTGAGCGGCTCGCGATGCTGCCTCAATGCGATCGTTCCGTCGCATGGCCACTTGAAATAAATTCCAGGATTGCCCGGCATTGTTTACTAATGACGGTCGAGTAATCAATCCCTGGGAGATGGCGCTTTCATAATTGACTCGATAAGGACTACAGGTTTTAGCTGCAAAAGCGGGAGCAGCCATCAGTTGAACGGGTAATATCAACCCTAAAAGATTTATTCGTTTCATCACACACCCCACACACTAAAGGGCTAGTTATCCTATCCGGCAGAAATGCCTACTTTATAAAGTGCCCACTGAACCTTGATAAAGAATAGTGATGCGGAACTAAAGTATAGGATGAGGAGACAAGCCCCCTTCACTGAAAGCTTATAGTTTTAAAGAACTTATGGAAAAGCAATCGTTCCATCCGGCAAGGTTGCTTTTTCAAAACTTAATGCTTGACCCAATCTTTCTCCGCCTTCGAAATTAGCCTGGGACAGGTTCGCCCCCTGTAAATTGGCATCGGTAAAGGTGGTCCAAGCTAAGCTTGTTCCGGTCAAAATAGCGTTTGATAAGTTAGCGGCGGTGAGGTCGGCCAAATTAAGATTAGCGCCTGTCAGGTTAGCGCCCGATAGATTAGCCTTGCGCAAATTCATGGCAGATAAATCGGCACTCTGTAAATCACAGTTAGGACAAGATCGTGATTTCATGAGTCGTTTGAGATGCTCAGGGTTTTCTGCCTGGGCCATTGGACAAACCCAAAGGGTTGAAAATAGAGCCACACCAAGGAGAAAAGGTTTCATTGAGTTACATAGAATGCATATTTCGCATTCTACGGGACAAAGACGAAAGTGTTTGTACAGTTAGGTACAAGAATGAGGATGAGAAAAAGGGTTTTCACGTTCTACTATCTATCAAAATCGACTTTTGCCTGGGTAAAGATATTTAATTTAAGAGAATGAAAACAGATTATTGGGGAAAAATTCTTTACAATTGGGAGGTGTTGAATTGAGCCATCAGTGTGGGCGATAAACCCTTACTAAAATCATCTGGGAAATGGATGATCTCTGGAGCCGTTGTTTTAGCTCTGGGGTTCGGAGGAGTTGGGGTTTTCCAAGCTTTTCAGCCACAACCCAACCCCGCTAATAACGATTCAAAGGCTGCTTCTGAGAAATCCAACGCTATTTCTGCTCTTGGTCGCATTGAACCTGCAGGGCAGGTCCTTCAAGTTGGTGGTCCAACTGGGGAAAGAGTTCTTCAACTATTAGTGAAAGAAGGCCAACAGCTAGAGAAGGGTGAAACGATTGCCTTTTTAGAAAGCTACCCTGAGCGGCAAGCTGAAGTGAAATTGGCTGCTAGCCGCTTACTCGAAGCCCAAAACCGATTTATTGCAGAGCGTGAATTAGGTAAAGCTCAAGGACAAGAAGCAAGGACGCGCCGGAATCAAGCGGAAACGCCTAAGATGCGAGAAATTGCGGCTCAAGATGCCTTAGTCAAGCAATCTAAGGTGGAGTATGAACAAGCCAAGATTACCCTGAAGAGGTATGAGTTTTTACAAAAGGCAGGGGCGGTCTCTAAGCAGGAGCTAGATGATCGTTTTCTCTCTTTTCGTAGTAAACAGCAGCAGCTCAATAATGCGATCGCAACGTTGGCGATGCTGCAAGAAGAGCTACAAACCAATAGCAATAACGCTAGAGCTCAAATTACCCGGACTAAAGTAGGGACGTTGCGATCGCAAGCTCAAATCGACTTAGCTTCGGCCAAAAGTAACCTTGAGTTGGCCAAGGCCCGCATGACCCGTACGATTATTCGTGCTCCCAATGCAGGGCAAATTTTAAAAGTCCATATTCGCCAAGGCGAGGCCATTCCCGCAGTATCAACTTCCGGTAGTGAGGTCCAAAAAGGGATTGTAGAAATGGGAAATACCCGGCAAATGTATGTCGTGGCTGAAGTGTATGAAACGGATATCAATCAGGTCCAAATCGGCCAACTGGCCAAGATTAATAGTCCTGTCATTAAAGGTGAGATCGAGGGTACCGTCGACAAAATTGGCTTGAAAATTGGTAAGAATGACGTAGTGGGGACAGATCCGGCAGCGAATACTGATTCTCGCGTGGTAGAAGTTAAGGTGCGGCTTCACAACAGTATTGCCGTTTCCGGATTGACCAACCTACAAGTGAATGTGGCGATTCAAACTGAAAGTTAGGCGGCGAAAATGTTGCTTGCGATTCCCCTCGCATGGTTACAGCTAGCCCGTGAAAAGGTACGGCTATTGGTGGCCCTGGCAGGGATTGGGTTTGCCGTAATATTGATGATGATGCAGCTGGGTTTTCAAGAGGCCCTGTTTACTGCTGCCGTTAACTTTCATGTTAATCTCAAGACTGATATTGTCTTGATCAACCCCCAAACCACCACCTTATTTGCTATTAAGAATTTTAGCCGTCGGCGGCTCTATCAAGCGGCTGGTGTAGATGGGGTTGAGTCGGTGACGCCCCTCTATTTGGATTTCGGATTTTGGCGAAATCCTGAAACTCGTAAGACCCGCCAGATTCTGATTATCGGCTTTGACCCTAATCAGGCCGTCTTTTCATTGCCCGGCGTAGCAGAGTACCTGAACCAAATCAAATTGCCAGATGTCGTGCTCTTTGATGAAAATTCCCGGCCTGAATATGGTCCCATTACGGAACAGTTCAAAGAGGGGAAAATCGTATCCACGGAAGTATCAGGTCGGAAAGTGACCGTTAAGGGGCTATTTCAGTTAGGTGCCTCATTTTCCGCCGATGGCAATTTGATTACGAGCGATGTTAATTTACTGCGATTATTTCCTGCACGTACCTTAGGGTTAATTGATATCGGTCTGATCAATGTCGAGCCTGGAGTAGATGTCAGTTCAGTCATTTCGACTCTGAAAAAAACGTTGCCTGATGATGTCCTAGTGCTGTCTAAACAAGGGTTTGTCCGCTTTGAGCGAGAGTATTGGGAAACGAGTACCACCATTGGCTTTATTTTTACCCTAGGGACCATGATGGGATTTATTGTGGGCATGGTGATTGTGTACCAAATCCTGTATACCGATGTGTCCGATCATTTGGCGGAGTATGCCACTTTGAAAGCCATGGGATACAAAAGTCGATTTCTCTATTCCGTCGTCTTGCAAGAAGCGTTTATTCTGGCAGTATTAGGATTTATTCCGGGGGTTGCTCTATGCTTAGGGCTCTACAAGCTGGTGCGTGACGGTACTTCTTTGCCCATGTTTATGACCGTCGATCGAGTGATGACGGTATTTGTGTTGACGTTAATGATGTGCGTCATCTCAGGAGTCATTGCGATGCGCCGGGTTCAAGCCGCTGATCCAGCAGATATTTTTTAGATATGGGCGTTTCTCCAGTCATTGCTATTCATCAGGTCAGCCATTTCTTTGGCAGAGGTAGACTGCGCAAGCAAGTCCTGTTTGATATTGATGCCGATATTTATCCTGGAGAAGTTGTGATTATGTCTGGCCCCTCAGGCTCAGGCAAAACAACTCTGCTGACTTTGATTGGTGCGCTTCGATCAACTCAAACGGGCAGCTTGCAGGTCTTAAACCAACAGTTGAGAGAGGCCAACACCCGTGAGTTGGTCAAGGTTCGTCGCTATATTGGCTATATTTTTCAGGCTCATAATCTGCTCCAGTCCCTGACAGCCCGCCAGAATGTGCAGATGGCCTTAGATTTGCATGTTGAGATCGATGCGAAAGTGGCTTATCAGCGATCCATCGATATGTTGGCTGAAGTTGGGTTAGCAGAATGGGCCAATTACTATCCCCAAGAATTATCGGGGGGGCAAAAGCAACGGGTTGCGATCGCACGTGCTCTCGTGAGCCATCCCAAAATTGTTTTGGCCGATGAGCCGACAGCTTCCCTCGATAAGCAATCGGGGCGAGATGTGGTGGAGCTGATGCAACGTCTGGCTAAACAGCAAGGCTGTACTATCCTCATGGTCACCCATGACAACCGGGTTTTAGATGTGGCTGATCGACTGATTCATATGGAAGATGGTCGGCTCAGTACCCAAGATCAGGCTTCTGGTTTACCCGCACCCGCAAGCCCTTAATCCGAATCCAATTTTTCCACATCTAAAAGATTGATTGACTCCGTTTCGGTTCTGAAGATCGGGTGAGACTGAATCTGGGAGAGCGGGCTAGTTAATGAAATTTTTTACCAGACAACATATTTTGCTTCAAAATAGTACAACTATTTCTTATAGGAATATTCATCAATAATATGTAATTAGGATGAAACGTCATGGATGATTGAAATGACGGAATGGCGGGCGAGGTCTTCTCTCGCCAAAGGTTTTAAGCAGACTGATTGCTTTTTACCCTAGCTATTTTGTACTACCTTGCCTTGGATGGTGACGACTTTGTTGCAAATTAGTTGCAGTAAAGTTTATTCTCTGCTAATTTTTTGATAGGGATTAATTGATATCAATTTTCAATTGATTGCCTCACCTAAGCAAAGATTCAGGATGTCAGTGTTGCCAATTGTGAGCCAACAAAGCGAACGAGAGGGATTAAGGCTGACCCATTTACAGGAACTGGCGGTGGGTTTTAAGGGAAAAGAAGGTGATCTATTGAGCTCTTCTAAGCGCTGTATGACCTGCCCTGATGGCACAGACGCTAATCTTAAACAGCAAAAGCTAGTTTTGGAAGGCATTCTGCCCTCCGGTCGGGACTGTTTATCCGCATTTACCGTGATTGTTCTAGCTCACTTGAGACGCCTAACTCAGTTGTCTATTGGCGATCGGTTTACGGAGCGATTGATGCAGAGGGGATTGAGGTTGCGATCTCAAGCTGTCCTAGCCGCTGATTTTGATCAGTCCGCTGCCCGTAATCTATCTGAGCGTGTGGCGTTAACCACTCAAAAAATTTTTCTGTCTGATCGATCTATCACTATAGATGGATGGCAGTTGTCAGGTCGTGTCACTTAGACGTGACTGTTTAGCTAAGAGGGGATCGTTTGTTTCAAGTTCGTTACTCCGCTATCAAGCCGTTTGGAGGTTATGGATGCGCCCATCTGGATATCAGTCCACGATTGAATCACTCCTTGGGAGAGTTTGCCCTGGGGACCATCGGCAAGTCCAACGGCGGTTACAGGAGCTTTCTCTCAAGGCATGGTGTTCTTTAGATGGGCAGTTGCGAGTGGAGATAAACAATGATTTGGAAGCCGCTCAAGTTTACAGTGTCCTCCAGCAATTTGTGGCTTCGAGGACGGAATTGGTGGAATGGCTGGAACAGTGTTGGCCTTGAAAAGACCAAACGGTCTACCACAGAAGTACTACCCTGTATTCGACAAGAACAGGAGGGATGGATCGACTTCTTTATTGGTAGGGCCAATACGGCTCAAATTCCATACCAAAGCGTTCTGGATGGCAGTGCAAAAATAGGGCTTCACTATTGCAAAAGTGAGTTGGCCAATATCGCCATGATGACCTGCCCATCTCCAGATATCCCTGGTTATCTATGGGAGTCTTTGCAAGAGCAGCACCATTTGAAAGGGATTGATCGGCAGCATTATAGGAATACACAGTTTAAGTTTTATGGGTAAGCATACAAAGAAATCTGATTTCACCCTTAGTGGTCGGTTTCTAACTTATGTTCTGTCAAAAGGTTGTAACGTCAAGGGCATTCGGTTGTCGACCTCCCGAGGAGAGCAATATATCAAGCTAACTAAAGCGCTACGGCCAGCCTGTGCTGAAATTCTACAACCTGGAACATGGATCCAAATTCAGGGTTGTCAGAAAGTGAATACCAAAACAGGCAAGGTCAAACTGAAAGCTAAGTCAATCATGCCTGCTCTACCCGGTAGTTCTTCCAACGACGATATTGAGCCAAGTCCTCACGCTGTTTGTAATGTACAGAAAGGCAAAATTAGAATTTGTCAGAAATCGAGTTGTCGTAAACGCGGCAGTCGGCAAGTTTTAACCGCCTTGAATACGGCCTTGCAAACATCAGGCCGAGATAAAGAGATTCAGTTGCAACCGATGGGTTGTGTGGGCAAATGCAAAGCTGGACCCAATCTGGTTGTCTTACCAGATAAGACTCGCTACACCAGGGTTAAGCCCAAGAACATCACCCACATACTTCAGCAGCATTTTTGAAGTATATGGGTGAATGTGGTTAAGTTTCTTCTCAACTGAAGAAAGTCAGAGAATGATTATCATTCTCTGATACAGTTTGGTATGGGTTTTCAGTTTTTCTGACATAGCCCAACTTTATTTCAACAACATGTGTGTGAGGATTAATATGCAATATTTTCGATTGATGGCCAGCGTCATTGGCTTGTCTAGTGCGTTGTTCGTGACTGGCATGGCGAGTGCTAGTACTACATCTTCCGAAGTTTCCGAGAATTTAGATGTTTCAGGTGCTGCTGTCGATGCGCCTGCCAACAGCCAGGTGAGCCAGCAACAGCCGTTATTAGTTGCTGATAATACGCCCGCTGTATCTGATCTTATGGCTGAAACGGAAGCCGATTCTGTTGGCCAGGTCACGTCAGTGTCTCAGCTTTCAGATGTCCAGCCCGATGACTGGGCTTTTCAAGCGATTCAATCCTTAGTCGAGCGCTATGGTTGTGTTGCAGGTTATCCCAACGGCACCTTCCGCCCCAGCCGAGCCATGTCTCGTCGGGAAGCAGCTGCCCTGGTTAACGCTTGCTTAGATAATCTCAGTAATCGGTTCGCTACTAAAGAAGACTTAGATGCGCTCAAGGCCCTTCAAGATGAATTTGCGGCTGAGCTGGCAACATTAAGAGGTCGTGTTGACGGTTTAGAAGCTCGTGTCGCCACCGTAGAAGCACAGCAGTTTTCAACTACGACTAAACTGCAAGCGCAAGTCATCATGGCTGCTCAGTTTGGAGATTTTGTAGATAATCCTGGAGATAATATTCCGACCCCTAATGCCGCGGCAACAGGCGTTGCTGCTGTAGATACAGGAGTCCCAGGCATTGCCAACGTTGATCCTGGGGATTCTCGAGTGAGTGCCATTTCCCGAGTACGGATGTCATTCCTCACCAGTTTTAATGGAGATGATGTCCTCGATTTGACATTGGAAACGGGCAACGGCGGTTCTGACTTCTTCTCATCTGCAGGGGTTGCGGGTCCCGCTAATTTCTTTCCTGTTCCTCCCGTTGTTGGCGCAGGAACTGCCACAACTTTAGGGGATCCTGGTGTGGTGGACTATACCGGTTCTGGTCCTGGCGTTACTTTGTATAACTTGGGATATACCTTCAAGCCCGTCGAAAACCTAGCGGTAACGGTTGGTCCCTTGATTTATCCTAGTGCCTTCATTGATGGCAACAGCTACGCCAACGATGAAGCAGCTGATTTCAGTTCTGGATTCTTTATCAATAACCCGTTGATTATTTCTGAAGCAGTTGATGGGCCAGGTGGTGCCGGTGCTGCGTTTGACTGGAATGTTAACGGTGGACCCGTGAGCGTTCGAGGTCTATTTATTGCCGCAGATGCTGGCATTGCGTCTGGTAATGCAGCGAATGCCTGTACTGATCCCCTCAATACCTGTGAGGGGGGGCTCTTTGGAGATCCCTTCCAAGCTTCTGCTGAGATTGAATATTCCAGTGACTTTGGTGAAGATGACCAAAATAACTTTGCGATTCGGGCCCAGTTTACCCATGCTGAAACCTATAACGTTAACCAAAATATCATTGGTGCCAACGTTGAGTTGACCCTGGGACAATTCGGCATTTTTGGTCGCTATGGAATTTCCATTGATCCTCAACTTGCCTTTGGTGGGGTTAACAATGATCTATTCCAAAATGTTCTGCCTGTTGGCAATAACAGCAGCATTCAAACCTGGATGGCCGGCGTAGGTGTTAATGACTTACTCGTGCCAGGGTCTCTGCTTGCGGTAGCAGCCGGTCAGCCGTTTATTGTCAGCACTACGGATCCTAATTATTCTGCCCAAACTAACTTTGAGGCGTTTTATCGGTTTCCCGTGAATGAGAACATTACGATCACACCGACTGTCATGCTGATTACGAACCCTTTCAATGTCAGTAACGGCAACCCCAATGACATTATTCAGGGATTAGTTCGGGCCACGTTCTCCTTCTAACGGATTTATGTTTTAGTTTTTCCCTCACTTGCCATAACCGCCCTCTATGGAGGGCGGTTTTTGTTAAGCTCAACAAAAAAAGAGTGTTAAGAAACACTCCTTTTTGTGGGTTGAAATATTAAATTTTGTATTTTATAACGTTAAGCAGTCAATCGTTTTATTGGACGCTTTGGCGAGAGACATGTTTTTCAAAGGTTGCCTGGGTCTCTTGAAGCATTTCCTCGCGGCTATCTTCAGGACGAGTCAAGGTGGGAACTAGATTCCGAGCTTGCAAGGTCATATGGAGCTGTAGATGAGCTACATATTCGCTTAAATCTTCTCTTCGATTAGAGTTTTTTGAAAGGGGCTGTGAATTGAGTTGCACAGGGGTCTCCATACCAAACAAACAATCACTCAAAGGACATAAAACGAACCTACCATTCTGCCTTAACAACCTTTGAATCTTGCAATGAAGCGTTACGACATGAGGCTATTGTATCAAGAAGTACAAAAATCAGTGTACTTTTGTTAAGTATTGCTTGTACACTGTAGCGTATTTAATTATTATCCGCCCTTTAGATGAACTCTTTTACGTCTAAACAAGGGAAATGACCGCCATTGTGATTCTCAGATTTCTAAGACATAATCATCGCTATGGATAATCGACATATTCAGTTCCGAGACGGCTTAACCGAGGCAGACCAGCCGGTCAACGCTACCGTATTGCGAAAATTACAGCGGCTGTTTCAGGTAGGGGCCTTTTGGGCTGGTGAGCGCCGCCTAGAAGATTGGGGAGTTGCGATCGCAAATAGTTACCCCATTATCAGTGTGTGGGATCGTGAAGAATTGATTGGGTTCGCACGAGCCACATCAGATGGTATTTATCGCGCCATGATATGGGATGTGGTTATTCATCCTGACTATCGCGGCCAAGGGCTGGGGCGACAACTTGTGCAGACCCTACTGGCTCATCCACGGATGAACCGGGTTGAACGCATTTACTTAACCACCACTCACCAACAGCGTTTTTATGAGCATATCGGGTTCGTCAGTAACTCTAGTACGACCATGGTGCTCAATCAGGACGTAGATGTTCTCTCTATATCCTTAGATCATCCCCAAACTGAAGCTTTGCCAGAACAGTAATTAAAAATTTGATCACTAATCGTTGATGTGATGGGTTGATCATTAACCCCCTTCAATTCCTAGATGGGTCTGCTATACTGGCCTCGACTTAACGCTGGGAATTACTGGTTGTGAAGATACGTCGCCTCATTCCCTCCCTCCCCTATTCAACAGAAGAATGGGCTGCTGAAGCCCGATTTCTTCATTGGCTAACCCTCTTTTGGTTAGGCATTGGTCTTGTCGTTCTATTCTCAGCGTCCTACCATGCGGGGGCGATTGAATCTGGGGATGGCCTCTACTATTCCAAACGCCAGCTATTAGGGGTGATTTTGGGACTGTTGGGTTTTTGTGCGGTGATCCACATTCCCTTATACAAACTCATGAAAGTCTCCGCGTTTGGATTCTTTCTGTTTTTGATGTTGATTTTTGCCACAAAAATTCCAGGGCTAGGGATCACGATTAATGGTGCAACCCGATGGATTGATATTGGCCCCTTTCCACTTCAGCCTTCCGAATTAATCAAACCTTTCCTGATTCTGCAGAGTGCCTATATTTTTAATCGCTGGTCTCGATTAACTCTGGGTGAGCGACTATGGTGGTTGTTCTTATTCTCTCTGACCCTTTTGGGCATCTTGGTCCAGCCGAATCTAAGCACCACGGCCTTGTGTGGTATGACCCTTTGGTTGATTGCTTTGGCAGCGGGGTTACGCTACCAGTCTCTTTTCTTAACGGCGTTGGCAGGGGTAGGTCTAGCAGCGATTAGTGTGTTGCGTAATCCCTATCAGCAAAGTCGGATCCTCTCATTCTTGAACCCTTGGGCCGACGCCCTTGGAGATGGCTTTCAGCTTCATCAGAGCTTGCTAGCCGTTGGCTCCGGGGGCATCCTGGGCGTTGGCTTTGGTGAGTCACAATTGAAGCTTTCCTATTTACCTATTCAGCACACAGATTTTATTTTTGCGGTTTTTGCCGAAGAATTTGGTTTGTTGGGGGGATTTTGTTTTTTGTTGCTCCTGGGTACTTACAGCTTTTTAGCCCTACGAGTAGCCATGAAATCTACCCATGTCATTCAGCGTTTGGTGGCTATTGGGGCCATGATTTTCTTGGTCGGTCAGGCCTTGATTAATATCGGTGTAGTGATTGGTGTATTGCCCACGACAGGTCTTCCCCTCCCCATGTTTAGCTATGGGGGGAATTCGATGATCGCTAGCTTATTAATCGCAGGACTGTTGATCCGGGCTGCTCGAGAGAGCCAAAGTGCCGATGTGGTGGCTATTCCTCACCATGAGGGCGAGTCTCCTTCTTTGATTCGACTGGTCGGCGATCACTCTTCCGTGGCAACAGCTAGACATGGTTCTTCTGCCAATGCACTATCCGGTCCTCAAGCTTCTCTGCATCCTCGCGAAAATGACCCTTTAAAGTTAGTCCGTAAACGGAAACCAATTTCTTTATGGCGCAGAATACTCGCTAAACTTCGCTCATCAAAGGGTGTAGCGTCTGCAACCGCTAGAAAAAATGATCCCAAAGCAGCACTGGCTGCCAAAAAACAACGACTAAAACAACGCCGAAAACACAGACTTCGTTAAGATCAATAGCGAACACCTGATTGTTAGTTGCGTCGTAGCAGCTTCTCCTTATGCTGGAAACGCTGGAAATTCAGCTTTATCATCTTGAACAATTTGCGAATACAATTGTTTCGACCCAACTCTCTCATCTTTCTGCGTTGAGTGTTGGCATTATCTTCTTGGCAGGGCTGTTAACTAGTCTTACCCCCTGTACTTTGTCGATGCTGCCAATCACGGTGGGCTATATCGGTGGCTATGAAACGGAGAACCGTTGGCAAGCCATGGCTCAATCCGTTTGGTTCTGTTTAGGCTTGGCTTCAACGCTGGCAGGCTTGGGAATTGGTGCAGCGCTTTTGGGGCGAGTCTATGGGCAAATCGGTGTAGGACTGGCTATTGGGGTCAGTCTGGTTGCCATTATCATGGGGCTTAATTTACTGGAAGCGTTACCGCTCCGATTACCGAGCTTTTCAGGGGTGGAACTGATCTCGGATCAGTTGCCGAGGGGAGTACGCTCATTTCTGTTAGGACTAACCTTTGGCCTCGTTGCTTCCCCCTGTAGTACCCCAGTGTTAGCGACGTTATTGGCCTGGATCTCTAGTACCCAGGATCCTATTCTGGGCGGTGGTCTGTTATTGTCATACACGGCAGGCTATACCGCTCCCCTCATCATTGCAGGAACGTTTACAGCAGCAATCAAGCGGTTTCTCTCTATTCGTAAATGGTCTGCTTGGATTACCCCCACGAGTGGCGTTATTTTGGTCGCCTTTGGCGTATTTTCTTTGCTAAACCATGTCTTGCCCAGCGTTTAATCCTGTCGATTTATAATTCCGTGACCCACTTCCATGACCTCTAACCTCGGCCAACCTCAAGCTTTCTTCAAAAAAACCTTAGTGCCTGTTTTGGCAGATTTGCGGTTGGCAATTGTATTGCTTCTTGCGATCGCACTGTTTAGCATCTCAGGCACCGTTATTGAGCAAGGCCAATCCCTAGAGTTTTACCAGGCCAACTATCCTGAAGACCCAGCATTGTTTGGTTTTTTGACTTGGAAAGTGTTGGTAACAATCGGGTTGGATCATGTATATGCCACCTGGTGGTTTTTATCACTCCTGATATTGTTCGGCACCAGCTTGACGGCCTGTACCTTTATGCGGCAGCTTCCGGCTCTCAAAGCGGCTCGCAGCTGGAAGTTCTATAAGAAACCTCGTCAGTTTGGGAAACTGGCCCTAAGTACAACCCTTGACCCAGACCAAAAGTCTTCGCTGCTAAAGGCGTTGGTAAAGAACCGTTACAAGGTTTTTGAAGAAGATCAGAGTATCTATGCCCGCAAAGGCATGACTGGGCGTATTGGTCCAATCATTGTTCATGCCAGCATGATCTTGATCCTACTCGGTTCCATATGGGGTTCCCTGACAGGATTTATGGCCCAAGAAATGATTCCCAGTGGCACTACTGCTAAGGTCAGCAATATTGTTAAATCTGGTCCATGGTCCGGAGCTCAAATCCCCAAAGATTGGGCGGTGCAGGTGAATCGTTTTTGGATTGATTACACCCCTGAAGGCCAAATCGACCAATTTTACTCAGACTTATCGATTGTCGATGAAGAAAAAAATGAATTGGATCGGCAAACGATTCATGTGAATCAACCCCTTAAACATAAGGGCGTGACCCTCTACCAAGCAGACTGGTCCATTGCGGGAGTGCGGGTTCAGCTCAACAACAGTCCTATTTTGCAATTACCCATGGCCCCCTTAGAGGCAGCGGGCGGCAGAATCTGGGGAACATGGGTGCCCACAAAACCGGATCTCAGTGCAGGGGTGACCTTGCTGACCACAGATTTGCAGGGCACAGTCGTGGTCTACGATGAGTCTGGTAAGCTCGTGTCAACCGTAAGAACGGGCATGTCAACGGATGTGAATGACATTAGCCTCAAATTAGTGGAATTGGTAGGCAGTACAGGGCTACAAATTAAGTCTGACCCTGGCATTCCCTGGATCTATGCTGGATTCGGACTGTTAATGATTGGTGTGATCATGAGTTATGTCTCTCATTCGCAAATCTGGCTATTAACGGCAGATGATCAACTGTATGTGGGTGGGCGTACGAATCGGGCTTTGTTGACCTTTGAACGAGAACTGGTGGAAATGATTGAGAGTTCTGCATCCGATGTGCCATCCCCTACCACTCAGCCCCAACCTCAGGAAGTTGCTTAAACTTAAAGTGGGCCATTCGGCTCAGGGAACTACGAACGCACACCTTAATAAAAACCTTACGACGATGCTTGATTGTGATTCATGTCTCAACCCCCGACACCTAAGTCTTCCCGGTCTTCCTTAAACCCAGAGCAGCTTAAACAACTGCGTGCCGAATTAAAGTCTCCGTATCGTGGGTTGAGACAATTCTTTTACATTGCGTTTGCTGGCTCGGCCTTTGTGGGGGCAGTGGTGTTTTTCTTTCAGCTATTGGCGGGGAAAGAGATTACCACTACACTGCCTAACTTCGCGTTGCAGGTTGGTGTGTTGTCTTTGATGTTGTGGCTGTTGTGGCTTGAGCGCTCCCGTAACCGTGCTTAAACCATGCGTTGCTCAATGGCCCAGCGAGCAAGTTCTGTACGGTTGTTTAAGCCTGTCTTCCCGAGCATATTGCTGACGTGACTTTCGACCGTGCGTTGGCTAACGCTCAGGTCATCTGCAATCTCTCGGTTGGACATGCCTTTGGCAACAAGCTGAATGACTTTTGTCTCTGTGGGGGTCAAATCGACATCAAAGGGAACCTGAACCGACAGCTCTCCTTCCAGGGAGTTCGCTTGTTTCTGCATCATTCGCGAGGCTTGCTTTAGGGATGCTTCGATTTGTGCCACTAATTCATCGGGTTCAAAGGGCTTAATCATATATACATCAGCCCCGGTGTTGAGTCCGGTGACCCGATCTTGAATTTGTCCCTTAGCTGACAAAAAGAGAACGGGGAGATAGCTGGTCTGAGGATTATCCCGAACACGTTTGACAAACGCATAGCCGTCCATCTCGGGCATCATCACATCACAGATGATTAGATTAGGAATACTCTTCTCTAGAACGCGCAGGGCTTCCCGACCATTCTTGGCCGTTGTCACCTCATACCCACGTAATTCTAGGTAATCCTTCACTAATAAAATCAGATTCGGATCATCATCAATGAGTAGCAGTTGATTTTGATCAGCTGTGATAACGTCTTGCATACTCTAGAAGCCACCCATGTCTTTATGCTTAGCGTTACCCAGAAATCTTGTCACCGTAGTTAAAGTTGCCGAGTACCGCTAATGTATACCGTATTATTACTTAATCTTTCCCAAATTGAATGATAATTCAACTTCCTTCTGCTGAAATTTACGTTTCTCTTAAGATGAGTGAGTCCAGAACAGGTATGGGAGCCTCTTGAAGATCGTTAGGTAGACGATCTAGTTCCTCCCAGACTTGCTGAAGTAGTGTGTCTAGACCCTGTTTAGCTACGGCAGAGATTAAATACACTGGGCTGCCGCTCATTTGCTCTAAGCTGGCTTGTTTTTTCAGCAGTTGCGCTGAATCCATGGCATCTATTTTGTTCAATACCAATAATTGGGGTCGATTTTGTAGGCCTTGACCGTAGGCGGATAGCTCTTTTTGAATGGTCTGGTAGTCTTGCTCTGGATCTGCAGCGGTGGCATCCACCAAATGAACCAGTAGCCGGGTACGCTCAACATGCCTTAGGAAGTCATGGCCTAAACCGACTCCCGCATGGGCTCCTTCGATCAGCCCAGGAATATCAGCGAAGACGGTGCCATCTCCTGTGGCTCTCGGGACGACACCCAGATTGGGAATGAGCGTTGTGAAAGGATAGTCGGCAATTTTGGGGCGAGCTGCGGATAAGACGGAGATCAGGGTTGACTTACCCGCATTAGGCAACCCAATAATGCCAACCTCCGCTAATAGCTTCAATTCCAAATGCAGCCGAAACTCCTCGCCAGGCAGTCCCGGTAGCGCATGTTCTGGGGCTCGATTGCGGTTGCTCAGAAAATGTTTGTTTCCTAGTCCCCCTTTACCGCCCTGAGCAACGGTCAGGGTTTGCCCATTTGTGGTTAAATCCCCTAACAACTTCATGGAGTCTGCTTCATAAATAACTGTGCCGCAGGGAACTTCAATTAAGCGATCTTGTCCCGATGCACCGGTTAAATTTTTGGGGCCACCCCGTTTGCCATCTTCAGCCACAAATTGATGTTTGTATTTGAAATCCAGCAGGGTTTGGAGCTGGGTTGAAGCCTGGAGAATAACCGAGCCACCTCGACCCCCATTTCCCCCTGCAGGCCCCCCCGCAGGCACGTATTTCTCCCGTCGGAAGGCTACCATTCCGTCTCCCCCTGCTCCGGCTTTGACGAATATTTCGGTTTGGTCAATGAAGCGCATAATGGTAATGCCTGGGAAGAAATATCGGGGGAATAGCTATTCTGTCACTCCTCTGGCCCATCGCCAAAGCGGTGTGCTGCTTGAGCAATTCTAGAGGGGAGAGCTAATCTACAGCTTAACTGAGTGTTGTTGATTCTTGATCCCATTGCTCAGTCATGCCAATGACGTCTTGATAGGCTGTTTCCAATTGACTGAGTAATAGACTTGGAGACGTGCTTTTTTGCTTGATGAGGGTTTCAATCTCGGCTGCGATCGCAAACATGGCTACGGCACCTACATGAGCACTCGCTCCTTTGATGTGATGGGCTTCCCGTGTTGCCATATCGAAGTTTTGGTTTGAGATGGCAGCTTTCAATCTGGCCAAATGTTGCTGAGTGTCATCCACAAACAAATGCAACAGCTCTTGTTCGAAGTTTCGATCACCGTCGGAGTATTCATGAAGAAGGGTCCGATCAATGCTGATGGGAGTGATAGATGGCCATGATTTCATGGATGTCCTTTAAACCCCATAGTCCCAACGTACACCTGCTAATTGTCTGATCTTGTTGCAGGGGCGACCTGTTTCCGAAATGTTTTGTAAGTGAGTTTAGAAATCTTACGGATCAGCTCCTGGGCACGGGGATCATTGTGAGGTCTTTGCACTAATATAGCGGCAACGTAGTGCTGGCCATTGGGCATGTCAATGAGGCCGATATCCCCGACAACAGAGCCAATGTCACCCGTTTTATGGGCAATATCCGCATCTTTGTCTATCCCCTGGGGGAGAAGGGTATTTGTCACAGTTTGACGCAAAATATCTAACGCTTGCTCGCGGCTGATAGACGAGAGTAAATCTTCATCCTTGAGCTTGAGCATTAAGGCTGCCATATCTTGTGGGCTGATGGTATTGGTGCCTTCTAAGTCTGGTAAAGGATTACGGATGGTCGTGTGTTTGAGACCCCAGGATTTAAACCGCTGATTGAGTTTCTTTGCACCCCCGAGGCGATCAATCAACATATTGGTGGCAGTGTTATCGCTGATTGCAATCATATACTCTGCTGTGTCCAGGGCAGAAAACGTTGTGCCCACCGGTTCGTATTGCATAGAGCCAGCTTCAGATGCCACTAGATCTGGGCGCATCACTAAGGGCTCATCTAGATCAATGATGCCTGCATCAACGTCTTCAAAAAATGCAAGTAAGACAGGAATTTTAATCGTGCTGGCGGCTGAAATGCTTTTCGCCCCATTGATATCTAAATATTCGCCAGTGCTGGGATTCAGGAAAAACATCGCAGGCTTAAGCTCCGATTGAGCTGCAGACCATGCCTGGATTTGTCGCTTGATCGTCGTTAGCTCTTGCCCCTCGCGTACCAACCGCTGCATCCGTGGCTCTTGGGACCAGCGATAAAATAGAGACTGAGGTCCATCAGGCTGGGTGTCAAAGGTTTTCGGTTGAACCGACTGCTCAGAATTGTTTGGTGTTTCAGCGTTTAGTGGAGCGGGGGCTAGGGCAGAGGATACAGCAGGAGACCGAGAAACTGATGAGTTAGGTTTGGGATCAAGGACCGTTAGAACGGTGCCAGCAATCGCAGCAACCCCAGATCCAACAATGGCTAAACGAGTGAGATATACAAACCACCCCCAGGAGCTGGAACGTTTCCTCGGACGGGCGGATCGAATCGGTGCTTTTGGAACAGACGAATTTCTCTTGGCTGATTTTCGAGAAATACCAGAGGATCTTTTGGGCTGTGGAGAAGAAGGAGAGCGAAGACGATTAGATGGGGCGCGATGCTGAGTTTGCTGCACAAGCTGTTTGCGCATTGCTCGGCGCGTTCGATGCATCCTCCGGCGCTGCTGCCATAACTGGCGCTGTTGTCGTGAAGTTAAAGATTGCCTGGAGTGTTGAAGCACCACCCTCTCCTGAATCAACAAATTTGGCTATGGACGTGATGGAGCAAATGAGCTGAAGACTTGAAGCTGTATCCAATCTGGATCGGCAAGCCTCAAAGTTTTATGTAATCTTTAATGCATTGCCAATAGCAAAAGATTATGAGTATTTTAATCAATTTGCCTGAGTTTTCCAGTGTACCTGACGAATCATCCCTCTTAACATAGCTAATTCCTGGGTTGACAACTGACTGCGATTAAAGAGCTGCCGCAGTTTCTGCATCCTTGCGGTTGCTGTATGAGGATGTAGATAGCCGATGTCTAATAAAGCCGCTTCTAGGGCTTGATAGAACGCTTCCATTTGTTGAAAGGGGGCCAATTCTACTTGAGGATGATCAGACTCTGCAATTCTAGGCTCAGTGGGCCGGTTGTCAAGGCCCATCAGTAGGCATTGACGCAACTCGTAACAGCAAATTGTGACGGCCTGGGCGAGATTCAATGCTGCATAGTCAGAGCTTGTCGGGATTTGAAGAAAAGCTTGGGCATGGTAAAGCTCTTCATTGCTGAGCCCTCGATCCTCGGGGCCAAAGATCAAGGCGGCTTCACCTTCTAGTATCCAGGGCAAGATTTGTTTAGGGGCTTGAGTCATCACCTGTAATCGCCGTTGTCGAGCGGTGGTAGCCACCACTCGCTGACATCCCACGAGTGCTTCCGATAACGTTTGAACCGTTTTAGCCTGGTATAGGACGTCAATGGCGTGAACCGCCATCTGTTTGGCTTCTGGGTCTAAAGGGTTACAGTGGGGTTTAACGAGCACTAACTGCCCTAATCCCATGTTTTTCATCACTCGGGCGATGCTCCCCACATTGAGGGGGCCAGCCGGTTCGACTAAAACAATTTTGATCGAGGCTAACCGTGGTTCGCTCATGGGTAACTTAACTCAGATGGATGTCTTGGAGATGCGATCGCAAACAATACCATGCCGGCTATTACAGATAATTACAGATTCGGATTTTGCAAATTGATTAGTGGAGCGTTCGACCATCACCAGATTGACATCATCAGCGAGAAGATATTAAAAATTTTACAGAAGAAAATTATGGTGATGCTTAGCAATATAACCAGATAGCAAACAAAATGGAACCTGAAACTCTATAGGACTTAGGATGCTGGTGTATCTATTAGCTTTAACCTTTTACCTGAAGGATAGAGATTGAAAAATGCTGGCAATGTCGGCAGCATCAAGATTGACATAGATCCAAGGGAGATGTGTGGGAAGCAAGGAAAAGAACTCGAATTTTTTAGAGTTCCTGCTATGATGTCGCGTGTAACTAGGTGTGGGCCGAGAAGGAGCGAAATACAGTAATGCAAAGTGCAGTCGATTTAGGTGGTCGTCCCATTCACTTCATTGGTGTTGGCGGTATCGGCATGTCTGCACTAGCCCATATCCTACTGAAACGACAATTGCCTATATCGGGCTCAGATGCTCGCGCTAACCATATCACTCAAAAATTAGAATCCCAGGGCGCTCAGATCTTCTCCCGTCAAGAAGCCTCTAACATTCAGCAACTTTGTCAGGCGTCTTCTACTCCCCCTCAAGTGATTTGCTCAACGGCCATTCATGAGGACAATCCTGAGTATCAGGCCGCTGTTCAGGCAGGATGCCCTATCTTTCATCGTTCTGATGTGCTGGCAGCGCTCATGCAAGAATTTTCTCAAAGCATTGCAATTGCTGGAACCCATGGTAAAACAACAACCAGTAGCCTGGTGGGCTATTTATTGTTGCAAGCGAGTTTAGATCCAACCATTATTGTGGGCGGAGAAGTTGCTGCATGGGGTGGGAATGCCCGCACGGGTGAAAGTCCCTATTTAGTCGCTGAGGCCGATGAATCTGATGGGTCTCTCGTAAAGTTCTTCCCTCACATTGGTGTTATTACTAATATTGAACTCGATCACCCTGATCACTACACCTCACTGGATCAAGTGGTGAGCATTTTTCAACAGTTTGTCGATCATTGCCATACTCTGATTGTTTCGGTTGACTGCCCAACCATTGCTGATCGTTTTCTCGCATTGGCTACCGATCAGTCCATGATTACTTACAGTTTGAGTAGTAAAGCATCGGCAGATTATACGGTTCAAAATATTGACTATTCAGGCCAAGGAACAATTGTAGAGGTCCTTGAACGTGGCGAGAGCTTAGGACAGTTAGAACTTCCCCTGCTTGGGGAACATAATCTCAGTAATGCCCTAGCTGCTGTTGCGGTTGGCCGTTATGTCGGCTTAGAATTCTCTGCCATTGCGAAAGCATTGCAGACTTTCTCAGGCGCTAAGCGCCGATTCGAAATTTATGGAGAAGCGCAAGGGATTTGTTTGATCGATGATTATGCGCATCATCCTAGTGAAATTCAAGTGACCTTAGCATCTGCAAAGCTTCAAGCTCAGGCAGCAGCTTCAACCTATTCTCAATCACGGGTGGTGGCGGTCTTCCAACCCCATCGCTACAGCCGCGCAGCCACCTTCTTTCAAGAGTTTAGCCAATCTTTTCAAGATGCCGATTTAGTTGTTGTGACCGATATCTATAGTGCTGGAGAAGCAAATCCAGGCACCATTAATGGTAAAAAGTTGGCAGATGCAATTACGGCTAACCATTCTGCCGTAACGTTTCAACCCACCTTGACCAAGGTTATCGATTTTTTGCAAGGACATTTGCAATCGGGTGATGTAGTCCTATTCTTGGGAGCAGGAGATTTGAACCGCATCATTCCGGGTTTACTTGCCCATTTTCAGGTTTCATCAAAACCTTCTCCTGAGGTTGTTTTACAATGACTCAGTCTTCACCCTCCATCTTTATTGATAATGGTAACTGCGAAATTCAGCCTTATGTGAGTTTGGCCGGTATGACGACATTCCGCGTGGGGGGAGCAGCGGAGTGGTTTATTGCTCCCCATAATCTAGAAGAATTACAAGCTAGCTATGCTTGGGCTAATGAGCAAGATCTGCCCATCACCTTTTTGGGGGCAGGTTCAAACCTGCTTATTAGTGACCAGGGATTACCAGGTTTAGTCATCTCAACGCGGTACTTGCGGCAAAGAACGTTCGATCCTGTAACTTGTCAAGTTACAGCCTATGCTGGGGAATCGTTACCTAAACTAGCTTGGCAAGCTGCTAAACAGGGCTGGTCTGGTTTGGAATGGGCCGTCGGTATTCCTGGAACGGTAGGCGGAGCATTAGTGATGAATGCTGGAGCGCACGGTGGATGTACGGCAGATGTGTTAACTGAGGTTCATGCCCTAGACAGAGATGGAACGATTCAGGTATTGAAGCCTGAACACATGGCCTTTCAGTATCGGTCATCTATCTTACAGCAATCTCCCAGGCCTGTTTTGCTGGGGGTGTTCCAGCTTCATGCCAACCAATCGGCTGAACAGGTCAAAGCGACAACTCAGTCCCACTTAGACCATCGCCTCAGCACACAACCCTATGATTGGCCAAGCTGTGGCAGCGTGTTTCGCAATCCTCTGCCGCGAACGGCAGGTTGGCTAATTGAGCAATCAGGCTTGAAAGGATACTCACTAGGAGGGGCGCAAGTTGCTCAAAAGCACGCTAACTTTATCCTTAATTCTGGTAACGCCACGGCGACTGACATCTTCAATCTGATTCATTATGTTCAGCAAAAAGTTGAGGAAAATTGGTCACTGCTGCTCAAACCAGAGGTAAAAATGTTGGGTAAATTTCCACAGATCACATAGAAAGTGGATTCCCTTTACGCCTCTTGGGGTAGACTCTCAGTATCATAGTAAACAGTTCGATTTGAGGTTCCTTAGAGGAGCTCATCTAGAGCAAAGCAAAGATTCAAGCACATTAACAAACCATAAAGACTATGCCAAAAGAGCAAGGACAAGGCTTTGGCTTCGGCCTCGGCAAAATGAAAGAATTAGCCGCAGCTATTCAGAAAGCACAACAAGTGCAAGAAGGCGCAAAGCAATTACAAGAAGATCTTGAACAAATGGAGATCGAGGGTGCAGCTGGTGGCGGCTTAGTTAAGGTGGTCATGAGCGGTAACCAAGAACCTATTCGTGCTGAAATTACCCAAGAAGCAGTCGATAAAGGTCTAGATGCATTGTCTGAACTGGTTGCTGAAGCAATGAAAGATGCATATCAAAAATCCACCGATACCATGCGTGAGCGCATGGAAGACTTGACAGGCGATCTTAATTTGCCAGGTTTAGGTGGTTAAGTTGACACAAGACCGTAAAGATCTATATAGTTAGGATTTGGAAGAATCCCAAATCCTAACTTAACTTACCATCGCCCATCTATGCCCACAATTCAGCAGCTCATCCGCAGCGAGCGTTACAACACAAAGAAAAAGACAAAGTCGCCGGCTTTAAAAAGCTGTCCTCAGCGCCGTGGTGTTTGTACTCGCGTTTATACCACGACCCCTAAAAAGCCCAACTCTGCTTTGCGGAAAGTCGCCCGGGTTCGCTTGACCTCTGGATTTGAGGTTACAGCCTATATTCCTGGAATCGGCCATAATTTGCAAGAGCATTCCGTTGTTATGATTCGGGGTGGTCGTGTTAAAGACTTGCCGGGTGTTCGCTACCATATTATCCGCGGCACTTTGGATACTGCTGGAGTGAAAGATAGACGCCAAGGTCGTTCCAAGTATGGGGCGAAGCGTCCTAAAGGTTAGTAACCTACCCGCGATCTTAAGTTGAGATAGAGCGGAGTTCCCTAGCGGTGGCTTATGTTTTGGGAACATGCTGACCTTAATCCTATTTCTCTCATCAGTGTGAGCATTAGGCTAGATGGTTGCGGTTATCGTAGTCTTAAAAATGCATTCCTCGAAATAGCGGGGATTTATTAAGCCCTTAATTATTACTATCTTGTGTAGGATTTCTCATGTCTCGTCGTATTCGTGTCCAAAAGCGCCCTGTTCCCCCCGATCCGGTTTATAATAGCCGCCTCATTAGTATGACTATTCGGCGCTTGATGGCGAGTGGGAAAAAATCTCTGGCATCCCGTATCCTTTATGATGCGTTGAAAATCATTGAAGAGCGAACGAATCAGGACCCGTTAGAGGTGTTTGAAACGGCAGTTCGCAATGTGACGCCATTAGTAGAAGTGAAAGCACGCCGAGTGGGTGGTGCTACTTATCAAGTCCCGATGGAAGTCAGATCCGATCGAGGTATTGCCTTGGCGTTGCGATGGATTATTCGTTTTTCGCGCCAGCGTCCTGGGCGGTCTATGGTGAGCAAATTGGCTAACGAACTCATCGATGCTGCGAATGAGACAGGTGCAGCGATTCGTAAGCGTGAAGAGACCCACCGTATGGCGGAAGCTAATAAAGCGTTTGCCCATTATCGGTACTAAGCTTTGTGAAGTTCATCTGAGATAAGTTATAGAATCATTACAGCAAGAATGTTGTATACCCTTATGCGAATGACTTGCTAGGGCGAAGGAGGTAGCTGTGGCACGTTCTGTCCCGCTAGAAAAAGTGCGCAATATTGGCATTGCGGCCCATATTGATGCGGGAAAAACGACGACAACTGAGCGTATTTTGTTCTACTCCGGTGTGGTACACAAGGTCGGAGAAGTTCATGATGGCAATACAGTTACTGATTGGATGGATCAGGAGCGGGAACGTGGCATTACTATTACCGCTGCAGCCATTTCCACAACCTGGCAGGATCACCAAGTCAATATTATTGATACGCCTGGGCATGTAGATTTCACGATCGAAGTGGAACGCTCGATGCGTGTTTTGGATGGTGTGATTGCGGTTTTCTGCTCTGTGGGAGGGGTGCAACCTCAGTCAGAAACAGTTTGGCGTCAGGCAGATCGCTATCAAGTTCCCCGAATTGTCTTCGTCAACAAGATGGATCGAACGGGTGCGAATTTTTTCAGAGTTTATGAACAAATTCGTGATCGTCTCAAAGCTAATGCTGTTGCCGTTCAACTTCCAATCGGCAGTGAAGATAAGTTTGAGGGAATCGTTGATTTGGTGAATATGAAAGCCTTCATCTACACCAATGATCAGGGCACTGATATTCAAGAGACCGAGATTCCTGAGTCCACTCAAGAACAGGCTCAAGAGTATCGAACACTGCTAGTTGAGGCAGTGGCTGAAGCCGATGATTCCCTGATGGAGAAGTATCTCGAAGGTGAATCTTTATCAGAAATAGAAATTCAATCGGCTTTGCGCCGTGGCACCATTGCAGGCACTATTGTGCCCATGCTTTGCGGCTCTGCTTTCAAGAATAAAGGTGTTCAGCTCTTACTAGATGCTGTTATTGACTATATGCCGGCACCGATTGATGTTCCTGCTATTCAAGGGAAGCTGTTGGATGGCACTGAAGCTGAGCGTCCGGCTGATGATGAAGCACCTTTAGCTGCCCTTGCATTTAAAGTGATGTCTGATCCCTATGGACGGCTCACTTTTATTCGTGTGTATTCAGGTGTTCTCACCAAAGGCAGCTATATTCTCAATCCAACCAAAAATAAAAAAGAGCGAGTTTCTAGGTTGATCATCATGAAAGCTGATGATCGAATTGAGGTTGATGAGTTGCGGTCAGGAGATTTAGGTGCAGCCCTGGGCCTTAAGGATACGTTTACGGGGGAAACTCTGTGTAATGCATCTGAACCGATTGTTCTGGAGTCTCTATTTATCCCTGAGCCTGTTATTTCTGTGGCGGTAGAGCCTAAAACTAAGCAGGATATGGATAAACTGTCCAAAGCTCTACAGTCTTTGTCTCAAGAAGATCCTACCTTTCGCGTTAGTGTAGACCCGGAAACCAATCAGACGGTGATTGCCGGGATGGGTGAGCTGCATTTGGAGATTTTGATTGATCGGATGCTGCGAGAATTCAAAGTTGAGGCTAATATTGGAGCCCCCCAAGTTGCGTATCGGGAAACGATACGCAAAGCAGTGACGGCAGAAGGCAAGTTTGTGCGGCAAAGCGGTGGGAAAGGCCAATATGGTCATGTGGTTGTTGAGATCGAACCTGCTGAAGAGGGCACTGGTTTCGAATTTATCTCAAAAATTGTCGGGGGGGCTATCCCCAAAGAGTTTATTGGTCCGGCTGAGCAAGGGATGAAAGAAGCTTGCGAATCTGGTATCTTAGCTGGTTATCCCCTCATTGATGTCAAAGCGACATTAGTGGACGGGTCTTACCATGATGTTGATTCTTCTGAAATGGCCTTTAAAATCGCGGGCTCAATGGCAATCAAAGAGGGGGTAATGCAAGCCTCCCCAGCGCTATTAGAACCCATGATGAAAGTTGAGGTAGAAGTACCTGAAGACTTCCTAGGCCCTGTAATGGGTGACCTCATTTCTCGAAGAGGCCAAATCGAAGGTCAAGAAGTGGCCCAAGGGCTCGCCAAAGTGACGACCAAAGTCCCATTGGCGACCATGTTTGGCTATGCCACAGATATCCGGTCTATGACTCAGGGTCGAGGTATCTTTACAATGGAGTTTGGCAACTACGAGGACGTTCCTCGCAATGTGGCTGAACCCATTATCGAAAAAAACAAAGGGAACGCATAATTCATCGAAAAGGAATAGTTGATACATGGCACGCGCAAAATTTGAACGAACAAAACCCCACGTCAACATTGGCACCATTGGTCACGTTGATCATGGTAAAACCACTTTGACAGCAGCAATTACCATGTCTCTCGCTGCCCTTGGCCAAGCTAAAGCCAGGAAGTACGATGACATTGATGCGGCCCCAGAAGAACGGGAAAGAGGCATTACCATTAATACAGCGCACGTTGAGTATGAGACGGAAGATCGTCATTATGCTCACGTGGACTGTCCTGGGCACGCTGACTATGTCAAGAACATGATTACTGGGGCTGCCCAGATGGATGGGGCAGTATTAGTCGTCTCGGCTGCTGATGGCCCTATGCCCCAAACCCGTGAACATATTCTATTGGCTAAGCAAGTTGGAGTTCCCAACATTGTGGTCTTTATGAATAAGCAAGACCAGGTAGATGATGAAGAGTTGCTAGAGTTGGTTGAGCTAGAAGTTCGAGAACTCTTAAACGACTATGATTTTCCAGGCGATGATATTCCCATCGTTTCAGGCTCTGCCCTAATGGCGTTGGAAGCGCTCAACGATGCTGACTCCATGAAGAAAGGGGATAACGAATGGGTGGATAAGATTTATAAGTTGATGGAAGAAGTGGATGCTTATATCCCTACTCCTGAAAGAGATGTTGATAAGCCTTTCTTAATGGCAGTTGAAGATGTTTTCTCTATCACAGGTCGTGGAACTGTTGCAACTGGCCGGATTGAGCGAGGCAAGGTTGTCGTTGGTGAGACCGTTGAGTTAGTTGGGATTAGAGACACACGCAGCACTACGGTGACTGGTGTTGAAATGTTCCAAAAGACCCTTGACGAAGGAATGGCTGGTGATAACGTCGGCTTGCTCTTGCGAGGTGTTCAGAAAGAAGACATTGAGCGCGGCATGGTATTGGCTAAGCCTGGCTCCATTACCCCTCATACTCAGTTTGAGTCTGAAGTTTATATCCTGAAGAAGGATGAGGGAGGGCGTCATACACCGTTTTTCCCTGGCTACCGTCCTCAGTTTTATGTCAGGACAACAGATGTAACGGGTACTATCAGTGCTTTTACAGCTGATGATGGCAGTGCGGCTGAAATGGTGATGCCTGGTGATCGCATTAAAATGACGGTTGAATTAATCAACCCCATTGCGATTGAGCAAGGGATGCGATTTGCAATTCGTGAAGGCGGACGGACTGTTGGAGCTGGTGTTGTCTCCAAAATTCTTAAATAGTCTGCTAAGCAGCCCTTAAGATGGAGCTGGAGGTACAGCGATAACGCTCACCTTCAGCTCATCCAAACAGTTCCGATTCCAATGGCACTGCTAAACGGCTTTGCTAATATTCAGAACCTTGACAACTTAACAACTGACTTAAGATATGACCACTCTCCAGCAACAGAAAATTCGCATTCGCCTAAAAGCTTTTGATCACCGTTTGCTTGATACATCCTGTGACAAAATTGTTGAAACTGCTAAGCGGACGAATGCTTCCCCTGTTGGACCTATTCCTTTACCGACTCGGCGACGTATTTATTGTGTTCTACGATCTCCGCACGTAGACAAAGACTCCCGTGAGCACTTCGAAACACGCACCCACCGTCGTATTGTTGATATTTATCAGCCTTCCCCCAAGACAATTGATGCGTTGATGAAGCTTGATCTACCTGCTGGTGTTGATATTGAAGTTAAGCTTTAGTCATCGCCACAGTTGATAGGCGCTTGTCTGAGTTGTTTGTGAATTCTTCGGGAGACATGGGCTAGAGTGAATAAGAGTACTCCCTATCCCACCTCTTCCGTTGCCAATGGCTATTCCCTCTTCAATTGCTGTTCGTGAGCTACCGCTATTCCCTCTACCTGATGTAGTCTTGTTTCCAGGGCGACCATTGCCGTTGCATATTTTCGAATATCGCTATCGGATAATGATGAACACTATCTTGGAGGAAGATCGGCAATTTGGTGTTTTGATGTGGGATCCGAACAAAGGTGAGGCAGCTGTTGTAGGCTGTTGTGCTGAAATCACAAAACATGAAAGGCTGCCTGATGATCGAATCATGATTTTAACGCTGGGGCGGCAGCGGTTTAAGGTACTCCATTACGTTCGTGAAAAACCCTACCGTGTTGGACTAGTAGAGTGGATTGAAGATCAACCTTTGCCCGTGGATCAAGACCTACAGGCGTTGACTACAGATGTTACTCAGCTGTTGCAAGATGTTGTTCGACTCTCTGCAAAGCTAACTGAACAAGATATCAACCTTCCAGATGATATTCCTAGCCTCCCCGTAGACCTATCCTACTGGGTTGCCAGTAATTTCTATGGTGCGGCGTTAGAGCAACAATCTTTGCTAGAAATGCAGGATACCCAGGCTCGGCTAGAACGAGAAGCTGAGATTTTGATGTCTACCCGCAACCATTTGGCAGCGCGTACAGTTTTGAAAGATACACTAGAGCCCTAACTGGCTTGACAGCCTTCAATTCTTTATAAAGAAAAAACACGTCTGAACCATTATATAGACCTCTTGCATAATTCAACTAACGATATGCTAGCGGTCTAAAATCCGAGTCAGATCGCTGTATTTTGTTCGTCTGTAGCACATCGTGAAACGAATATTGCAAGAGGTCTAATAGCTTAGACGTGTTTTTCTTGTAACTAAGATTAAAAGCTACTGAATTCTCAGTAATTCAACATCAAAAACTAGGGTGGCATTGGGCGGAATGACACCACCGGCACCCCTTGAGCCGTAACCTAAATCGGGGGGGATGACTAGCTCTCGACGCCCACCTACTTTCATGGTGCCAACGCCTTCGTCCCAACCTTTAATGACTCGTCCCTTACCAATGGGGAATGAGAATGGCTGTCCGCGGTCGCGAGAGCTATCGAATTTACTCCCATCAGTTAAGGTGCCAGTATAGTGAACGACGACCATTTGACCTAGCATCGGTTGCTCACCTGTACCTTCGACTAAGTCACGGTATTGCAAGCCAGATGCGGTGGTGGTGTAATCGGAATCTTCAGTGTTAGTTGAATTCATATCAGATGTGGGAGTTTGGGCAACAGGAATCGCAGCAACGGTTGTCAGATTATCTGTTTGTAAGGGTTCTGCGGATACTTCAGGTGTATCGTTAGTGATTTGGGCAATGACCAAAACGGCGCTACAAACAAGGACAATCCCGAAACTGATTAAGATATTACGCAAGGTATTCCTCCGATCGTTTTAGGACGGTGATGCTTTGAAGGGTTGGTTTTGATTGAGGAGGCTATTGCCAAAGCTTATTTTCTAAGTCTCGCACTTGTCGCTCCAGTCGATCAATCCTACCGCGTAATTCGTCCACTTCGGCTTGTCTGGCTAAGCCTAAATCTTGCATCATGTTGCGAACCTGTCGCTCCATCTGAGCTTCCCAGTCTCCTGGGTCTGAGCGCATTTGTTGTAAAAGATCATCAACAAAGGCTTTGGCTTGTTCGGGATTGAGCCTTCCCTCATTGACCCACTGATCACTGACTTCCCTAAGTTTATCCGCGACAAAGGAGGTGGTTCCGACCCCAATCATCAACATTTGCTTGAGGAAATTGTTGTTGTCCATGAAAACCTCGGGTTTGGGAATGAAGGTGTGAAAATTACGATGGTTGTTGAACTTCAGCATAGCGAAGTTAAAGGTCTTCTCGAAAGTAGGGATAGTACGGTGGCTATTGACCTAGAGCTTGGCCTAACGCACGTAATGGAGGCCTGAATCAGGAAAAACTGAATCAGGTTAAACTGCCAGCAGACTTTACTGCAAGCTATCAGAAGATACGTGAAATATATTGTTCAAGATCGTATTCGACCGAAAATCTCTACGGCTAAATGGCGAGGGTTTGGTATCGTTTTTCTCTCGGGCTTAGGGATGGGTATTATTCCCGCCCCCGTGGGAGCTTGGTGGTTCGCATGGATTGCTTTGGTCCCCCTGTGGATATACATTAACCGTGCTCAGGGGCGGGTGTGGCTGGCGATGCGGCTGGGGTTCGTATGGGGACTGGGGTATCAGGGGGCTGCAGTGTCGTGGGTAACGGGCTTGCACCCTTTGACATGGATGGGGCTGTCTTGGTGGACAAGTCTGACGATTGCATTGGCTTGCTGGATGTTTGTAACGGTTTATGGGGCGTTGATTGCTGCTTTTTGGTCTGGGTGGATGGCCTGGATAGGGGCAAAACTCCCTGTTTATCATCGAATTTTGGTGGGAACAACGGCTTGGGTAGTTTTGGAGTGGCTCTGGACTCAATCGCCCTTGTGGTGGACCCCGATTTCTTATACCCAAAGCCCAACAAACCTGATCATTCTGCATTTGGGTCGGATATCCGGCCCGACTGTTATTGTGGCTGCATTAGTCATGGTTAATGGCTGTTTGGCAGAAAGCTGGGTAGCCCTTCGTTATCGATGGCGGTATCGCAGTGTTGCGATCGCACTTTTTATCGGTTTACATCTATTAGGCTTGAGCCTTTACCTGCAGCCATTGCAGATGGAGCAGGACACTGCCCTTAACATCGGCATTATTCAAGGCAATATCCCCACGCGGATCAAATTATTTAAGCAAGGTCTTGAACTGGGGCGTCAGAATTATGAGGCGGGGTATCGGCAGTTGGCCGATCAAGGCGTTGATGCGGTGCTGATGCCAGAAGGGGCATTTCCCTTTTTATGGCGAGGTCAGCCTCCCTTAGTAGAGGCTATTCAAGATAAACAGGTAGTGGCCTGGCTGGGGAGTTTTATGCCCGAAGACCATCGCATTACCCAGAGTTTAATTACCGTTTTGGCTGATGGCAGCATCTTTAGCCGCTATAACAAAATTAAGCTGGTGCCCTTGGGTGAATATATTCCCTTTGAATCCTTATTGGGTGGGTTAATCGGTCGGTTGACCCCCGTCAGTACCCAGATGAATTTAGGGAAGCCTGATCAACAATTCTTGACTCCTTGGGGACCTGCGATCGCAGGGATTTGTTTTGATTCCGCCTTTCCGCAACTGTTTCAAAAACAAGCCGCTCAAGGCGGAGAGTTTATTCTGACGGCCTCCAATAACGATCCTTACAATACTCGGATGATGGCTCAGCACCATGCCCATGACGTCATGAGAGCGATAGAAACGGATCGGTGGACCGTTCGTTCGACGAACACCGGTTACTCTGGTGTGATTAACCCCCATGGCCAAACCTTGTGGCGCTCACAGCCTCTGGTGTTTGCTACCCATGCTGCCACCATTTACCGCCGTCAAACTCAGACTTTATATGTACAGTGGGGAAATTGGTTCTTACCTAGCTTGGTGGCACTCAGTATGATTGCGGGCCTTCCCTCTTTCATCAACACCAGTAAGTAAGCTAAGTTAGATAAAACTGGCTTTTCAACTGAGGTATGGCAGCATCGTTTGCCATTTCCCTAGGGTACGCTCTCTATCTTGAACACAACTCGATTTAATAGTATCTCCTCCCATCACGATTCAAAGTCAATGAGTAGTAGTCTTGTTCGTCAATCGACGCCAGAAGAGCTAGAACTCCAGCAAAAGCAGTCAGAGCTATTGGATTTGGAAGCTCAGTTAGCGCAACGGGAGCTGGAGTTGGCTACGTTTCAGGCCGAACTCCACTCGTTTGAATATCGCTACATGCAGGTTGTGGGCATCCGTCAAGAGGAATTAGAGCGGATTAATGCCCAAATTTCAAAATACTTAACGTTGATGGCCTCTAATCACAACTTTCGGCCCTCCGCCCGCCTCAAACAACTCTATCGAGAAGTGGCTAAACGGATTCATCCTGACCTAGCGACAGACCCTGAAGAGCGTGATCGCCGCGAGCAACTGATGGCCTTAGTGAATCGAGCCTATGAAGCGGGGGATGAAGATCGGCTCCGGGCAATTTTGCATGACTGGGAAAGTAGTCCCGACTCGGTTCAAGGGGAAGGGATAACAGCAGATTTAATCCGGACAATTCGCCAAATAGCTCAAAGCCGACAGCGGTTGCAGTCGATTGAGGATAAATTACAGCAGCTATCCCAATCCGATTTACATCAATTGCGGATAAAAGCTGTGAAGCTAGAGCAACTTGGACAGGATCTTTTGCTAGAAATGTCTCATCGCTTTGACCAAGAAATCTTGATGGCGCAGCGACAGTTAACAGAGCTTAAGAAAAAAATGGGATAGAGATTATGGTGGAGGGGCCCAGTGAGCAGTCCCAACAGGGTAAGTTCAATCTTCCATCTCTTCATACTCGTGTTGATGATCAGATGTCTTCGTTGATTAAACGTGGACTACATCTGGCCAATGAAATAGAAGCCGATCTGATCCATTCTGTCTTTGAATCCGAAGGCCAGGACAGTCCACTGCCAGATGAAACGGAGCCCGTTGAGGCAAACCATCAAAGTTCTAAACACCCTGAATCTCCGTTCCCACCCGACCCTTTAGAGGGATTGACCCTGGTTCAACCGACCGTCACGAGTCAACCAACCCTCGACCCAGAAGCAACAGATGAGACCTCTTGGGCGATGGTGTGGCTGCGGCGCGGACTACATAAGTATGAGCAAGCAGACTATATTGGGGCAAAAAATAATTTTAAGCAGGCGATTCAAAAGCAGCCCACTTTGGCCGCAGCTCACAACGGCTTGGGTAGCGTGTTGTATCAATTTCGGGACTTTGTCGAAGCGGTTGTTGTGTATAACCAAGCTTTGGACTATGCCCCTGAGAATGCCGAGCTCTATTGCAATCTAGCAAGTGCTCTCTATCGCATTCAGAATTATGATGAAGCGGCCCTAGCTTATCAAAAAGCGATTTATTACAACGCTTATTTGCATGCTGCCTATTATGGTTTGGGACTAGCCCAGTTTCAAATTGGATTTCAAGAAGAAGCGATGACAGCCTTTGAACAAGCCACCCAATTGAATGTGCAGCATGCCGAGAGCTTTCTGGGATTGGCTGTGACCCATTTTGAATTTGGAGAGTATCAGGAGGCCAGCCTCGCCTTAGAGCAGGCGATGAAGTTAAACCCCGTTTATATCGAAGCCTATTTCAGGCTGCAGAAGTTTGTGGATGTATTAGGGGATAGCTCTCACTGAAACTGAGAGATTCCTTGGGATGGCAGCAGCTATGAGTCGTCACATGGAGTGCCAGAGAACTGCAACGCTGGATTACCGAAAGTTGGGATACCAAAACATCCCTTTAATGCCTTCTGGGTCAGGCATAAAGCCTAAATCTCGGTAAAAGTTGACGACATGGGGGTCAGCAAAAAGAGTGATATTGCTAATATCCTCTCGCCGTAACTCTTTGATGATCTGTTTCATCAAGGCTTTGCCCAGGCCTTGGCCTTGAAAGTCAGGATGGACGACGACATCCCAAATGGTGGCATTAAACGTGTGATCGGAGGTGGCCCGAGAGAAACCAATCAGGCGATTGTAGCTACCCCGTTGTTCCCACATGGAGACCACAATAAAGCTATGTTTGAGGGCCTTTTTGACTTTGCGAATGGGGCGACGGGACCAGCCTACGGCATCACAAAGCTCTTCCAGTTCATACAGATCGATTTCACGATCTTTACTAAAAGTAATTTTAGATTGGGTCGATTTGGAGCCTCGCCCGTTGCTGGAAATTGACAGAGCCGTCCCGATCGAGCCATTCGCAGGGGCTAGGGTCTGTGCAGACGCCCCGTTTGAACTTCCAAATAAGCTTTTCCAAAAACCCATGCAGGAGTGTTTTAAGTGCTAAGTGTAACGAATGGCCTCAATTTTTTTTACAAAAGGCCACTTAAGTTAGTATAAGCCAGGTCACCGTCGGCATGGGATTTCATGGTGGAATTACTCCTTTTTCTGAGGGCCGTGAGGAGTCGTAACATTACTACACACTCATGTAATCGGGGGATTTGAGTCGCCTATCCTGCTGGCCCAGTATATGTAAGGGTTAGAGATGATACTTAAATAAAAGTAAAGTTTTGTCGACCTGAAATAAATTAAGCGAAGCCTGAGTTGTGCGAGGGTGATTACATTTGCTAATGTGAATCCTTGTAAAGATGAAATACGCTTAATCCACTTATATTGAATAAGATTTACTTATCAAAAGGTTCAAAACCTCCAAAGTTAAACTTATGCAATCTCTGGTAAATTGAATTTTAGCCAATTCCAGAGTATTTCTGTTGGAAATATCTTTCTCCAGTATTCCTCTCAAGGCGGCCATCTTAAGGAAAGCTATGATTCGCTTGCCGTTGAAGAGTTGGCATTAGGCGATTTTTGCAGGATAAAATTCAACATTTTTTTGCGGGCTACCTGAAAAGTTAGCCTCAGTTGTTTTGTCCGGGATTTATCACGTTTAGATGAGGTTGTTCAAGAGCAACATGTCCTATTCACAAACTAGAACTCAGTCAAAGGCCGGATATGATGCTGGCGTTAAAGACTACAAGCTAACCTATTACACGCCGGACTACACCCCAAAAGATACAGATATCCTCGCTGCCTTCCGGATGACCCCTCAACCAGGTGTTCCTCCCGAAGAAGCTGGTGCTGCTGTTGCGGCTGAATCCTCAACAGGAACCTGGACCACTGTGTGGACTGACCTGTTAACCGATTTGGATCGATACAAAGGCCGTTGCTACGACATCGAAGCAGTTGCCAACGAAGATAATCAGTACATTGCCTATATTGCCTATCCCCTCGATTTGTTTGAGGAAGGGTCAGTCGTCAACTTGTTGACCTCCCTTGTGGGTAACGTGTTTGGTTTCAAAGCACTTCGGGCCTTACGTCTTGAAGATATTCGTATTCCGGTTGCCTACATGAAGACCTTCCAAGGTCCTCCTCACGGAATCACAGTTGAGCGTGACAAGATCAATAAGTATGGCCGTCCTTTGTTGGGTTGTACCATTAAGCCCAAGTTAGGTCTATCCGCAAAGAACTACGGTAGAGCCGTTTATGAGTGTCTCCGCGGTGGTCTTGACTTCACTAAGGATGATGAGAACATTAACTCTCAGCCTTTCATGCGCTGGCGTGATCGCTTCCTCTTTGTTGCTGAAGCGATTCATAAAGCCCAAGCTGAAACCGGTGAGATTAAAGGTCACTATCTAAATGTTACCGCTGCCACCTGTGAGGAGATGCTGAAGCGGGCTGAGTTCGCGAAAGAACTCGAAATGCCCATCATCATGCATGACTTTATTACCGGTGGTTTTACCGCTAACACAACCCTGTCCCACTGGTGCCGTGATAATGGTGTGCTGCTCCATATTCACCGAGCCATGCACGCTGTGATTGACCGTCAGAAGAACCATGGTATGCACTTCCGTGTTCTTTCGAAGTGTCTCCGCATGTCTGGTGGTGACCACATCCACACCGGTACGGTTGTGGGTAAGTTGGAAGGTGAAAAAGGCATCACCATGGGATTCGTGGATCTCTTGCGTGAGAACTATGTGGAGAAAGATCTGTCTCGTGGTATCTACTTCACTCAGGACTGGGCCTCTATGGGCGGCGTTATGGCTGTCGCCTCCGGTGGTATTCACGTTTGGCACATGCCTGCCCTAGTTGAGATCTTTGGTGATGATTCTGTGCTCCAGTTTGGTGGTGGAACCTTGGGTCACCCTTGGGGTTGTGCACCGGGTGCAACGGCTAACCGGGTTGCTCTTGAAGCCTGTGTCCAAGCTCGTAACGAAGGTCGCGACATGGCTCGTGAGGGTGGCGACATTCTCCGTGAAGCTGCTAAGTGGAGTCCTGAACTGGCTGTTGCCTTAGAAGTCTGGAAAGAGATCAAGTTCGAATTCGAGGCAATGGATACAGTCTAATCCCCTTGAAGCCAGGGCAAAGGGTGCCTTTGCCCTGAACAGATAGAGGAAGATGGACGTTCCTTTCCTTTCTCCCTTAACTGTTCAACGCATTATTCTATCCCTGTTTGAATTGGGGATGTGTTGGATTGCATGGATCAAAAACGAGTTGCCAAAGATACAGCCCAAGTGCTGATCAGCTATTTGACCTATCAAGCGGCCAAGTTAGTGGTGACTCAGCTTTATGAGACCAATCCCGGTCTTGGAATTTGGTTGTCGGAGTTTTCTTCTACGGATCGAATTCAAGACGGTGAGTTTTACCTCGAAGCCCTCATGCAAGAAAATCGAGAGTTAGCGTTGCGGTTGTTAACGGTGAGAGAGCATTTAGCAGAGGAAGTCGTTGAGTTCCTGCCAGAAATGGTCAAGACCGGAATTCAAGAATCGAATGTAGGTCATCGACGTCAGCTCCTAGAGCGAATGACCCAAATGTCTACACCCGAGTCACCTTCTAATGATGATGAGCTTGAAGCAGATGCTGATGAAGAGCTGGATTGAACGCCCATAAACTTTTTTGCAGTTTTTTGATGGAAATACTACGGATAAAACCATGAGAACTTTACCCATAGAAAGACGTTTCGAGACCTTTTCCTACTTGCCTCCCCTGAACGACGATCAGATTCGTCGACAAATTCAGTACATCTTGGATCAGGGCTATATTGCAGGAATTGAGTTTAACGATACTCCTGAGCCAACCGAATACTACTGGACCATGTGGAAGTTGCCTCTTTTCAAAAATCCTTCTGTTCAGGATGTTTTGTATGAGATTGGCGAGTGCCGCTCTGAGTACTCTGATAAGTATGTGCGGGTGGTTGGATTTGACAATATCCGCCAGTGCCAAGTCATGAGCTTTATTGTTCATAAGCCGGGTAGCAATAGTGGGTACCGCCCCTACTAAACTCTAGTGTGAATAGGGTCTTAGCTTTCTAAGCTGAACGGAGAGGTAGGTTAACCTACCTCTCCTCCTTTTTGTCAGGAGTGCTGGAAACTGGCACAAGTGGATAAGGCTTCATGCACAAGGTAAGGGGGATACTTGTAAAAGTTTGCTGCCAATACCTTGACAATTGCCGTAAAGCCTATATGACTTAGCAATAGTGATTGGGTATTTGGATCATGCCGAAAGACGACAAGGATCTGCGGATTTGTTTTGTGGGAGATTCATTTGTGAACGGGGTGGGTGATCTGGGCTGTTTGGGATGGACAGGCCGCATCTGCGCCACAATGTATCGGCGAGGATATGATTTCACCAGCTATAACTTGGGAGTTCGCCAAAGTACGAGTGCTGATATTGAAGACCGGTGGCTATCGGAAGTTCAAGCGCGCTGTCCGGCGGGTACGAATGGTCGAGTGGTCTTTAGCTTTGGGGTAAATGATACGGCCCAAGAATATGATCACTGCCGGGTTGATATGCCTCTGTCCCTGGAGAATGCGCGGCGCATTTTTAGAACGGCAAAGCTACGATATCCGATTCTGATGATTGGTCCGCCTGCGATCGCAGATCCTGACCATAATGAGCGAGTCAAAGATCTCTCCGAGAACCTTGGCATTCTTAGTCAAGAGTTAGATGTGCCCTATTTGGATATTTGGACACCTCTCTCCCGCTCCAGCATCTGGTTAAACGATATCAAAGCGAGAGATGGCTACCATCCTGGCAGTACGGGCTATACAGAAATGGCTGTGATTATTCAGAAGTGGTCTGCTTGGCTGGACTGGTTTAAGCGCGATCGTTCAGAGGAGTAGTCATAGGAGAATAGGCGAGCTTTGTTTACACCTATTAATTCAAGTGGGCCCAATTTTTAGGTGTGATATCCCTAGTTTTGATCCACCTGGCCTCTCCCCATATTTGAGCTTTGACCATGGGTTATTACCTATCGCCTCGATTTTTAGATAGACTGGCCGTCCATATCACCAAGAACTTTATGGACTTGCCAGGGCTGCGAGTGCCTCTGATCTTAGGGATTCATGGTCGCAAGGGAGAAGGAAAATCTTTCCAATGTGAGCTGTTGTTTGAGCAGATGGGCATTGAGCCCGTACGTATGTCGGCGGGTGAGCTGGAAAGCCCTGATGCAGGAGATCCAGTGCGCCTGATTCGGATGCGCTATCGAGAAGCAGCAGAACTGATCAAAGTGCGGGGCAAGATGTGCGTACTGCTGATTAACGATCTGGATGCGGGGGCGAGTCGGATGGATCAGACCACGCAGTATACCGTTAATACCCAGTTAGTGAACGGCACCTTGATGAATATTGCCGATAACCCCACGGATGTGCAGCTACCGGGTAGCTACGATACTCAGCCCATTCGCCGGGTGCCGATTTTGGTGACGGGCAATGATTTTTCCACCCTTTATGCACCCCTGGTGCGGGATGGACGGATGGATAAGTTCTATTGGCAGCCTAGTGATGAAGATCGGTTGGGGATAGTCCAGGGGATTTTTGAGCCGGATCGGTTATCCAGTTCTGTGATTGAACAGCTGGTCAATCATTTTGCCGACCAGGCTATCGACTTTTTTGGGGCATTGCGATCGCGCATCTATGACGAACAGGTGCGAGACTTTATTCGCAATCTTGGTATTGGCAACGTCTCTACTTATTTGGTCAATTCTCCTGAGCGACAGGTGCAGATCCAGCCCCCGGCCCTGGCATTAGACTATTTAATAGAGCTGGGTGAGGCGATGGTGGGTGAACAAGACCGTCTGCACCATGCTGGTTTGGCTCAAGCTTATCTGTCGGGAGCAAAGGCTGAACCTGTTAAACCTTCCCCTCCCCCACCTGAGTCAGAGGCAAACCATTACCTCCAGGCTGATATTGCATCTCAATCTAAGGGTGACTGGCCGGACTATATTGCCCATCATGAGATTGAGCATCTGTTTCAACAGGCCATGCGCCAGGGTAGCCAACTGAATTTAGAAACTGCTACATCTCGGGAAAAGGCGGGTAATGTCTGGCGCAGCTGGACTTGGCCGCAAGCGCCTCGAACGGTGACGGATGCCATGGCGGGGTTGCAAACCTGTCTGCAAGATCATCCCCAAAGTTACATTAAGTTGATTGGGTATGATCCGCGTACCCAAACCCGTACCCTAGAAGAACTGATTGTTCGTCCCCAGTAATTCTGTTGATCGCGACCTTTGCCCATGACTTCCTTTACGCCCCCTGGATCTAGCCCTGATATTGATGTTGACCAGCTTTTGCTGATGCTGCGCCGTAAGGAGAAAACCTGGGTGGACTGGGGCATGGCATGTCAGCAGCTCCAGAAAGCGGGCTATAGTCCCCAGCAGATTTTTGAAGAATCTGGGATTGAGCCGATTCAGCAGAACCAAATTATTGTGGCGGGACAGGTCTATCAAAACCTGAAGGATAAGGGGGCAGAGGCGGCTTGCCAATATTTTGGTGAGCGCCGTAGCGATATTCTCTATGAGTTTCGGGTGTTGAATCAGGTGGAACGAGCGGCAGCAGCTACTCTGGCGGCTGAGAAGCAGTTGGATGCAGATGAAGCCCGTGCGATCGCAAAAGCGATGAAGGAGTTCAGTCGTCTCTCGGAGACTCCGGTGGGATTCACCGATACACCGGGAGATGCCATGGCCTATCGATGCTGGTATTTTGCCCGTCAAAAGGATGATTTGCAGGAGCGCTCTCGTTTAATTGGCCAGGGGCTAAAGTTTGCCCATAGTGATTCAGCACGAGAGCAGCTACAAATGCTGTTGAGTGATTTCTCGGTGGTGAAGGCGAAAGAGGCTCCTCGCCTACCGTTTTTTCGGTTGGAATCGGAGGAGGAGTTGCCCCGATTGATGCCGGTGATGGGGCACTTGCCGTTGACTCTGACGGATTTGAAGGCGGTGCCTGTGGTGGAGGAGGAAGAGCCGTTTGGGATGGTGCAGTTTTCAGGAACTTGTGCTTGGGTGCCAGTGCCAGGGTGGCAGGTGATTTTGCGGGCGGAGGATCCGGTGGCGTTGTTAGCGCAGGTGCAAGATTTAGGCCTGGATCTGCCTCGGCCAACGGAGGAGGTGTTGGTGATTGTTGATCGCGATCAGCGGCAGTGGCATGAGGACTGCTATTTTTTGGTGGAGGCGGATGGGCAGTTACAGGTGCAGTGGTTTGCGGAGGCTCCTGAGCAGAAGCTTTATGGGCAGGTGGTTTTGGTGATGCGGCCTAAGCGGATTTTGGATGAGAATTTTACGAAGGATCCTTGGCATACGGATGAGTAGAGAGCTGCTGAACTTTCGATTCAGCCTGTGAAAAACTTCTACCCTGTGCCAAGCAGACGGGGTATGCTGCTCCCAAATCTGTGGTTGAGATTGTGAGCAAAAGCCAATCAGTAGGCATTGTGTGTAATCTTAGAGTCAGCGCTTCTACAAATAATGAATCCGTAAGATCGCGAATTCCAGTTATGACGGCTATCACGCTCAACTTAGAACCGGTAGTGACACTGACCGATGAGCAGTTTTATAAACTGTGTATGGCCAATAAAGACGTGGCTATGGAGCGTAGCCCAATGGGAGAATTGATCATTATGCCCCCAGTTGGTGGTGGAAGTGGAAGCAAGGAAGCAGACTATATTACTGACCTCAATCTCTGGAATCGCCAAGCTGGCCTAGGTATAGTCTTTAGTTCGTCCACTATGTTCAAACTGCCTGGTGGAGGGGATCGTTCTCCTGATGCTGCCTGGGTGAGCCAAGAACGTTGGGATGCGCTTTCCCTAGAGGAAAAGGAGCAGTTTCCGCCCATTTGTCCCGACTTTGTGATTGAACTCCGCTCAAAAAGCGATCGCTTGGGGCCTTTACAGGCAAAGATGTTGGAGTATCTAGACAGTGGCTTGAGGCTGGGGTGGTTGATTAATCCTCAGGATCAAACAGTAGAGATATATCGAGCGGGGAAAGAGGCCGAAATTGTGCTGCTTCCGGCTACTGTGTCTGGGGAAGATGTACTACCAGGGTTTGCGCTGGAGCTAAGCTGAATGGCATCCATATATTACCCGCTACCTTAGGATACAAAACTAGGCGTAACTCTGACTGGGTTGATTAAATCTATTATCAGAGCTTAGCTCCCCTCTAAAATTGTCCAATCAGTGGGGACCACTTCACATTTCACTTTTTTGAGTCTGAGGAGTATACCAAAGGACTACTACACTCAAAGCAAAACTTATGGTTAGGAGGATTCAGAGTTCCGCAGCTGTTGCAAACAACTGAAGTATCTTCAGACAATGAAGCCGTCGTCTCAGAGTTAACAACTTGTATATCTGACGAACTTTTAAGCTGCTTAGATTCTGGTTCATTCAAATCTATCGAAAATAAAGCTGCAACCTGTTCAATAATGCTTCCACTGATTGCTTCGGAATTGCCACTTGTTAAGTTCTCCATTACTGAAGCCAACAACGTATCAATCAATAATCCAGCACCGGAGCCTTCATTTCCTCCAACAATGGGAGGCAGCTTAAACTTACTTATCTCCTTTAGTTTTTCTATCTCGATATAAGCCCTTTGACCAAGAGCGTCACTAATTGCTTGTCTAAGAGCTAGTTCCACATCAGCTTGAGCTCGTCCCTGTTCTCGCATAGCTTTCGCGTCAGCAAGTGCTTTTTGAAGTTTGACCTGAGCCTCTCGCTCGGCAAATTCTAAACTCATTTGAGAATTAACTAGTTCTTCTTGCTTCCCTGTAACTGCCTTCAAATAAGCCAACTTCCGTTTGAGATCCTCAGTTAATATTTCTTGTTCTATCAGATTCCTCTTTTTTTCCTCTAACTTGCGCTTAATTTCAAGATTATCGAATACATCTGGCAGATCTATCTCGCCTATTAGCGTGTCAATTGCCTCCACTCCATGCTCTCTCAAGACTCCCTTTAGATATTGAGCAGCATCTTTCTGTTGGTCGCTTCGGTGAATGTAAAAATCCTCCGCCTCACAGTCTTGAACCGCATTATAGAAATAGCTCCTGACTGTTGGCTCTAACACTCTGACGATGAGATCTCGAATAGATTTATATTTTTGGACAGTCGCACTATAATCAGTGATTATCGAGTTTGTAGTTATGTCTCCTGGGGAGCCGATTTGTGAAACCATAAGAGGCGCGTTCTCTTTAGGTACTCTAAAGCGCTGTCTTACTACTATATCTACAGGAATTCTATCCTTAAGTCGCAGAGTTAAGGTGCCCAGCGATTTATCGTAGTTTTCATCCGGCTTGCTTTCATCGTTTGACCAATCTAAAGTGATTTGATGTGTTGGAACAAGCACAATTCGCCTGACTTTCGTATTAATTGGGTATGAACCAACATCAAGAGGTTCTTTCCAAACACCTCTCTTTCCTCGATCAACTAAATCATATCTATTGGTAAATAGGCTCAACTCAGAGGAAGAGTTTTCAATGCTCCTCCCCATTTTCCCCTCACCAATTAATGAAACTACAACACCGACTGTTCCCTCGCGTATCTCCGTTAGGGGCACTTGTTCTACTTTCACAAACCAAGGATTTAAATTCCATGGTCCAGAAGAGAGAACATCTTCTTGCAGTCCTTTATTACCTCCTCCATCGATAAACTTTTGGGGACTTTGAAAATTATCGTGACCTGAGATAGTAGGACCTGCTATCTCTCCGGTTTCGAGGGGTGCACCGTCTGAGGTAGTTACAATCCCAATTTTATCTGAGTCTATCTTGTAAACTAGTAGGTCTTCAGGCTTTAGTGTTGAATCATGGTCAGCTAAGTTAGAGCGAGTAATTACCGTAAATAGTTTCGTGTTAATTCGATAAGAAGTCCCTCCTGTTAAAATACCTAACTGCCGTCCTTTTTCACCACCTTTTTGTAAAAAGATATCACCATCTTGAAAGCTATTACATTTAACGTATTTTGCTAGTATGCGTTCATTAGGAATATCTTCTCCATCATGGGCAAAAACAAGAGCAATTTCTCCAGGAGGTACCTCAACTACAGGCTCCTTGTATATGGTATACATGCCAGGAAACAACCATGTCCAACCACTATCAATGGTATCGGGTTGATATCCTGGCTCTTTATTCCTAGAAATTAATTGTCTGCGAGAAGACTTTGGCTGAAAGGGATTAAGACTGAATTTCTTGTACTTGATACCAACTTCATCTTCTCCAATTACAACGCATCCCTTTTGAAAAAAAACTATTGCAAACCAAACTGTTCCAATAACCCCAAACACCAAGACGATCTGCCTACCAAGCTTCCAATAGTCAAAAGGCTGCTTTTCAAGATTTGTTTCTTCAGGCGAAATTTTTGAACTTGGCACGTTAGCATATACCCTCAAGCTCTGCCATAGGCCTAAGCTGCACATAGATATAGCCATAAATAGGCCTGCCAGCGCTGATGAACGGAATGCACGATGAAGGGACTTCATATTTTTTAAAGAGGTTGATTCCTATTAGGTAACATATGAAATTTGGAGCCTTGTTTGGGATCGAAAAAGCTTAGTGATATCATCATTCGGAAAATTCATACATACGGGATATGAACCTGCGGAGAGAAGCTTATATCTAATACTTCGTTTAAACATAAATTCTAGATGGATAGCAATGAAACTTATCAGTGCAGGAAAACCTAGTTCAAGCCAAATCTTGATTGGAAGGGTTGTGTTGAAGTAAACCTAAAAAAGATAGAATTTAATATCTAAAATGCTTAGATATTAACCATAATACTACTTTATCCTGTTCGAATAATTTCTCCAGGAATATTATTTGGCCATCAAGAAATTTATAGCCATAGTATTTAAAATATGACAATCCATGACATGCAAGAAGAATTCATTTGGATCGTGCCAGATGATTTATCTGAGTATGTAGTCAATGATACTCAGAAAGGGAGTTGGGGTGATGCGGTCAGCCCAGATATTAAACGAGGAAAGGGGGTCAAAATAAATGCTCTAGAATTAGAGCAAAGAATGGCTGCGTTCTTAACAGTTGTTGGTCGTCTGTTTCAACAAGCTGAACAAAAGTCACAGCAATACTCAACTAATAAAAACAACCTACAACTTGATGAGGTGGATTTATCAGTTAGTATTAGTGCTGAAGGTGAAATTAAGTTGATAGCAGGGCTAAAAACAGGAATTAATGGAGTGATAAATTTGAAATTTAAGCGAAGCGTAAAATAAAGTTTTAAATGGCAGATAATAGAGCAATTGTCATTGGCATTAATAAATATCATTTTTTGCAGCCTTTGAAATATGCAGAAAGAGATGCGAAACTCTTTTCAAGTTTTCTTGCTACTGAAGCGGGTTTTACGCAAGAGAATATTTTCCTTTTTACTTCTAATTCGCCCAATCTTGATGGAAAATCTACTAAGCCTTTTAGATCGAACTTAGTACGAGTTTTGCGACAGATTTCTGATAGGTTATCTCAATTTTCCTTAAAAGAGGATGATAACTTCTGGTTTTTCTTCAGTGGTCATGGAATTAGGCATTGTGATCGGGATTATCTAATGCCTTTAGACGGAGATCCAGAAGACGTAGAAAATACAGGTATCTCTATTCATGACATTACTGATTATTTACGACATTGTAATGTCGGTAATGTTGTCTTAATTCTGGATGCTTGCCGTAGTCAAGGTATCAAAGGAGAAGGAATAGGTCGTCAGACTGAAACAGAAGTACGTAGTACAGGCATCATTAGTATTTTTTCTTGTCAGCCTAATCAGTCATCATACGAGGTTGATACGCTTCAGCAAGGAGCTTTTACTTTTGCTCTTTTAGAAGGATTGGGAGCTAAAGGCAGATGTGCTACTGTAAAGCAGTTAAATCATTTTTTAAAAAGGCAAGTTCCTACAATTTTGGAGATTTATAGTTCTGCTAGCTCTCAACAAATTCCCTATATTATTGCCGAACCAATTGAGCGTTCTCATGCCCTTTTGATGCCTAAATATGCTACACCACTAGATATATCAGCGCTGAAGAATGATGCTTATCGTGCTGAATATATTGAGCAATTAGATATAGAGAACCAACTTATATCTCTGCAATTAGCAGAGCAATGCTGGCTTCAAGTGAATGCTGTTACTGCAGGTCAAGATAATGATGCAATAAAGGCGATTCAACGGCTGGGAATTAAAATGATGGAATTGAAAAAAGATGAATCATTGAAATATAGTGAAAAATATAGATTAAATGATTTTTTAAGTCATATAAATCAGACCTCTAAAAATAATTGTAAAAGCTTAAAAAATCCGAGTAGTTTTCAGTCAGGTAATATTTCTTGTTCTTTACCTGAAAGAGATCTAAATCCTGATCAAACTCTTTCCACTGGTGAAAGAACTGTTATACAAGAAGTACTTGATTATAACGACTTAAAGCGTGCGTTTAAAAATTCAAATTGGAGAGAAGCTGATTCCGTAACATATCAGTTAATCCTCGAGGCAGTTGGGAAGGATTCAGAATCTTGTTTTACTGCTAGTGATCAGTTGCAGTTGCCTTGCGCAGTTATCTTTGCGATTAACCAATTGTGGTTTGACAATAGCGAACAGAAATTTGGCTTTTGCGTACAGCAGAAAATATGGTGCAGTAATGATGTAGGTGGACAGGCAGGCAAATTTAGCAATTCAGTGTTCCGAAAATTTAGCGACCATGTAGGATGGCGAAAAAACGACAATTGGTTGTCAGGATATGATGACTTCAATTTCAGTGTAAAAGCTCCAGCGGGACATCTTCCAACTTGTGGGTATGCGCTACAGAGATGGGATAATTGGAGAGATAGCTTTCACAATTTATTTCCATATATTTGTACCTGTTTTCTGAATAGGAGATGAGATAATCCCACCTAACTACCATACAATTAGATTCTGAATAATTTTTACTGTCTGATATCGACCTATAAATGAAACAGTGCAAACTTTCTATGTCCATTATGTTTGCAAGATAGCAACTCAAAATCACCCAAAAATCCTAAATTAAGACGGTCTGATCCCTACCAGAACAATTTTTTTGTAGCTCCTGGATAACCATGAAGACTCGGTAATGACGAAGTTACCAACTATTTGGTAGAAGTTAATCACCTTCTGAGGGCATTCTGCCTCGATGATCATGGCTTTAACCCCTCAACTCTTTGTGCTGTACTAGACACGATTTATTTGCCCAAGGAGCTGCGTGAAAAATCTAAACGACCAATCCCTAAATATTGACCTTCAGCAGTTGAGCCAGCAGGCGTTCCCCGTACCTCAAACATATAGGTTCCCACTGAAGGATTCCGCACCGGGCGAACGGCCATTGTAATCGTCCGTCCTGGGGCAACAGGTTGATCAAATGTGACTGTCAATGTCCGAATTGATGGGTCACTGACCACAATATTAATCGGCAATGCCTCACCCTTATCCCGCTTTGTCCCCTCAAACGCCTTCACAGAGGTTGCCTTAAAACGGGGATATTGCACCCCTTGCTTCAGAATAAACTCCACTTTTTGCAATGGTTGAGCTGCATCTTGTGGAATATCAATCGTAAAGAAGTACGTGGCTCCTAAAGATCGGGCATCTCGATTTGTTGTAGAAGTACCGACAAGTTGAGGCGGGCGATCAAAGGTAACCTTTGGACCTCTGGGGAGAGCTGGAAGAGCGGGGGCATCAATCACTTGTGCCACCGCCGTTGACTCTTGAATCGGCTTAGGCGTTGGCTGTGGAGTCGCCTGGGGCTTGGCCTCCATCTTTTTAGAGAGCCGCACAAACGTATTGATGGGAATGCCCAAATTGAACCCAGCCTTAATCACGCTGCGGTCCCCTTGATAGCCCGGTAAAACCACCTCTCTGCCTTCGGCTAAACCGTGAATCCCCACTACTTTGCCATCATCATTAAACACAGGTCCGCCACTCATCCCTGCGCGGGTGACGTTGGTATAGACCATCTTGTAGCCCTTGCCGATGGATTGGGGCGGCAGACCGGAAATTTCGCCAGAAGTGAACTGATAGATATGAGGGAGCGCAACCCCCGAAGACGGCCAACCTGCAATAAAAACCTTATCGCCTTCCGTTAACTGATCCGAGTTGCCGAGTTTTGCTAACTGATACGACTTCTGGCTGGTAAAACTCACCAATGCTAAATCCACATTCGGCAGCTTCTGCACCGATTGATAATTCAAGGCATATTCCGTCCCATCGGGAGCTACAATGTCATACTCATCCGGCGTGGCGACCACATGTTCTGCTGTCAGGGCATAGTAGGTATTTTCCTTTTTCCCCACCAGCACCCCAGAGCCAGGATTTTGACCTTTCACCAAAATGGTGGACTCCTTGGCAATTTGATTCACCTCAGCCCCAGACAATGCCTGGGCTGGCTGCACCATGACCAAAGCAGTACCCACGGTTAAAGCAGGCAATAGAACGTTAAATCGCTGCATGGGGATAACCCTCACTCACTTGAATTCATTATCGGCGAAGTTTATTCAGATGACGACTTCAGTTCCATTGAATCATCGTTACCATAAGCGCCACTGTGATCTGTCTCGGTGACCCGGCAAGAGGCTTATCACAGGGCATTGGATTGCAGCCCAAAGGCCCCTATGCTGGCAGTAGTTCTCCTCTACTTGACCTGAATCATGACCGATTGGCAGCCAACGGCTTGTATTTTATGTTCCCGAAACTGTGGCCTCCAGGTCCAAGTCGCAGACGGCCATCTCACCAAGATTCGAGGTGACAAAAATCACCCCGTTAGTGCAGGCTATATTTGCCAAAAAGCCGCCCAACTCGATCACTATCAAAACAATGCCGATCGCCTTACCCAACCCCTTAAACGTCAGGAGGATGGATCTTATCAGCTCATTGACTGGCAAACCGCCATTACTGAAATTGCCGATCGCTTGCTGGATCTAAAGCAGACCTATGGCAAAGAATGTCTCGCCTTTTATGGTGGGGGCGGTCAAGGCAATCACCTTGGCTCCATGTATAGCAGTACCTTTCGCGATGCCTTGGAGATTCCCTACTACTATTCCGCCCTAGCCCAGGAAAAACCGGGGGACTTCTGGGTCAATGGCAAGCTGTTTGGCCGCCAAAACTGCCATACCACCGAAGATATTGAACAGGCAGAGTGCGTGCTATTTATTGGCACCAATCCCTGGCAGGCCCACGGCATCCGCAATGCCCGCCCCACCCTCAAACAGCTGGCCCAGGACGATCAACGAACCATGATTGTGATCGATCCGCGCCGGACCGAAACGGCGGAGTTGGCGGATATCCATCTGCAATTGCGGCCTGGAACCGATGCGTTTTTACTATCAGCCATGCTGGCAATTTTGGTGCAGGAAGGTTGGGAAGACCGAGCCTTTCTCCAGGAGCATACCGTTGGATTTGCAGATGTACGGGCTTGTCTCCAAACCATTCCCATTGCGGACCATATTGAACGGGCTGGGGTAGATGCTGAGCAGGTCCATGAGGCTGTGCGCCGTTTTGCCACCGCGAAGTCTGCCACGGTCCGGGTGGATTTAGGATTACAGCAAAGCCTCAACAGTACCCTCAATTCATATCTAGAGAAACTGCTCTTGCTGCTAACGGGCAATTTAGGCAAACCTGGTGGCAACAACTTCCATACTTTTTTCCTGCCCTGGGTCGGTCATTCCGATGCCGAGGCTAAACCGCTATGCCAAACGAAGGCCACGGGTATCACAGAAATTGCCCAGCTATTTCCCCCCAATGTGTTGCCCGCTGAAATTGAATCCGATCATCCCCAGCGGCTTCGGGGTTTAATCGTCGATAGCGCTAATCCAGTAGTGTCAGGGGCAGATACCCAAGCCTATCAGCGGGCCTTTCCCCAGCTGGATCTGCTGGTGGTTGTAGATGTGGCGATGACGGAGACGGCTCGCTATGCCGACTATATCCTGCCCGCTGCGTCGCAGTTTGAAAAATGGGAAGCCGCCTTTTTTAATTTGGAGTTTCCCACCAATGCCTTTCATTTACGAAAGCCTCTGTTTGCTCCTTTAGCCGATACTCTGCCAGAGTCAGAAATCTATCGGCGATTAGCGGTTGCGATTGGGGCGATTCCTGAACGCTATCCAGTGTTGGAACAGGTGGCCCGTTGGCATGGGCGGTGGCCTCAGCTCGGTCTGTTTAGGTTAGCTTTGGTGACAGCTATGGCTCTAAACCCCAAACTGCGGCGTACCGTTGCTTTTGCCTTGCAAGGATCCTTAGGTAAAACCTTACCCGATGCTAGCACTGCACCGTTTTGGGGGGTGAGCCAGCTTTATGTCCAGCACCATGGCGAAGCAGTGGCTCGGACGGGGTTGCCCGGACGAGGGGGGCAATTGGCAGAAGCATTATTTCAGCGGATTTTGCATGGCCATAGTGGCACAACTATTAGCCAACATCGCTATGAAGAGACCTGGTCATTGATGGGCTACAAAGATCAAAAAGTGCGGCTAGCGATTCCTGAATTACTGGCAGAGTTACGGACACTCCCCTCCCACCATTCCTGGCCAGAGTATCCCTTGATGCTGATAGCAGGTGAGCGCCGCATGTATAACGCCAACACCATCTACCGCAATCCCCAATGGCGGCGAAATGACGCTGAAGGGGTACTCAAGATCCATCCCGTTGATGCTAAAGCGTTAGCGCTAGCTGAAGACGAAAAGGCAGTTTGTGAATCCCCCTGGGGACAGGTGACGGTACAGGTCAAACTTTGCGATACCCTCCGTCCGGGGGTGGTCAGTTTGCCCCACGGCTATGGATTGGACTATCCCGATGCGAATGGAAAGCGCACCCGCTACGGCCCACTCTTAAATTTGTTGACCGACGCCCAACATTGCGACACCATCAGTGCCACCCCTTTCCATAAAAATGTACCTGTGAGATTAAGGCCCATTGATATGGCGAGGGCAGCAAGCTTGGAAGAAAGTTTGCCGTGAATTAGTTCTAGAGTATTGACTTATCAGGTTTTTTATGGATTATCTTGGATCTCTTTTTTGTCTGAAGTTCTAGATTTTGTGCCAGGGATTTTATCTAGTGATGATTATTGAATTTTTCTCTAAAAAAATAGATATTTATGTAAATAAAGTTAATAAAAATATTGTGGCTGTTCTTGTCTTGATTGCGAAAAATAGTTCAGGACTTATGTTCATAGGAATGGCTTCAATAATATTGAGCTAGAAAAACAGACTATTTTGTTGGGATTGAACTGGAAAATCTAAAAAAAGCGGAGAAAAATTTTGTAAATTATGATACAAAGTGATTAGCCTAAAATTAGATACACCCACATAATATTGATTTATGAAAATATTGTGGTGTTACAGACGAATTTCTTTGCTGAATATTATATTTTTGTGTGAGTGAATAGTTTTTATTCCGAATAGTAAGATTATCAGAAATGATTTCTGAGAAAGCTATTCTGGCTATGTTTATTCTATTAGGTGATAGCTGTACTAGTGTTTTTGTGAATAGAGGATTGAGTTGTTTTTTGTAAAATCAGATAAAAACAATGCATATTTTTAACTGTTCATACTGGCATGGATATTGTCTATTTAGAGAATGACGAATGGTGTTACTTCGGAATCATTTGAGGTGGGCTCGGCGATTAAAATTCTCTAGTACAGCTTTTGCCATAACGGGAGGAATTATCCTTGCCTCGAATACTGAGATCAGTGGTTATGGCTTTCTCTTTCTGGCTGTTAGCTCAAGCCAAATGCTGGTCTCTAGCATGTTGCTTCGAGACCAGTCGATGGTGCTTTATTCGGCGTCCCTTTTTCTGTGTGTGGACTGTTTAGGAATTTTTCGCTGGATTCTCAATTAACATGAGTAAATTTTTGACATTTCAAATAGGAGGAGTCAATGCTTTGGGATATCTATCCAGAAGAACTTGAAGTATTAACTCTGCATGATGCATATTTAACGTTAGCTGGAGATCCCCCTTCGAAGATCCCATTCTTCGTGTGGCTTTTTGAAAATCCTAGGAGTCCCTTGGCGCTACCCGGCAAAATTGACTTGTACCAGCATGACTGTCTACACCTCTTGTTGAAAAAAGGATTCGACTCCTTTGGTGAAGCCTATGTCCTTGGATTTGCCATGGGTAATGACCCTAATACCCATTGGTTTCATCTTGTGCTCTTCCAGTTTGTCGCTCGGTTTCTTTACCCTAGCCCCTATTGTTTAAGTCAAAGGGAACTAGAAGAATTTAGTGCAGGTGTTGAACATGGGCGGCAAGTCCCTTTTAAGAGCTTGAATTATTCTAACTTTGAGTTTCTACAAACTCATCAACTACCCGCCTTGCGCAATATTTTAGGATTAGAGTACTCAACCTATGATCAAGGGGTACTCTAACAACTCTTAGGGAGAGATTGATAGCTTTACTCATTCCACAGCGAGAGAAAAATTGGAGAGTACTGTGGACAATCTGAGCTAAAAAAATAATTGATTGATTCCCGTTGATGAAGGGTAGCTAATGATTTCTTGCTGACCTGAATTTTTTATATATAAATCGATATAAATAAGTGTATAAAAGCCCTTTAAGAAAGATCTCTCAGGGCTTCGTAATTGATCATCTTGCACTCTCAAACCCTATCCACCAATCAATCCTAGCCTAATGAGTCCATCCACCCAATAAATGGTTAAGGCAACCATAAGTAGCGTTGCAATCCCACTATAAATCAGGCCATCTTTTTCGTGACTACTTAATAAAGCTTTAGCTAATGCTTCAACTTCCTCTCGATATCGTTGCGGCATAATTTCTCCTTGAAATTACGAACAGCATTGGAATACTACTGAATGTTCCCAATGTTTTCTTCTATGGATCACATGTTGTGCATTTTTTCAAGACTTTAATGAGAGAAATCTGCTTAATGCCTCTAAAAATGAGTGATGGTCCAGTAGATCTAGGCGGCTGGAATCCCTTGTGTCATGAAATACAAATAAAACAGAATTTTTTGATGGCAATACCAATGTCAATAAAACTAGGGTGAGCCCACTTTTTGACGATTTGACCTGGCAGTTAGCGGTTTTATTTGCGAATGACGGTTAGATTTTCTTCTGCCCCTAGCACCTCTGTTGTTGGCGTTAGTTCGGCTGTTTTGGGAGAGATACGATCGCTAAAGCCCTTAATGATGATGTACAGGATAGGCACAACAAAGAGACTTAGAAATGTGGCCACAAACATGCCGCCAAAGACGGCTGTTCCCAAGGATTGCCGACTGCCAGCCCCAGCTCCAGACGCCACCACGAGGGGGAAAATACTGCTGAGGGTGGAAATAGCGGTCATTAAAATGGGTCGGAGTCGTTGTTGGGCTGCTTGCAGGGCGGCTTTAGGAATGGGGAGTCCTTCCTCGCGGAGTTGGTTGGCAAACTCAACGATCAGAATTGAGTTTTTACTCGCGAGACCAATCAACATTACGAGACCAATTTGGCAGTAAATATCGTTGGAAAAGCCCCGTAAGACTTGAGCTCCCAACGCCCCTAACACTGCTAGGGGAACGGAGAGCATGATGATAACTGGGTCCACATAACTCTCGTACTGGGCAGCCAGAACTAGGAAAACGAGTACCAAACCCAAACTGAAAATAATCGTTGCTTGACCCCCAGACTCGATTTCTTCTAGGGAGATACCGGACCATTCAAACCCTAGCCCAGGTGGGAGAACTTTAGCGGCAATTTCTTCCATGGCTTGCAAGGCTTGCCCCGAACTTACGCCTGCCTTGGCGGCTCCGTTAATCTCAATGGACCGGAATTGATTATAGTGATTAATCGTTTGAGCACCCGTTACGGACGTAATGGTGACTAAGTTACTGAGGGGAATCATTTGGTCCGTGCCAGAGCGCACGTATAGCTTGCCAATGTCATCGGGATTGGAGCGAAACTGCTGATCGGCTTGCACATAGACCCGATAGGTGCGGCGACCTAGATTGAAATCGTTGACATACCGAGACCCTAAATAGATTTGCAGGGTATTGAAAATTTCGTCCACATCGACTTGTAAGGCTTTGGCTCGCTGACGATTGACTTCGACCTTGAGTTGCGGTGTATTGGCCCCATAGGTGGTGAATGCCCCTTCGAGGGCGTCATTGCTGTTAGCGGCTCCCAAGATTGGTCCCAAGTTGCTGACAAACTCATCGAGGCTTAAATTCTCTGAGCGGTCTTGGAGTTGGAAGGTGAATCCCCCATAGCTACCAAGACCCCGAATAGCGGGTGGGTTGATGGCTAGAATGCGGGCTTCGGGAATTTGGAATAATTGACCGCGAACTCGATTAATAATGGCTGGAGCAGATTGTTCGGCACTACGCCGCTCTGACCAAGGTTTGAGGGTGGTAAACACAATCCCTTTATTGGACGCATTGCCCCCAAAGCTGAATCCACCTACCGCAAAGGTTGCCCGCACTTCAGGTAGAGGAAGCATGACCTCTTCGATTTTTTTCATGACATCGCTGGTGTATTCCAGAGATACGCCATCGGGGGCGCCGACAATGGTGAGGAAATACCCTTGGTCTTCTTCCGGTAGAAAGGCTGAAGGAACGGTGGTATAAATCCAGGCAGTAAAGGTTAGCAGGGCCGCAAAAATCGCCAAGATGAAATATTTAAACCGATTCATCCAGTCCAAAATGTTGCCGTAACTCTGACTCAGCCGATCTTGTTGGCGGTTAAACCAATTGAAGGCTGGTGCTATCCAGCCAGGAATGCTGGGATTTTGACGGAGGAGTAATCCGGATAGGGTGGGAGTCAGGGTGAGGGCGTTGAAGGTGGAGAGTGCGATCGCAAATGCAATCGTTAAGGCAAACTGTTGATATAGTGCCCCGGTTGTACCGGGGAAAAAGGCTACAGGTACAAACACCGCCATCAATACTAGGGAGGTGGCGATGACCGCTCCCGTTAACTCTTCCATGGCAACAATGGCAGCTTGGCGAGGCTCGATGCCCTCATTCTGAATTTTGGCGGCGACATTTTCGACCACCACAATGGCATCATCCACCACCATGCCTGTGGCCAGGGTGAGACCAAATAGGGTCAAGCTATTGATGGAAAAGCCAAACAGCTTTACAAAGACAAACGTCCCGATTAGGGAAATGGGAATGGTGACGGCGGGAATAATGGTGGTGCGCCAATCTTGTAGAAAGACGAAGATCACCAGGACCACCAAACCAACGGCTTGAATTAAGGTCCAGATCACTTCCGTTAGGGACTGCTCCACATAATCTGTGGTGTCAAAACCGATGTCATAGGTCATCCCTGGGGGGAAGTCTTCAGACAGGGCTGCCATGGTTTCTTTGACGCCTCGGGCAACGTCTAGGGCGTTACTCCCAGGGATTTGGGAAATCCCGAGACCGACGGCTTCTTTACCGCGAAACCGTAAGAATGAACCATAATTTTCAGCCCCCAATTCAACCCGCCCGACATCTTGGAGCTTAATCAGATTACCGTCGGTGGAGTCAACGACTAACGCTTCAAATTCTTCAATCGTATTTAATCGGCTTTCGGCGCGAATATCAATTTGGAACTGCTGACCTTCTGGGGCTGGCGGTTGACCAATTTGCCCCGCCCCCACTTGAATATTTTGTTCTTGTAGGGCATCCACCACATCTTGTCCGGTTAGATTGCGCTTGGCTAACCGCTCAGGGTCGAGCCAAAGGCGCATGGCATATTTCCGTTCCCCGAAAATAGTGACATTGCCGACGCCATTAACTCGCTTCAGGGCATTGGTTAGATATAGGTCCGCATAGTTACTCAGGAAAATACTGTCGTACTCGTCATCCTCGCTGAAGAGGCCAAAGCCCATGAGAATGCTGCTGGATTGTTTCGTTACCCGAACCCCGGTCTGTTGGACGGCCGCAGGTAACTGGGACTCCACACTGGAGACGCGATTCTGCACATCCACCGCTGCTAAATCTTGGTCACGATTATTCTCAAAGGTGGCGGTGATAGAGCTAGAGCCGCTGTTGCTGCTGCTTGAGGTCATGTAGCGGAGACCTTCGACCCCGTTAATCTCCCGTTCCAGAATGCTCGTCACGCCATCTTCGACAGTGGCGGCATCGGCACCAATAAAGTTGGCCTGAATACTGACCTGTTTTGGGCTGATATCTGGATATTGGGCAATGGGTAAGGTGGGGAGACAAACAAGGCCCATCAGCAGGATAAGGAGGGCACAAACGGTCGTCAGGACGGGCCGCTTAATGAAAAAATTGACAAGCATAAGAGGGGGGAAGGACGGTTGCGAGGGGGGAGGCTAGGAATCAACAGGCACGGCCAAGGAGAGAGGCTAAATGGGAGAGACTATCGAATCAGGCAATCAGGAGTGCAAACAGCTTACTGGGGCGGTTTGCCGCTGGGTTTGCCGGTGTCGAGGCGCAGTTGGGCCCCATCCCTGATGGTTTGCAGGCCAGAAACAACGATGGTTTCACCGGCTTGGATACCCTCCAACACTTGGTAGTCGTTGCCCTGGATGCTGCCTAGCTCAACGGGTTGCTGGCGAGCCACCATCCCAGGTACTTGACCGTCTGGTTGTTGTGGCTGATCGGCGATAAAGACAAAGGCTTTACCTCCCAATCGTGTCACAGCGGTGGTGGGCACTAATACCCCCGGACGGGTTTGCCAAACCACGTTAGCTTCGACCCGTTGACCATCCCGTAATGTGCCTTTGGGGTTGGCGAAGGTGGCCTTGGCTAAGACGGATTGACTCTCGTTATTGACCGTGGGTGAGACGAAACTAATGCGTCCCTGGGCCAGGATGTCTTGGGATTGGGCTTGGCTGAGTTCGACTGGTAATCCCACTGCGAGCTGCTCGCGCTTCTCAATTGGAATATTGAGATTGATCTCTAAGGTTTGATTTTGAATAATGGTGGTAAGGGTGTCACCGGCCTGTACAAAGGAACCCAACTTAATGGGAATATCCCCCACCATCCCCGCAATGGGAGCTGTGATGCGTGTATCTTGTACATCCTCTCTAGCCGATAAGGCGCTGGCTTTGGCTTGATTGAGGCTGGCTCTAGATTGGGTTAAGTTGGCTTTAGCCGCACGAATTTGCTCATCTACTGCTCTGAGAGCCGCTTGGGCAGAGGCGCGGTCGCGGCGGACTTGATCCAATACTTGCTTGGCCAGTGCCCCTTGTTTGACCAAGGTCTGGGTGCGCTGAAACTCTGTATTTTGCAACTCCAACTCAGCAACTGCCCTAGCGCGATCGGCTTGGACGGCTCGAAGTTGGGCTTGGGCATTACTGCTGGCGGCGGTGGCTACGTTGATATTGGCCACCGCTGCGCCGAAGTCTGCTTGAGATTTCTCTGGACTGAGTTGAACAATAGGCTGGCCAGGGGACACCCTCGACCCCGATGAGACAAAAATCTGAGTGACTCGCCCTTCTGTTTCGGGGCGTAGTACCACTCCCTGCTTGGCTTCTAAAGTGCCAAGGAAGGCGGAGGTTTGCTTGACTGGACTGGTTTGGACGGTCTGAACTTTGACCAGCGTCGGTGGTGGTCCTTGGGGAGCCGTGGGTTGTGCCCCTTTGGGCCAAAACTGCCAGACCACGAGTCCCGTCCCCACAAGGGCGACACCGGCAATGATCCAATTCCGACTGCTACGTTGTTTCAAGGATTTGATGGTGGAGTTGAACGATCGTTCCGCGACTGCAATTTGTGCTTCAACGGGTTCTTGTAAATTTGAGGTTTCAGATGTTTCCATAAGGCGACGCTACTGTGGCGGGACAGGAGGTGGAACTCTGACTTAGATCTAAATGCATTCACATTGAGGCACTCATTACCCAATTCTTGATCCACTGGAGAATATAAAGAGAATATAAAATCCATTCTAATGTGGATTTCCCAGGATGGGGGGTAAGCTGGATAACCTTGTCCTGTTTAATTTGAGCGCAGTAGGTTAAGGATGGTCGGTCGGCTCAGAACGAGTCGGGCTTAACTGCTCCTGGACGCGACGGCCGAATTCGGCTGGAAGTTTGGTGATCGCCTCTTGGATAAAGGCTTTGACGAACCGATCACGGCGATGGAGTTGAAACTGGCGCTGGACGACTTCTGTCATACCGCCATCTCCCCACTCTTGATCGTTGCGAAAATATTCAATAAAGCTCTTACCCGCGATTCGCGTTAGATAGGCGGCTCCCACGCTTTGAATGGTTTTACCGACGACAAATCCCACCACACTAAACTGCAAGGCCCGGGCAAATACTTCAATCGCACCTTTGACTATGCCCAAACTGACCATGGTCTTCGCGAGGGAGAGGGCCAAGTCTTTGGCTCGATCGAGGGTCAGATCGCAGCCATAAATTTTGGCAATCTCAATCACCATTTGGGTGTTGACGGCAGCGGTTGCTAGCAAATCAATGACGGGGACCGGGGTGACCCAAATCACGCCAGCGCCGATCCATTGAAACCGATCGACAATTTGGTCGGCTTGCTGACGACGTTCTTGATCGATCTGCTGTCGAGCTTCTGCCCCTAAACGTTGGGATTGAAGCAGAATATTATCGGCAAATAAGTCCTCTCCCTCTTGCCGCAGAATTCGAGAGATGCGTTGGAGAAGCGCTTTGAGGTCTGGCTCCGGTTCTAGGATCTCCCCAGAGGCTAATCGGATGGGTTGGGGACGGGCTGCGATCGCAACCACGTCTTCCGGCTGAATCCAGTTCTGGACACGCTCATGCAGGCGTTTCTGAATCAGGTCTTGGTCGGTTTGGGTATAGCAATCTGTTTTATTGAACACTAACAGAGACCGTTTACCCATTCGGCCCAAGGCCCTTAGGGGCTGATATTCAGACTGGGTTAAATCACCATCAACCACAAACAGCAGTAAATCGGCTTCTGTTGCTAGCTTCCGGGCAGCCTGTTCTCGCTCGGTACCGGCAACGCCCGGTTCAGATAATCCTGGGGTATCCGTAACCAGTAACGCCTGATCAACACTGCGTAGCTGACAGCGAAAGGTTTGTCCTATCGCCGTGGTGCCGATGGTTGCGCCGACTTCCCCCACCATTTGTCCCACAATCCCATTGACCAAAGAGGTCTTGCCTGCGGACCCCGTGCCAAAGACGACGATTTTGAGTTCCCGGCGGGTAAAGGTCTTCGCCATTTGCCGCGTTTCTTTCAGTAGGGCTTGGCGGGTGACTTCGTCTTGGATCTGCTGGATCTGACGATGCACGGCACGGAGATTGGAGGCAGCGGCATCGACCTTATCCGTGGGGACTTGAGGCGGACGCTGTTGCTTGGGCTTTTTTCGGCCTCGAAACTGCCAACCGTAATAGATAAAAACCCCGATCAGAACGGCCATTAAGGCAATCAGGCAGAACACCAGTAAGTTGGCTAAAAAAGGCGAGGTCAGGGCCACTTGGGCGTATAGCCATTGCAGTGAGCTGATCAGCCAGAGCATCAGCCCCAAAATAATAGCGAGGCCTAATAGCAGAATAAGGAGGCGGGGCCAGGCCATCGTTAGGGTAAATATTTAGTAATGCGTTTTAGCCCTGGAAGGTCGAGGGACTGACGTCGCCAAACTCGCACCATCAGCCAGAGGTTGCTGAGAAAATAGCTGGATGTAAATAAGCTGTTGAACAATAATTGCGAAATCCCCATACTCTGGGCATTCTCACCGCTAGTAATGGCGACACCGGATGTCAGAAGTAGGGTGCCGATCAGCCAGGCCAAGCCGATCAGGGTGGCTACTCGGCTCACTTCTCGCTGCTTGCGATCGCTATCTCGTCGACTGAGGGTCCAGAGGGCCGGGACGACGCCAAACACAGGGACCAAATAAATGAATAGAAAAAGACGCTTTAAAGTTCTATTTTCTAAAACGTCGCGAGAATCTTCCATAGCGTTAGCGCTGGCGTGTTGATACCCCTATCCTAAAACATTGATGTTCAGCGCCTGATACTCGGGGGTTACAGCAAGGGCTGAGCCCCAGCCCTAAATTGAAGAGAATTATAACCAGAATGGCAAAGGCAAAGGCGAATTATTACCAAAAACGCCAAAGGCGATGGCAATGATCACCAGGGCCAACGTATATAAACTCATCACCACCGAGATTCCCGTTGACCAGAGCCCTACCTTCGGTAGGAACGACAGCAATAAGCCATTGCCGAGGAGTAAAGGAATAAGACAAAAAATTAATCCGAGTACCGTAGAGATAAGAATTGGAAAGAGACCTGTATTGCCGAGTTTGATCGGGCCAACAACGGTGGTGTATAAGGCTAGACTGGCATATTTCCCTAACAAATATCCTGCGAGTCCACCAGCTAGGATCTCAACAATTTTTCTCCAGGACATAAGATGCTTTCTCCACGATTATTTTGAGGATAGTTGGCTTGAGAACTCAAGAGGGTGGGGGCTTTACCCTTGGGGACCGCTCAGTCTGAGCTACAATCCGAAGGGTTAACCACTTAGATTGAATCACCTGAAAGGCCAAACGCCACTAAGATAGCTTGTCTTGATGACAAACGCTGTGATTATCAAACGCTGTGATTATCATCAACAGAAAAGATGATGAATCTTTGCTTTTTTAGTGTGTACCAAAAATCGTAGGAATTAAACAAGTGATGCAGGGTTAAGCAGTCCCATCGGCAATATGTTGTGTTTGCAGGGCGATGGATAGCCCCTTATCCTCAACGCCGAATGGAGACGGTGAGAACATTATTCCGTTTTGGGGTTGACGGGCGCTTGTGTCTGCAGCGTTTGGGCTGCAATCTCTTTGATTTTGCCTTTGGCCTCTTGAGTCGCTGCGATGTTTTCGGCCTGCTGAAATAGGGATTGAGCGGTGGATAAATCGCCTGCTTCGCCCCTGAGAATTGCTTTCCCCACAATGGCTTTAACATCCTGGGGCTGGGCTGTCAGAATCCCATCATAGGTCGCTTCGGCTTTTTGCTTTTCTCCGGTTAATTCATAGAGGTCGGCCAAGTTAAATTTTAAATCGAGATGGGTCGGCTTTTGAGCCACAATTTTCTCTAATAACGGCACCGCTTTAGCCAGTTGACCCACCTCTACATAATGGTCGTAGACCGAAATCAGGGAGTCTAAATTATTCGGATCTCGGGTCAACACATTGTGGTGATCTTGGAGCGTTCTTTGGGTCGCTTGTGCCTGTTGGGGAGGTTGGGTGGACCAGAGGGATGTCAGGGCAAACCCCACGGTTAAGAAGCCAACCACGCCAGCTGAAATAAGTCCCAGAGTAAAGCCGGGGCGTCGCACTGTAGGGACAAATTGATGATCGAGGGAGGTACTTTGGGATAAACTCGTGGCCAAATCTTGTCCAGATTGGACTGACCGAGCTTTACACAGTTCAGAGGTGACCCACACCAGGCCATCGGCAGAGCCACTGGCCCGTAGAACGGGGGTGCCGTCGATGCGCACAATCGGGATAGAGGAGTAAAACCGTCGATAGTTGGTGCGGGCATTCTCTAGGCGAATAATCAGGGGTTCTAGACATTTCTCAATTTGCAATTGGCCTAAGGGGCCTGCCTCTAAACGATCGCATTGGGTGAAGATCAGGGCCATCGGATACTGCAGGTTGTGATGTTTGATCAAAGATGAGATCGCAGTCACCAATTCGATCATGTCTTTGACCGATTCTAAATAGGCCGGTTCGTGAATCAGGGAATAAGCATTGATAAAGACGCAACAACCCTGGGAACTCAACACCATCGATTGAAATTGACGGTTGTTCAAATCACAGATTTCTCCGGGCATATCCCACCACCGGAAGTGACAGAGGGTTTGTGTCCCCCACAGCCGTTTCTGCTTCAAGCTAAAGGTGAAGTCAGCGATCTTCATGGTGGGAGGGGGATAATGGCCCGTTTGCGCAATATAGTTCAAGACCCCTTGGATATTTTTATGAGCACCGTGATCGTCACAGTCAAACCATCGTTTTTTGGGCTGATCTCCTTCGTAGCGATGGTTTGACTCGGTATAGCTACCGACTAAAAAAACAGTTTTACCGACGCCCCGCTCACCAATGCTCAGCAAATTCAGGGTTTTAGGATCATCTCCAAATAATAAGCTCATGGTCTTAACGATTTAACGACTAGAAATTAAGGGGGGACTAGAAAATTGAATGTGATGAAATGCCAAAAATAGAAGCCTAAAGAGGCTACGATTCGACATGGATGATAGAAGAGTCATGGGAAAACCGATACCCATGGAGGGCTAAAGCGAGTCTCTATTGGATAGAGTTGCCCCGATATTGCATGTCAAAGTTATCGGTGGATTCCTCTAAGAAGTCTGAGGCGGCCTGATCTAAATTAAGTTGGGTCACTAACTCATGCTGGGCTTCTGGAGATAACTCAGTATCTTTATCCAAATGTTCAATTTGGAGGGCGGTTTGGAGACGCTTGATCGTGCGGTTGATCTCGCCATCTAGTAAGCCCGTTAAAGCCTTAGCTGCTTTGACCAGCAGAAAAATATCTGATGTACAGTTCGCTAAAATGACGTATCCTTCTTGGGCCTGGACTGAAATTTTCTCAATGCCTTGCCACTGCAATTCTTCGTGAGTACTTCTAGCGAGATACAGCATAGTACCAGCAATAATCAGGGCGCTATTTTCGCTAATACCAATGGGAGAGGTGATGGGTAGTCCTTCTATGGACACTAAAAATGCGCTTTGAATCCCAATGGGTTTGGCAATTAATTCATAGAGAATTTGCTCTAGATAGTTCATGGGGGCCGGCTGAGGCTGGGCCGGTTGAAGCTGGGCCGACTGAGGTTGGGCCGGCTGAGATTGGCGGGGTTGAAGCGTCGTCCCAGGCTGATTTTTCTGGGGCTGAATAACGGTTTTTTGCTTGGAGAGGGATTGGGTGAGGTCTACTTCTTCAGAGGGGACAGCCGGGGAGGAAAGTCTGGACTGACGTTCACTGGCTGGCACAAAGATATTCAGCAACTCTTGCATTTGCAAAAACGTGCAGCTGTAGTTGCGAATATCATCGGGGATATCAACGCCAATCCGAGCAGGGGGATAACCGCGAATATCGGGAATAGAGATATTTTCTAAAACCCCCTGACTCAGCTCTTCCTTGCTAGAAATCGCTGTTGGTCCTCGCTGTAGGCAGATATAGATACTATTTAGATAATCTTCCGTCAACGGTTCTGCCAGGTGGTAGCCAATAAAATAGGGAACATGACGACCAACATCATCGGTGGCATCGCCATACAACCACCCGAATAAGGTATTGTCTGTATTAATTTGATAGAGGTAGGCCGCCCGATAGTCAGCAGCTGGGGGATTGTACGAGTTCCAGCGTAAGTAGACGACTTGATGAACAAATGCATGTTGAATCTCTTGCGGGATGTGGGGACTCGATAAGTGCCTAAACCCGACGTTAGGAAAACTGGTGTAAACAAGTTGTCCAAGAGACTGCAACATGATGGGGCCTAATGATACAGACGCTTCACCTGTGCTCAAAGAACTCAGGGAGCGATCCAATCGGATCACCTGATGAGATGAAACGTCACTCTCTCCACTATCCTGCCTTAAAACAGTATTTGTCACCAGCGTCTTAGTCATGTTGAACTCAATCTCATAGGGAAGTAGTCTTGCAACCGGAATAGCCAATTTACGCAATGATGCAGCTTCAGCGCGACCCCGCTAAAACAATTTGAGAATGGAGGCAATAAACGAAGAAACCGAACGAATGGGAATTAATCCGCCGAAGGCAAACGTGGTGCGTTTCGAATCATAGTTGGCTTGCTGAGAGGTACGACCGCTACCGGAGCCAGGAGATAGATTGTCAATTTCCGTCGTATTGGACGATGACGACGAAATGATTTCCTGCTCAAAATAGAGATAGGTTAAGCCAAATCCAGCTGAAATGGTCTCCTGTTCTGGATCAGATAATTCAACAAATAAGTCTGATGGTGGATCGATGATTTGCGGAAGTTGCGGACTGTTTTGTAATTGAGCCATGATCTTTCTCCTAATGATGATTGATTAGTGGTTTAAAAACTTCTGATGTTCTCCAGGTTGAGTAGCTAGGGAGGCAAAGTCTCCTTCCAAAAGCAGCTGGCCTTTTTCCATTTGAATCAACCACTCTGCTCGTTTAATGGTGCTGGGGCGGTGGGAAATCATGATGGTCGTTTTGCCTTGGCGATAGGCCAGTAACTTATCTAGGACTTCGGCCTCGCTCACGGGATCTAAGCCTGCAGTGGATTCATCCAAAATCAAGATGGGTGGATCGTTAACAATGGCCCGAGCAATGGCTAACCGCTGCCGCTGCCCACCCGATAAGTTGGCACCAAACTCACCTAAAACGGTCTGGTACGTATTGGGTAATTCGCTGATAAAGCTGTCAGCATCCGCAATTTGGCAGGCCTTTACGATTTGTTCAAACGAGACTTGCGGGTTGCCTAGCTGAAAGTTCTCGATAATGGAGCGACTCCAAAAATGAGGTTCTTGGGGGACAAACGAGACTTGCTGCCGGAGAGCGACGATAGATAAATCCTGTAAATTATAGGGACCGATTCTGACGGTTCCAGACTGGGTTTGATAAAGGCCTGCGATCACCTTGGCCAGGGTGCTTTTACCACAGCCGGATTTCCCAATGATGACGGTTACCTTCCCCCCAGGTAGTGTCAAGGAAAAATCATCCAGGAGAACGACTCGCCCGGCATGGTGAAAGTTTAAATGGGAGCAGGTAATATCATGGTCTCCAGAGAGCTGGGCAAAGGGTTTGTTAGCCTCTCCGACGGATTCTGGTGTGGCATCAATGACCTCTAAAATACGGCCAATTGCCGTTTGAGCCCGAAAATATTCATCCGTTAGGCCAATGATGGTCGTCATCAAGGCCAGCAGATTGCCTTGCATGGTGTTAAAGGCCAGCAACTGGCCAATACTGATTTCTTCCCTGATGACTAGCAAACTACCCGTGGCTAAAAGGGCGACACTGCCAATACTAGAAATCAACTGAGTAAAGGTACCGTTGAGGACACTCAGTTGGATGGTGCTGAAGGTGAGGTGGGTTAGTCGGCCAAATCGAGATTGAAACTCTTCCCAAAACTGGGGCGCTGCGTTAGTCGTTTTCAGGACTAACGCTCCTTTGAACGTCTCAACTAAGACCCCTTGATTTTCAGAAGATAGAATCAGTAAATTGCGAGTTTTCTTTCGCAATATCGGCAAAAATGGCAAGGTTGAGATTGCCATGATCATGGCAATCACTGCAGCAACAAGGGTTAAACTTGCGCTGTAAAATAGCATGAAGCCAATGGAAATCAAGGCAACAAAAACTTGACTGGGCACCCGAACGACGATTTGCGATATGAGTTGATTGACTTCGTTAATATCGCGCAAACGGCTGACAATCTCCCCGCTTCTGCGCGATTCATAGTAGTTCAAGGGGAGTTGCAGGATTTTGCGACCAAATTCTAAGACTAAACCTAGCTGCAGCCGCTGGCTAAAGTGAGCTATCAAGTTCGACTGCATGATTTGTAGGCTACTACTGAACACTTGGGAGATGACAACCCCCACTACTACGACCGTCAGCAACTCCATATCCTGACGGACCAAGACATCATCGGTTAGAATCTGGATGAGGAAAGGACTGGAGAGGGCCAATAATCCCAGGACAATATTGATCAAAAGGGCTTGGCTCAGAATCGTACGATAGGGCCAAATTCGACCCAGGAAGCGAGAAAATCCACCGGACTTTTCCTCGTCTTCGCCTCGATCATGAAACCGATCGATATCAGGCTCCAGTAAGAGCATGATGCCATTCCATGATTCGAGAAGTTCCTGTTTGGTGAGATACCGAATCCCCACGCCTGGATCGGCCACAACATACTTGCGACCGCGTTTGCCATAGAGAATGACCCAGTGATAGCCTTTCCAGTGGATAATGGCTGGCAGTAGGATTTCCTGCAGCCGATCAATCAAAGCTTCTGATGCTTTCACAGAACGGGCATTGAACCCTAAAGCTTCAGCGCCTCTTTTTAGACCTAAAAGGGTGGTGCCAAGTTGTCCTGTTCCCACCACTTCCCGACTACGGGTAATGCTTAGTAGACGGCCATAATACTTGCAGATTGAGGCTAGGCAGGCGGCTCCACAATCTTCTTCGCTCCATTGCTTGACACACTGGTAGCTTTTGCGTGATTTGAGTAGGGGATTGAGGAGCATTAAAGAGGGCATGGACAAGGTGCCTTTATCGTTTGATCAGGCAAGTTTAAAAGTTGGACATTAAGCGGGCTTTTTTCAATACAAATTGGAGAACGGTTTCTTGGCGTGACACAATATCGGCTCGACCCTCCATCCCGAATTGCAGGCGGCACCAGCGCTGTTGATTGCCCATATATAAGGTTCGAGGTTGAACGGTAACTTCATAAAAAGCTGGACTGGTGGCTGGACCGCTAGCATCATTCACCGGAATGGCATCCGGTGACACCTTCATAACGGTTCCTTGTAAGGTGCCGTAGTCCGTGTAGGGGCAGGCTGAAACGCGCATTTGAACCATCTGCCCTGTTTTCACCTGGTTGATATCTTGGGCGTTGACCCTAGCCTTGATAATCAAAGGAGCGTTGCGGGGGGCAATTTGAGCGATGGGGATTCCAGGCTGCACCACTTGGCCGGGATTGCGCAGATTGAGCTGTAAAACGGTGCCATCAATGGGAGCCCGGATTTTAGTGCCTTTGAGTTCGTTATCGATTTGCTGTAGCTCTTTTTGAGTCCGTTGGAGCTGCTTTTGGGCTTCGATGCGGGTGCGCATCAGCTGTTCTTTTTGTTGATTGAGGCCTGCAAGGGTGACACTACCTCTGGCTTTCTCCTGGGCAATTTGTTCTAAGGCTTGATCAATAGTGGCGTCTGACGGATTGGTTGCAGCCTTGAGACGCTTAATCCTGGCGGATGCTGCTTTCAAAGAGGCTTCTTTCTCTTTGACCTGCAGCTTGGCAATGGCTCCTGATTCCTCGAGTTCTTTGAAGCGTAGATACTCTTCAGAAGCCAGGTGGTACCCGGCTTGGGCTTCTTCTAGGTCTGCTTCGGTACTGATTTTAAGATCTTGGTAGCGACGACGGTGTGAGGTTAAGTTGGCTTCTGCGGCGGCGATGGAACGGCTGACTAACCGGGTTTCAGCAATAATTTGATGGTCTAACGCTCTGAGTTGAGCATTGATCTGATATCTCTGCAGAGTAATAGATTGGATATCTCCTTGCAGTTGGCTTTTGCGGGTTTGCAACCCTGAATCGTCTAGCTGTGCAAACAGATCGCCTTTTTTGACGACCTGGTTTTCCTCCACGTTGATATGAGTAATGGTGCCGTCAATGCCACTTTGGACGATACTCAGGCCACCTGCAGGCCGAATGGCTGCAGGGGCTTTGACAGTAATGCTGAATTTGAGGGTAGAGGAAATGGCAACAGCGGCACCGAATACCAGCACCAAAACCATTCCCCCCATTGAAATCCACGGGCTAATGGAGGGTAAAAATTCATCTTCCTGAACAAAGTGAAGTTGATCAGGTTGGAGGGTATTCATGGAATCTTATGGGGCTATGCATTAAGGAGATTGATAAGGGGTTAGGTCAAGAAACGGGCTAATCTTTAATGCCTGTTATAATTAAATCCTTGAGAAGCTAAAAGCTCTCTGAATAGCTAAAACACTGGAATCTCAATGTTTTAGCCACTTAAGGGAAAGCAGGATATATCCAAAAACCTCACTTGCACTGGGATGATTGAGATACCTGCCTTCCCGATTTTTTGTATCAATCAATCTGGCCGAAGGCGAAGTTGAATGCCTTAGTGTCTATGGTTTGGTTCATGTGGGTGATTGACCCAGATGCGCTAGCACCGCTGGGGCCAGCAGTGGCTACGCCACTCGCTTGATATAGGTTTAACTGAGAGAAGAATTCCGTCTGATTTAAGTTGAATAGTGTTGTTGTGCCCCCTGCAACACCTTCTTGCTCATGTTCAGATAGCTCTATAAATAACTCAGAGGATTGACCAGACATAATGGGTGATTGGAACGTTGGGACAAACTGGAATAGGGCTGAATGAAATTGTGATTCCATAATGAACTTGACAAGCATTGTTCACTCAAAGAATTCATGCAATTTATACAGCCCTAATCGTGTGGTTTTGAAACTTAAAACTCAGTCAAATGGATGACTATAGTACGTTGCCATACTGAAAGTTAATGGCAGTGGTATGAAGTTCTTGGTTGGCACCAGCAATTTCACCAACTGCGGCAGATCCACCAGGGCCAGAAGCAGCTCCACCTGCAGCCCCAAGGACTTCAGTATTGGATTTAAAGCTGGTTAGATTGGCGTTGATCAATGTGATTGAACCACCAGCAACGAGTTCTTGCTGTTGATCAGATAATTCAGTAAATAATTCAGACATGATATGACCTCACTTGCACTTAAGAGATTAATGGAATTAGATGTAAGTACTGCTGAAAAGCTTAATTTCAAACTAAAAAAGAATTATTGTTAGTTTGTTCGGTATTGTATACACTTGCTTTCAGTAGTCTTACAAAATAGAACTATGTTGTTAGGGCAAAAAATGATGCCTAAGCAACGTTACCGAATTGAACACTAAGTGCTTTAGTATCAATTTCTTGGTTCGCACCAGCAATTTCGCCAACAGCAACTGATCCACCTGGTGTGGAGCCAGCAGCCCCAGCAGCCCCAAGGATCTCAGTATTGGAGTAGAAGTTGGTCGCGTTGACGTTGAGTAGAGTGACTGAACCACCAGCTACAAGCTCTTGCTGTTGATCAGACAATTCAGTAAATAATTCAGACATGATGTAACCTCACTTGCACAAAAAAATGAATGTGAATAATGCTTGGAACTAACCAAAAGCTGGGATCAAAACAATTGTGAATATCCTAGGACTGTGCCACAGTGATTTCGATAAAATCACCGCAAGCAAAATGCTTGATGTCAATGCATCTTAGCTTTTAGGAACCTGTCGTCTTCTATGTGGTGGAGTACTAGGTTCACAATTAAGACCAGCTCTTGGTTGTTCTCAATACAACGGAATGTTGGTAATGATTAAACTAGAGTTAGTCTGTACCTAGGAAACATTACCAAATTGAACACCAAGAGCATTGGTATAAATTTCTTGGTTCGCACCAGCAATTTCACCAACAGCAACTGATCCACCTGGAGTAGAGCCAGCAGCTCCAGCAGCCCCAAGGATTTCAGTATTTGAGTAGAAGTTGGTCGCGTTGACGTTGAGTAGAGTGACTGAACCACCAGCAACGAGTTCTTGCTGTTGATCAGACAAGTCAGTAAATAATTCAGACATGATATGACCTCACTTGCACTAAGGTATTTAATCGTTTACGTTGAACAGACTTTGTTTTTGGATTGAAAATAAAGTCTGTTTGTTTAGAGTTTGGAAAAGTATTTAATTTTGCTCCCGTTGGATACTTTTCATCGCTTGTTATATTAATACAGTAGTAATTATTTCAAGTCAAGCTTTTTTTGTGAAAAAAAATTAATATTGAAATATTGTCTGCAAGTGATATATGAGAGCTTTATTTTAAATCTATATTGATGTGAATATAAAATATAAAAGTCCAGGAATACTAAGATTTTTTTGATCGCTTTGAATCTTGGTATTCTTGGACTATATTCAGGTTTGAATTGTGTAGATAGTGGATTATTGCAACTGCACTATCTATGGATATTTAGTTTTTTAGTTTTTAGAAGTGTATATAGGAGATATATTTTATTCCTACAGTATGCGTATCTAAATTGATGATACACATCTAGATGCGTTATTATTTTTCTTCTAAATATTTTCTTTATATCTGATTTTTTTTCATTGCTGTTGATGCATTGACAAAGCTATGAGGATTAAAATGCAGTGAATAGCTTATGATAGCTCAGCTTTAACTCCTGACTCACTGGGCAGTTAGGACAGAGCTGTCTCCGTTCAGAGTCTCCGTCTTACAGTGCTGGCCTTTAAGTAAATTGGTGCAAATATATGCCCAGAATCTAGGTTTGATTCCATAACACAAGGACTATTGGAGAAAGCTATCTAGATACTGGAAATATTCTTAAGTGGTATAGGTTGGTTGCCAATTTTTCGCAAGATCTGATAATGAGTCTTTTAGATCTTAAAAAAATCCAGCACCTTTTTGGCAAGACAGAAACTCTTCTGCTTGCTGATAAGGAAAACAATTATTCTGACTTCTGTATTCTTTGTTCGTTTGATATCTACGTTGAATACAGTCTATGCAGTCGAGAGTCAATTATTTTAAAACTGTGGTGATATCAGTTATTCCTTATGAAAAATAATGTGGTGTTCGAGGTCCGGTTTCTCAGGTGAGTGGGAAAAGTTGTCATTTTTATTGCTAAAAAAGGATGTATACCAATACCATACGGTTGTTGTGCTCATTCTCGTCAAAGACGGACACAACAACATACTTTTTGACTCAACCCTTGGTTCAATCAGTTGAGTTGGAGAAACACAGAATCTATCACCTACTTGTCAGTACAGTACGGACTCGCATCACCTGGATAAGTGATCCGAATCACAAGAATGTATCGTTAAATACATTTTTCCTAAATAATAATGTGTTTGTTAGTGGATGCCTTGGTGGTTTGGGACGATTATTATGAAAAGCTTAAGAATGTACGGAGCTAAAGCTTGGATCTCAGGCTAATATTGATGGTATTTCGGTAAATCTACAATGCCCAGGCCCCGTAAACGTTTTGCTCAGCATTGGCTAAAAAGCCAGGCTGTGCTCCGGCAGATTATTGCTGCAGCCAAGATACAAGGATGCGATCGCATTCTTGAAATCGGTCCGGGCAGAGGGGTCTTGACCCGAGAACTGCTGGCCCAAGCTCAGTCCGTGGTTTCCGTTGAGCTAGATCGAGACCTATGTAAATCCTTGCGTCACACCTTTAATGACCAGGAAAATTTCACATTACTAGAACTTGACTTTCTCAACTTGGATGTGGCGGCAGAACTAGCAGAGCCGCTCCCGAATAAAGTCGTTGCCAATATTCCCTATAACATTACGAGTCCGATTCTGAGTAAGCTGCTGGGCCGTATTGATGCCCCTGCTCAACCTGTTTATGAAACGGTGGTCTTGCTGATCCAAAAAGAGGTAGCGGATCGATTGGTGGCTGAGCCGGGTTCAAAGATCTTTAATGGATTGTCGGTGCGATCGCAATATCTCGCAGACTGCGAATTGATTTGTCCAGTCCCCGCCTCTGCCTTTAAGCCTGCCCCTAAAGTAGAGTCGGCGGTGGTGCGACTGACCCCTCGTCTCTATCCCCAACCTGCCCAAAATCCGCAATGGCTTTCAACCTTACTAAAAGTAGGATTTAGCAGTCGCCGCAAGATGTTGCGCAATAACCTCAAGTCACTCGTGGATCGAGACCAGTTATCAGAGTGTTTGAATACCCTCAATATCAGTCTCCAGGCTCGTGCAGAAGACCTGAGTGTGGCCCAGTGGATTGCCTTAAGTGATTCTGTGCATCCAAGCCAGGTATAGACGAGGTAGAGTGTTGATTGCACTGGTTCATCCGGCCTCTAACTTATGATGCATGCTTATACGCTGAAGGCTCCCGCCAAGATCAATCTATTGTTGGAAATTATTGGCGATCGACCGGATGGGTTCCATGAATTGGTGATGGTGATGCAGAGCGTTAACCTGGCGGATATCGTGGAGTTACAGCCTCTCAGTGGTGACCGGATTCAGCTGTTTTGTAATCACCCTCAAGTGCCTTGCGACGAGTCGAACTTGGCCCATCGGGCTGCGCGGCTGATGCAGGAGCAGTTCCCCGGCAAAGGCGGTGTTGCCATTACGATTGATAAAAAAATTCCCATTGGTGCGGGTCTGGCGGGAGGTTCTGCAGATGCAGCAGCGGTGTTGGTGGGCTTGGATCTGATGTGGGGGTTGGGATTAACCCAAGCTGAACTCCATACCTATGCGGCCAAGTTGGGGTCTGATATTCCTTTTTGTGTGTCGGGGGGAACGGCCTTGGCTTTAGGGCGAGGGGAAGAATTGACGCCCCTTCCTGACTTGGATCAGCTCTATGCAGTGTTGGCCAAGTATCGCAGTTTGTCCGTTGCCACGCCTTGGGCCTATAAGACCTATCGGCAACAATTTAGTGAGTCCTATGCTCGTGATCCAGAAGCGTTAGAAAAGCGGCGACGTGAAGGACATTCGGTGGAACTGTTAGCCGCAATTTCCCATCGCGACTCCCAAAAAGTGCCTCAATATCTATATAACGATTTGGAGAAAGTGGTCTTGCCTGAACATCCTCAGGTGCAGGAAATTCGCGACTTATTCCAATCTTTTGGAGCCTTGGGAACGATGATGTCGGGGTCAGGACCAACGGTGTTTGGGTTAGTGGATTCGCGCTCAAAAGCCGAGTTGATGGCGACCCAGCTACAAACGGCACTCCCAGATCCAGATTTAGAAATTTTGGTGACTAAATTTTGTAGTAGTGGCATTCAGTTGCTGTCTTAGGGGCAAGGACATTAACCGTAAAGAATTGAGTCTGCTGGTTTGCTGGGGGGCTTTTTCATGCTGCATGTCGGTCTATTAAAGGTTGAGCATGGACGAGCCCTGATCTTGATATTGTGTAGGATACGTTAACGCAACACTATGGCATGACTCCCGCTTCTGGCCCGCGAGCTTTACCACCTCATATTTCTCAACTCCGTTGTGGTTTGGGTTGGGATGCCCAGGAAGAATCATCACTGGATTTGGATCTGACGGTTTTGGCCCTGGGAGTGGATGGAACGTTAATGGATGGAAATGAGGGCATGATTTACGCGGGGCGTCCTCGCCATCCGTCTGGCGCGATTAAGTTGCTCGCTGACAACTTGACGGGTGAGGGGGAAGGGGATGATGAGGAGTTGTTAGTTTATCTGCTGATGTTACCAACAGATATCGCCAAGCTGTTGTTTGTGGTTTCGATTGATTGTGGGGAAACCCAGAAGCAAGATTTTAGTCAGACTGAAAATGCGTTTTGGCGAATTTTGAATGATGCCAACCAAGAGGTGTTGTTGCAGTGTTCTTTGTCTAATGCTCAATGGCAGGGTGTGACGATGCTATTGGTGGCATCGCTAGAACGTTTAGATACTCAATGGCAGATCGTTCCTTGCTTGGAACCTGCCCGGCAGAAAAATCGTAATGAGTTGCTGCATCAATATCTTGCAGAGTGAATAAAAATGGCTGGGGTTGTTCACTATCTCGTATGTTGATAGATCTCTGAGTCGGCTGTCAGGTGAAGTTAGGATATGGATACACCTTCGGCCTGTAAGGGAGAGTTCAGTTGTGCGGACACCCACCCAATGGTCAGTTGCAGACTATCAGCGCATGCGAAAGTTGGGTATTCTTGACCATCGGCGCTGTGAACTGATCAATGGAGAAATTTGGGATATCACGCCAGAGCGGGAGCTTCATCGATTTTTTACTGATCGCGATGCTGGTTACCTGAGACAAATACTTCAAAAGCAAGCAGTCGTTTTTGAGGGCCATCCTATTACCCTGGCTAAGTCTGAACCTGAGCCAGATATTGCGATTGTGCGTCGACCGGATACTCGTTATCTACAGCATCATCCCTATCCAGAAGATATTTATTGGTTAGTGGAGGTTGCAGATTCTACTCTGGCTTACGATTTGAACACTAAACGAAAGCTCTATGCGGAAGCAGGTATTGCGGAGTATTGGGTCATTGATGTGGCTGGAAGGGAAATGACAATGTTTAGAGACTTATGGGATGGTGATTATTCGACTCAGAATGTCGTGAGTGACGGAATCGTGTGTCCTGTTGCTTTTCCAGGTAAGCCAATAGAGGTTCGACAATTGGTAAGTATTCCAGAGGGATATGCCAATGATCCGTAAAGAGAACCTAATGAGTTGTTTGTGCCGAATTGAGATTCAGAGGTACTAATATTCACTGACGTAATTGGGATGTACCCATAGGAATTCTCTGCGTTTATTTTGGGCTTGCTTCGAAAGTCTAAGGTTGAATATTTGCAGTGTATCCAAGTGTTGAGCGCCCTTGAGAAGTGCAAGGAAAATCGTTCAAAATACTCAAAACCTTTGCACATGCACCCCAATGTATCGTCGCCCATCCCCCGGTCAACTGTCCTTTAAGAACTTCTACTTGCCCTTCGGAGGCAAACTATCAGAAGAGAATCGCTGGGTCAAACTCGCCGAGCTGATTCCCTGGGAAAGCTTTGAATCAGAATATGCAGACCAATTCAGTCAGACCATGGGGCACCTGCCAAACCCTTTCGTGTGGCCTTAGGGACCTTAATCATCAAAGAGAAATTGGGTGTATCCGACGCAGAGACCGTAGAACAGATTCGAGAGAACCCCTACTTGCAGTACTTTCTGGGTTTAGTGAATATCGAGAGAGTGCTCCGTTTGATGCCTCCATGCTGGTTCACTTTCGCCAACGGTTGAATCTAGAGCTGCTGACTCAAGTCAACGACGCAGTCGTGGAATCAGTGCTCGCATCTGAGGGTTCTCCTGTTGTGATGTCCCCTGAGTCATCTCCTTCTCCTGAAGATGACGAAGATGAGCCTCCTGCCCCTCCCAACCAGGGCCAATTGTTGATAGACGCGACCTGTGCGCCAGCCGATATTCGCTATCCGACAGACTTAGATCTGCTCAATGATGCCCGCAAAGCGAGTGAAGCCATCCTTGATGCTTTATATGCTCAAGTCATGCTGTCTCTCAAGGGCAAACCTCGCACCTACCGCCAAAAGGCCCGCAAAGCTTATCTGGCCATTGCCAAGAAACGTCAACCGAGTCGCAAGCTGATTCGTAAAGGGATTCGTCAGCAGTTGGGCTATGTGCGTCGGAATCTAGCCCACATTGATGGATTGATAGCTTTAGGAGCGTCTCTGTCCCGACTGTCCCGGCGACAGTACCGTCTGTTGCTGGTGATTCATGAAGTCTTTCGACAGCAAGAGTGGATGTATCAACAGCACGTGCGTCGAGTAGATGACCGTATTGTCAGCCTCACTCAGCCTCATGTCCGACCGATGGTCCGAGGCAAAGCTGGAGTACCTGTTGAGTTTGGGGCCAAGCTATCCCTCAGTTGTGTCAACGGATGTGTGTTTCTGGAACGTTTAAGCTGGGATGCGTTCAATGAATCCCAGCATCTTCAATATCAAGTGGAAGCTTTTCATCGTCGCTTTGGCCATTATCCTCTCTCAGTCCATGCCGACCAAATCTATCGAACCCGAGCTAATCGACGATGGTGTAAAGCTCGAGGTATCCGATTGAGTGGACCACCGTTAGGAAGACCTCAACAAGACCCCAGGTGCAGGGCCAACTCAAGCAACAAGCACGGGAGGACGAAAAGGTGAGAGTCCAAATTGAGGGCAAGTTTGGGCAGGCCAAGCGAAGATTTGGCTTGAATCGAGTGATGGCGAAGTTAGCGGATACGGCTGCTAGTGCGATTGCTATCACGTTCTTGGTGATGAATCTAGAGCGGTGGCTCCGCCACCTTTTATCATTCATTTTTGGGTGGGATTGCTGGTGTTGGAAAGCGTTATGGAGCTGCCAGGGCTGCCTTGGGGCTTTTCTAGGGCCAGTGAAGGAATATGGCCCTGGCCGTCACAACTGGGTTGATTGTACGATTTGATGCCAGGAATTAGCTCAATTTACTTTTTCAGCAAACCCTATTTTGGACTCGTTCGAGGCCACCAAAGCTACTGGCTGGATCTTTCTCCCTGAGTAATGCATGAAGCTCTCGTAGAACTGAGCCTTGGGCACGAATTACGTTTTGGGTTGCTGTACTGGCCTGGTTTAATTCGGTGGCGTCCCCTGCCACTAACCAATCGCCCACTTTTTCGCTGCCTGAAATTAACGAGGTGGATGATTTGATGCCAAATTCTAGCTGTTCGGTGATGGCCTTGTACTCGTCGTCATCGGTGGCAAGCTTGGTGCCGGGAATGGCGATGGGTAAGGCTAGTTTGAGGGTAACCGACAGAATTCGGAGAAAGGGAGAGGCTCGTTTCAGCCAATCGTGAGTGATTTCTAGTTCGTAAACACCTGTCTTGGCTTCACCACTGATTACTGGTAAGGGCAACCGACTATGTTCGCACCAGAGGGTGAGCCGGAATTTTTGCGCTATCCAGTTGGGTTTATCCCAAAAGCCTGGATCGACGGGTTCAAAGCTAAAGAGGCGAGGACCGTCTTTAGCTGGATCAGTCAGAGTGGTGAGGAGGGCTTGGAATTGCTCGTCAGCTTGGCTCATTAGGATCTTGAGCTGAACGCTAAGGGCATCAAAGTTGGTATTGAAGGCGGTGAGGATCTGTTGCTGTCCTTGCTTTAGTTCCGATACAGCGTCTTGCCATTCCGGTTTGGCAACAGTGGTGGCCATTAAACCATCAATGGGGTGGAAGGTTTTGCAGACGGCACAGCGCACCTTGGGCATGCCCTGGTTCTTGAACTCTAGGATTTCCTCCCGCTCTAGCAAGCCTTTACAGTTTTCGGTAGGGCAGGGAATATAGAGGCGAGGGTCAATGCCTTTCCAGAAGGATTTGACGAGCCATATAATTTCGGCACAGAGATGCCCGAGGAAGCCTGTGGGGTAGGCGGCGCGGACGGTGACATAGAGGTCACCTCCAATTTCTTCAATAAAGGCGCGACCGTTAAAACCATCGTCTAGAATCAGGCCATTTTTCCAGTGACGGCTATCGTAGTAATTTTGACGGCCCAGGGAATAGCGATGTAAGCGGACAATTAGCCGATACATTAATCCTTCAGCTTCTACGGTGCGTCCCGTTTCTTTATCGAGCAGACGACAGACTTGGGTTCGTTCTGTATCACCGGGTTGTAGTATCCAAGCTTGTTCCCAGTTCTCAGGTCGTTTGCTGGGGACCAGTTGGGCAATTAAGCTGGTGGTTTGGGCATCGACATCGGGCAGTTCGACTTGATAGGACAGATCAAATCGTTCCATCAGCTTGCAAAAGACGGGATGCAGTTCGAGAGGATAGCGATCATCGCCTCTAGCTGGGTCATTCCATAAATGGCTGAGACGGCTATGGCGGACCAGGCCATTCTGAGCTTTGACTTGAGGATCTTCTAAAACAAAGCTGATGGCTTTACTTAGCCATTCGGGCTTGAGGATAACGGTATCTTTGAGGGTCGGATCTGTGTTGTAGTGAATCAGATGCCCTAATTCGTTGAGGATGGCTGCGTAGGTTTTGGCTAAGGCTAAATCCACCTGCTGTTCGGTGCAGAGAATTTGAAACTGTTCGTAAGTAATCCAGGGTTCGGTTTGGCTGCGCTCACGAATCGCCTCTAGCACTTGCTGCCAACTCGCAGGTACAGCCCGTCCAATTTGCGGGATTTGGGCAGCAGTCTTGGTAATGGACTGTTTAAGGTCATCAAGCTGAAACTTAGTTTTGCTATCCACATGGTGAAATCTGACAGTTAAATCCCCAAATTCATCTCGGAGGGCTTGTTCGTCTATATGATCAAGCCGCTCGTTGGGGCCACCATGGGTTGCTACAACAAAAATATAGGGCTTTACATCAGGCCGAGCATCATCATAGGCACGATGTTTGACCATTTTGATCCACTCATCGACCCGGCATTGCTCTGGGCCGCGGCGAGGATTCCAAACGGCAAGATAAATTGCTGGGGCAGTAAAGAAAAGTTGGTGGGTATGGCGATAGATATTTTGGCCCCCAAAATCCCAGCCATTAAAGGTGATGTCGGTGCCGCTATTAGTATCTTGAACAGCTAGGGACTTGATATCGACTTCGACACCATGCGTCGTTTCTCGATTTTCGACCCACGGATCACCCCGAAGTGCGCCCAATAAGCTAGTCTTACCGACTTCCCCTTCACCAATCAAGATGAGCTTGGCTTCATTCAAGATAATTTGGTTCTCATCCTGCGCCTGTAAATAGGCAAAAAAGGTTTCTAGTCCTTGCTCATACGCTGCTGACAGCTCAGGGTTGAGTGAGTTATTGCTGAGGTCAAGTATCACCAGCTTGGCAAGTTTTCCAAGTTCTTTGGGAACCTTAGTCAATTGATTTTGGTCGAGGTCAAGCTCCCTCAGGCTAGCGAGTTTTCCAAGTTCTTTGGGGACTTCTATCAGCTTATTATAGGAGAGGTGGAGTCGAGTCAGATTGGTGAGTTTTCCAAGTTCTTTGGGAACCTTAGTCAATTGATTTTGGTTGAGGCGAAGCTCCACTAGATTGATGAGTTGCCCAAGTTCTTTAGGTACTTCTATTAGTTGGTTCTGGGAGAGAGAAAGTTCTGTTAGCTTGGTAACTTTCCCAAGCTCTTTAGGAATTTTCGTTAGTTGATTTTGGTGGAGGTGGAGTCGAGTTAAATTGACGAGTTGACTAAGTTCTCTGGGAACCTCTGTTAGCTGATTTTGGTCGATGCGAAGCCAGATTAATTTGGCGATTTTCCCGATTTCTTTTGGTATCTCTATTAGTTGATTTTGGCTGAGGGAAAAACGAGTAAGCCTAGCAAGTTGTCCGAGTTCTTTAGGTACTTCTTTTAATTGATTATGGGAGAGGGAAAGTTCTGTTAGCTTGGTAAGTTGTCCGATTTCTTCAGGAATCTCTGTTAGTTGATTTTGGTCGATGTGAAGCCAGGTTAAGTTGGTAAGTTTTCCAAGTTCTTTTGGTACCTCCATGAGTTTGTTTTGGGAGAGATGGAGTTCCGTCAGGCTTTTGAGTTCTCCAAGTTCTTGTGGAACCCCTGTCAGTCTATTTTGGGAGAGGTTCAGCTTTATTAGGCTGGTGAGTTGTCCGAATTCCTTGGGTACTTCTGTTAGTTGATTCTGGGAGAGGTAAAGCTCCATTAGATTGATGAGTTTCCCAAGTTCTTTCGGGGCTTCTGTTAGTTGATTTTGGGAGAGGTAAAGTTTTGTTAGACTGATGAGTCGTTCAAGGTCTTTGGGTATCTTCATCAGCTGATTTTGGGAGAGGTAAAGTTCCGTCAGGTTGATGAGTTGTCCTATTTCTTTAGGAACTTCTGTTAGTTGATTTTGAAAGAGGCTAAGCTCTGTCAAGCTAGCAAGTTGCCCAATTTCTTCAGGAACTTCCGTTAGTCGATTTTGGTGGAGACGAAGTTGGGTTAAATTGGCAAGTTTCCCAATTTCTTTGGGGACTTCTGTTAGTTGGTTGCCGGATAAGGAAAGTGCTATCAGATTGGTAAGTTTCCCAATTTCTTTGGGGACTTCTGTTAGTTGGTTGCCGGATAAGGAAAGTGCTATCAGATTGGTAAGTTGCCCAATTTCTTTGGGGACTTCTGTTAGTTTTAAACTACAAAGATCAAGGGTAGGTGCTGCTATCCTCTTTGCCTCTGCAATCCGTTGCTTAGCTACCTGAAATGCTGCATTAGAAGTCATCGTGAGTTTTATCGTTACCCATCTATGTTATTGGCGAATTAACAGGAAACAAACGATAGAAGGCCGAAGAAGTTTGGGGATTTGACTGGCATTCAAATGACTTAGTTCATTGAAGATAATGTTCAATCACTTCAATTGCCATAGCCACTCCATCTTCACTTTGAATTTGTCGGCTGAGGTCTTGGGCTTTGTGCTGCATGGATGGAGTGTCAAGGATAGTCTGAATTCTGTCTGCCAAAGTTTCAGCTGTTAACTCAGCAAAAGGAAGCGGTGCAGTTCCAACCCCTAACTGTTCTAGCCGCTTACCCCAGGCAGGCTGATCGGCAAAAAATGGCACCACAATAGAAGGCGTTCCAGCCCTCAGTGTGGCGGCAGTGGTCCCCGAGCCACCATGGTGGATGGCAGCAGTCACCTGGGGTAGAAGCCAATCATGAGGTACCTCCTGGGTTACATAAAGGAAATCCGGTACTTCCGAAGTTGTAAATCCACCCCAACCCGTACAGAAAATAGCGCGCTGTCCAGTTCTTCGGAGAGTCGTAACAATGGTGTCAACAATTATTTCAGGATTGCAGGCCATCATGCTACCAAAGCCAATGTAGAAAGGTTTGGGGTCAGCTTGGAGAAATGCTTGTAGCTCAGGAGAGGGCGTGTAGGGAGTTGAATTATCCAGAAATAAATAACTGCCCTGATGCACATGGGATGGCCAATCCGAGGGTGGTGGCAAGACTGCCTGGCTGTAACAGTTGAGAACAGGGAGTGGTGATAGGTGGGGTGGGTGGGAGCGACGATAGCGTGTTCCCATCCGTGAGATAGGAGGCAACTGCAGTACCTCTTGTCTAAACTGATTCATCAGCAATCGGCTTTTTTGCCAAGAGAGAAACTCTACCAATCGAAATGTAAAGACGTTGAAATAACTGGCTAATTTCCCTTGGGAAGAATCTGCAAATTTGAGAAACGGATAAGAACGGGTGGCGGTAACAGGAATTGGCGTGACCAGAATCGCTGGAATATTGAGCGCTTCAGCCAAGTGATATCCCCAAGCCGCTAAGGGGGCAAAAATGAGTAAGTCACTTCCCTGACAGGCATTCCAGGCATCGTGATATTGCTGCCATCGCAATTGATCATCTATTAAAGTGACATTCGTATTGCCCTGGAGCAAGGCCAGCCCATCGGGTGTGGATAGAAGCTGTCGAAAGTCACCTGCAATGGGGGCAAAGGGGATGCCCAGCTCTTGAACAAAATCTGCAAAGTTAAAGCTAGCCGCTAACGTCACCGAATAACCTTTGGCCATCAGACCTAGGGCTAAGGCACAAAAAGGTTGAATATCTCCTCGGGAGCCGATCGTCAGGATAGTGATTTTTGTCATGAGAGTAGGGTCTCGTGCAAAACCTGTTGGTGGCTAAGGGCCTGTTGAGTGCGATTGGCTATTTCGTCCCTCGGCAAGGCCGTTCCTTTTTGAAAATGCTCCAGCCAGCTTTGGCAAATCACCTCTGGGTCATCAGGGATTTGAACTAAATCCCAGCCAGGACACTGTTGAGCCTGCATAAACTGGCGAACCTTGGGGTCATAGCTCAAAGCAAAACAACGGTTGCCTTCAGCTGCAGCCATAATTAGCCCATGCAACCGCATAGCAATGGTCATATCGACGGTTTGGAACACCCCTTTCAGGTCGCTGGGGTTGGTCAGACGAATGAGTGAACTATGGTCAGGGATTTGGTCGTGAATAGATTGGGCAATCTCCAAATCCTGAGTGGCTTGAAACGGAATAATCAAAATATGGGCTTGGGTTTGGGCCTGGAACTTTACCAGGGCTATAGTTAGGTTTTGCAAACGAGGGGGAGTGAGTTGGGGGTGCGACCTTAACACCAATGCCACCTTTGGCGATGGCAGTTTATCCACCCATCCCACGGGCTTTGCCGCTAAATTCCAAACTGGATCAGGGGCGATTTGGTAAGGAATCCCCCAATCTTCGATATATTTAGCAGACGCCTGATCGCGCACGCTCACCGCAGAACAGTTGCGAAATGCTCGTCGAGCCAGAATTTGAGTGCTTTTGCGTTTGAGAGGGCCAATCCCCTGCGCCCAGGCAATGGTTTTTAAGCCTAATCCCTGGGCCAATCCCATTAGGCCAATGTAGTAGACCGGACTAAGGGCACTGGTGGCATCTTGGATGAGGCTACCGCCACCCCAAATAAAGGCTTGCGACTGTTGGATGGCCTGAAATACGCGGATCGAATGGTTGCGATCGCAAGTCTCCACCTGATACTGTCGCGCGGTCTGTTTGGGATTCGAAGACAAAACCAGGGGCGACACCTCCTTCGGCAGCATTTGCAGCAGGGTCGCAAGCAAGGCCTCATCACCGCCATTGCCGAAACCATAGTAGCCACTTAAAATTGCCCGCATCGGTTTCAGACCTCTCCCAATCCAATCTTTTGTAAGATTATCCTAGACCGCCCCTTATTCATGTATTGGTTATGCACGCCCTCTCAATTCCCACCTGGATTATTCACGTTTCCAGCGTGATCGAGTGGATTATGGCCATTTGGCTGATCTGGACCTATAGCGAAGTCAGTCAAAACCCGACCTGGCGGTGGTTTTCCCTGGCCATGTTACCCGCCTTAGTGGGGGCCATGTGTGCCTGCACTTGGCATTTTTTCGATAATCCCGTTGAGCTGGAATGGCTTGTGACCCTGCAAGCGTCTATGACCGTTCTCGGCAATGTCACTCTCTGTGGTGTAGCTGCCCTGCTCTGGTCCCAACGTCAACCCAACCCCGATGCTTAACCTGTTGAATTATGGCTACTAAAGACGCACTATTTGCGATTTCTCTGATTCCTTATCTGGGGTTTCTGTGGTTTTTGACTCGCTCCGGTCAAGCTCCTCGGTTAGCGTTGATTGGGTTTTACCTAACCTTGCTATTTATTGCCGTCACCATCCCGGCAGGTATTTATGCCCTCAAGACCTATGGGGTATCCTTAGCCAATGTCGACTGGCTGCATGGCTCAGCCGAAGTCTTTTTGACCCTCTCTAATATCGTGATTGTGTTGGGATTTCGTCAGGCTATTTTGCAAGCCCGCCAGGAAGCAGATTAGAGGGTTTTTAAATATTCCAATAAATCAGCCATTTCTTGGGGACTAGCTTGAAACTTAGGCATTGGCGGCGTTTTACCGCTCGTAATTTGATAAATTAAACCGACCTGCGACCGATGGGCGGCGACTCGATGCAGGCTGGGGCCAACTTTTCCGTCCCCTGAAGTGCCGTGACAGCCAGAGCAATTGAGTTGGAAAATAGCATTCCCTTGAGACACGTCTCCTTCTTGATGCAAGACATCTCGCACATAGGGATCAGATAAGCGGAGCTGATAGACAGCACCGATGATGACTGCGATCACTAGGAACCAGCTGAGGGCGACCAGTAATGCTTTTTGAACATTGAGGTCAGGATTTAAGGTTTGCTCTGATTTAAGTGCAGGATCTTCCAAAAGCGTGGCAAGGGTTATTACGGCTTAATCTTAAGATTTTTTGTAAGAATAGATAACATATCTTAATATAACTTTCAGCTTTACTCCCTGTCATTGATTGACGATTTGCCGCATATAATCGCCCCATACGGCCGCCGCTTGGGCACTACTCCCTGAAGTAGGGCTATTGTCATCATTGCCGAGCCAAATTCCCGTCAATAAATTGCGGCGAGGCACATAACCGACAAACCATAAATCTCGGCCCAAATTCGTGGTGCCTGTTTTCCCTGCAGCCCCAGAGGCAACCGCAGCGCCTCGCCCTGTACCGGATTGGACCACTTGGCGCATCATGTCTTGCATCACCACAGCAACCCCAGGATCGATCACTTGAGTGCTGGCATTTTGGGTGCCGTCATAAATGACTCGGCAGGTAGAAATAGAACGGGAATCTTTGCAGTCTCCGGCATCGAGCACCTGACGAATTGCACGAGGAGTATGGCGACGACCGCGATTGGCCACAATGGCGAACGCCCGGGTGAGTTCCAGGGGCGTTACTTCACTTTGTCCCAATACTAGGGCTGGAACTGCCTGCAAGGGAGAGGTAATTCCTAATTGGCGAGCGGTTTGGATCACTCGGGAAATACCCACATCTTGGGCTACGCGCAAAGCTACTACGTTCTCGGACAGGGCAAATCCCCGAAACATATCAATATTGCCGCTGCCGCCATTCTGGCAGCCAGTAAAGGTCTGTCCTTGCCACGCCAACGGAGAGCAGGAATAGGTTTTATTGGGGGAGATGTTGGCATCCACGGCTGCCGTATAGCCAAATAGCTTAAAAGTTGACCCTGGCTGCCGCTGGGCTTGGGTGACCCGGTTAAACTGACTTTTACTAAAGTCGGTGCCGCCCACTAATGCAATAATTTCTCCCGCTTCATAATCCACGGTGAGTAATGCCCCTTGGGAGTAGCCAAAGGTTGAGCCAGAGGTGGCGACGGCATTGGCCAGGGTTTGTTCTGCCGTGTTTTGAACCGCCAGATCTAAATTAGTCGTGACAATAAAATTGCCTTCTTGGGCCAGACTGGCCCCTAACAATTCCTCTAACTCATCAAAGACATAGCTGTAATAGTAAGGGGCCTTTACACTTTGCAGTTCTTCCCGAGCTTTGGGGCTAATTTCGATGCGAGAGCGACGGGCGCGATTGGCGTCTTCCTGGCTAATTCGACCTTGCTGAGCCATACGGGTAATGACTCGATTGCGGAATTCTAGGGCCGCATTGTAATCCTGGACAGGGTTAAAGGCGTTAGGGGCAGGTAAAATGCCTACGAGGGTGGCAGATTCGGCAATGCTTAAGTCTTTGGCAGACTTATCAAAGTAAAAGCGAGCTGCGTCTTCGAACCCATTGGCATAGATGCCTAAATAGACCTTATTTAGATAGGTCAACAACAAAAAGTCTTTGCTGTAGTAGGTCTCTAACTTTAAGGCGACGACAGCTTCTCGGAATTTCCGATCCAGGGTATCTTCACTGCCGACATAGCTACGAAAAACGCTACGGGCCAGCTGTTGGGTAATCGTACTGGCCCCTTCTCTTAGGCTACCTCCAGCGACGTTTGTAACCACCGCCCGGACAATACCAATGGGATCGACGCCCATATGCCAATAGAATCGACTGTCCTCAGAGGCTAGTAGGGCATTCACAATATGGGGAGAAAAATCATCCAGACTTTTCAACTCGCCATGAACCGTATCTCGGCGTCGTGCTAATGGCGTTTGGTCCCGAGACAGGACCACGATCGGCCCTTGGTTGGTGGTGGGTAAGGGGCGAACAGTGAATTTTTGCCATTCTGCAGCGACGACGAGGAGAGTTAAACCCACGACGCCTGCAGTGCCATAGAGGAGATAGCGCATCCCTCGCACGTACCAGGGTGGTGGATCGATATATTCGACACTGACCGCAGCTTCTAAAGCGGCGGGTCCGAGGGTGAGGACATCTTTATGGCGCAAGGCATGGGAGTCCACCCGGCGTTTGCGGCGAAAGATGCCGTTGGTGGATTGTTCATCCCGAATCAAAAAGGTGCGGTGTTTGCCATCCCGCTGAATCGAGGCATGTACCTGGCTGACGATGGGATTACGAATCACAATGTCACAGGTGCGGGCACTGCGGCCAATAATATAGCGATCGCTAATCAGGGGATAGCTTTGGGGTTCCCCTTCACCGGAATTAATTTTTAGCTCTGGCACCCGAGCATTCCGCTTCAGGGTAAGCTTTGACAGATCTGCTTTTGCTTGAATGGTACGAACCACCTGCGTCACATTCCCTAGAAAGGTCTTTGACGGAGAAGGTTTAGGAGATGTCATGGGCAAATCTCAATCGTCAGGTTGATGGCTCGGTGAGTACCAATTCGTCGTACAGGGGGGCGCCAGGTTTGATCGTATAAGCTGTGCTTGGCCCAGCGGGCTATTTCTCTATCCTACTGGGCGGATGCCGAAAGCTGCCGTGATGGACTGAATTGCTATTGAACTCTCGTCTCTCCTATTTAGCACTTTTCCCCCATATCCGGGTGTATCGACGATCATTGACCTTCGCATTGATCTGTACGGTGGTCTACGTGCTGTCCATGCCGATGATTGCCGTCCTGATTGGTCAGGCCGCCCAGTATGTGGGGGACCAAAACCTCGAGGCCCTCCTTTATTTACCGGGTGTCGTTGGCCTGTTCTTTGTGATTCGAGGTGGGTTTGAATATGGCCAAGATGTGTTGATGGCTCAAGTCGCCTTTGATATCACCTTGAATCTTCGTCGCCGTGTCTATACCCAGCTTCAGCAGCAAGAACTGCCCTATTTTCAGCAAGCTGCTACAGGCGATTTAGTCTATCGAATGACGGAAGATATTGATCGCATTGGTGAGATTCTCAACCAGTTGTTTCATCAATCTGTGCCCTGTGCCCTACAGCTAGTGGCGGTTCTGGCCTATATGATTTACCTCAACTGGACCTTGACCGTTGCTGCTTTGGTCTTAGCGCCATTGGTGGGCTGGGTGATTGGTTGGTTTGGTGAACGCCTGTTAGCCTTTGCTCGCAGAAGTCAGACCCAAGTGGCCAGCTTGGCTAGCCTCCTGACGGAGACCCTCAGGGGTATGGCAGTGGTCAAAGCCTATGGTGCTGAAGACTATGAGATGGAGCGGTTTATGCAGGTGGCTCGACAAAGCCGTCAGGCTACGTTTGCCGTCGAGCGGATTAAAGCGATTCAGTATCCGATTGTTGGCATTATTGAAGCGATCGCAGTCTCGCTACTCTTTCTCTTAGGTGGCTGGCAAATCAGTTTGGGACAGTTGACCCCCAGTCAATTTATTAGCTTTGTGGCTGCCGCAGTCTTACTTATCGATCCGATTAATCTGATTACCGAAAACTACAACAAATTCAAACAGGGACAAGCCTCTATTGATCGCATTCAGGCTCTCCTTGAGTTACCTCGTCACCCTGAGCCTCAGAATGCCAAACCATTGCCCTACATCAAAGGGGCGGTGGAATTCCGGCATGTTTCTTTTGCCTATCACCCTCAGCAACCGGTGTTAAAGAACCTGAGTTTTCAGGTGCAACCCGGAGAGACCATCGCTCTAATTGGCCCATCCGGTGCAGGCAAATCCACCTTGGCTCATCTGTTGTTGCGCCTGTATCAGCCGACAGCAGGCCAAATTTTGGTCGATGGGATTGATCTACAATCCGTCTCTCGCCAGAGTTGGTATCAGCAGATTGGTATCGTGCCACAGCACACCTATTTATTCTCAGGTACGATCAGCCAGAATATTGCCTATGGTCAGGCTGACTTTGAGTTATCCCAGGTCCAGAAAGCCGCTGATATTGCTAATGCTAGCGAATTTATTCAGCAGCTTCCTCAAGGTTTTCATACCTATTTAGGAGAACAAGGTACCACCCTCTCAGGGGGACAGCGTCAGCGAATTGCGATCGCCCGAGCCGTCTTTCGTAATCCCCGTATTTTGGTATTGGATGAGGCCACATCTGCCTTGGACACAGAATCGGAAGCATTGGTTCAGGCCGCCTTGGAGAATCTGATGGGCGGGCCTGCCTCGGGTCAGTGCACCGTTATCCTGATTGCTCATCGTCTGACAACCGTTCTGAACTCGGATCGAATTTTTGTCGTGGAAAACGGCCAAATTGTCGAATCTGGCACCCATCAACAGCTGATGGCGAATGGTCTGTCTCGCTATGCCAGTCTTTATGCCAAGCAGTTGAAGTAATCAAGTCGTAGGGTTGACGGGGACATCTTCGCTGCCGACTCAGCTCACCCCTGATGCTGAGTTTTTAGGCGTGACTTCCCTCTTTGACTCGCAGTCGAACTAAGACGGCTGGTCTTTTGACGCCATAAAGGGATTTGACGAGAATACCGAGTTATCTTTATCTGCGAAAAAATAGGATTTGTTTTGAAAGTTAACCTCCTTTGGTGTTCTCCCCAGGCATTACAGTCTTCTAGTGCCATGATCCTCACTATTCTCCTAGGAATAGAACCCTGCATGGCTGAAGATTTCAAAGTACAGCAGCCCCAACTGCTAGAAGTTTCAGAGCTGTTTTCTCGCAAGGGTTCTGAAGCGCAACCTGTTGTTTTAGAATCTGATCTCCAAAACGAGGCTTCTGATGATCCACAAACGGGGTTTAAATCGAGTCTCCAGACCATGGCTGAACTACAACCAAAATCGGTTGATCATCCTCAAGATTGGGGCGTTATTGCCTCAGGAGATGCCCCCCTACATATTGCCGATCGTCTAGAGAGTGACTCATCTGAGGAAGAACCGTCTGCTGAGAAGGATGATCAGTCGGAACCGGCAGAATCCTCAGATAACCTGTGGCGTTCAGGGCGTCCCGACGGCCATGCACCGATTGGTGTCATGGGCGATCATACCCATGGAGCAGGCGAAGTGATGTTTTCCTACCGCTTTATGCGGATGGAGATGGCGGGCAATCGAGGTGGCACAACTGATTTGACGCCTGCTCAAGTACTGCAACAGTTTCCAGTCACCCCCACCGAAATGACGACGGACATGCACATGTTAGGAGCCATGTATGCCCCTACTGATGAACTCACTCTGAGTGTGATGGCTCCCTATATCTTCAAAAGTATGGAACATGTCACCCGTATGGGGACACGGTTTACCACTCAGTCCGATGGTTTTGGGGATATTCAGTTGATGGGGCTGTACAAAATTCTCGACCAAGATCGGCAGCGGATTCACTTCAACGCGGGGATCAGCTTCCCAACTGGATCGACTAACAGCAGAGACGATACCCCTGCAGGTCCAAATCAAGTCCTTCCCTATCCCATGCAGTTGGGATCAGGCACCTTTGATTTACACCCTGGGATCACCTATTTAGGCCAATCCGATCATTGGTCCTGGGGCGGACAGGCCTTAGGCACCCTTCGTCTAGGAACAAATGGTAATAGTTATCGGCTCGGTAATCGCTTCAATCTAACAGGATGGGGAGCCCGCCGTTGGAATAACTGGTTGAGTACCTCGATACGGTTGAAAGGGGCGACCTGGGGCAATATTACAGGTGCCGATCCTCGCCTGAATCCGGCGATTATCCCGACCGCCAACCCCAATCTCCGAGGGGGAACTCGTTTGGATGTGGGCTTGGGACTCAACTTTCTCGTTAATCAGGGAGTCTTGGCAGGCCATCGGTTAGCCGTAGAGTTTGCCCTGCCGGTTTATCAGTCCCTGGATGGTCCCCAGTTAGAAACAGATTGGGTGTTAACCCTGGGTTGGCAGAAAGCGTTTTAGCTCTCATCTGTTCAGATGGGGAGGCAGGTTGGCCTAGTCTTTTTGTGTCTGTTTTGTAAAGAGAGATACGTTTCTTTATCTTTCTTATTAAGAGAATGGATAAATGAATGACTTTCTTCGCACAACTACGTTACCGTCTTAACGGAGCGGCGGTATCCCTTGCCCAATATTGCGGTTAAGTCTTTACTAATATGCCTTTTACCAAGATTTAAAGAAGGGCTTAGTCCAGGGCTGGAATAGAAAAAAGGTTGGATGTTAGTTCTTCGAAACTAGCGTTAATCCTTTAGGCTGCAGGCCTCTTGATGCCTCTACAAAATTTTACATATCAAGACTTGACGCCTTTTGAGTCTTCTTAGAAACTAATTTCAAGTCGTTACTCTCTCGATCAAGAACTTTTGTTATAATTTGTCCTAAATTGATAACGGTTCATTAAGACAACTTATATAGGTTCGATGCTGGAGTGCATTGGATCTTGCCCAGCTCCTCTAGTCTTCGGTGGTTTATAAAGCATGGAAACCCTTGAGTTTGTCATTTACCCAGATGGTCGGGTGCAAGAAATGGTGACCGGCATCGTAGGCGCGTCCTGTGCAGAAGTGACTGCCGCTATTGAAGCCCAACTTGGCAAAGTGGTGAGCCATCAACCCACCTCAGAATTTTTTACTCAACCAGATACCTTGCAGCAGACTGCTGTCAATCAAGTTGGCCATAGCCAATGGTAAATCCTGGGTTTTAGGCTCAAGTTTCCTCTCCTAATTGTTCATATCACTCACAAAAATTAAGTCACTATGTCTCATTTCAGCCAAATCAAAACTCAAATTCGTAACCTGCCTTCATTGCAGGCAGCTTTAAACGATCTCGGTTTAGACTGGAAAGCTGGCCCTCAGCCCATTAGAGGCTACAAAGGCAAAACCCAATCTGCTGAGTTGGTGATTGAACAAGACAACGGCTATGACATTGGCTTCAGCAAAACAGACGAAGCGTATGAGCTTGTTGCTGACATGGACTTTTGGCAGCAGGCTTGGTCCGTTGATCGCTTCTTAGAGCAAGTGACTCAGCGCTATGCGTACCACACTGTGATTAATACCACTGCTCAGCAAGGCTTCCAGGTCGCCGAGCAAGTCAATAATGAAGATGGCTCCATTCGCCTAGTGGTTCAGCGCTGGAATGCGTGATGACTGATTTAAAAAATGCTGGCGTCCCCGACGGGACGCCAAAATCTACTCAACCTGCTTCCTCACGCTCAGGCTTAGAGCCTGAACTGGGGGGTGGGTTTCGTACTGAAAATGAGCGTACTGGTCTAGAACCTGAGCTGGGCGGTGTGATTCGCCAAAAAGGGGTTTATGTAGATGAACCGACCTGTATTGGCTGTAAGCATTGTGCCCACGTTGCGAGAAACACATTTTATATCGAGCCAGGATATGGGCGGTCACGGGTGTTTCGGCAGGATGGTGATGCGTTTGAGATTGTCCAAGAAGCGATTGATACTTGCCCTGTAGATTGTATTCATTGGGTCGACTATACGCAGCTGCAGCAGCTAGAAGCCGATCGGAAATATCAACAGGTGAATATTCTTGGCTCCCAAATTCCGGCGACCTATACTAAGCGGGTGGTACCCAAAAAAGCAGGACGCAAACCTCGCCCAATTTCCTTGGATAATTCGGGGCCAGGGCTCTGAGTCCTTCCGTTTGTTTCTAATGGCTGCTCTCATTGTTTTCATCTCTAATTAGTCGTTACGAGCGGTTTGGTATACATCTGGGCCTAGAGCGGATCCAGTATCTGCTTGATCAAATTGGGCAACCTCACCTGCAGGTGCCGATCATTCATGTGGCCGGTACGAATGGCAAGGGGTCTGTTTGTGCCTATCTGTCGTCCGTATTAACAGCGGCTGGGTATCGAGTCGGCCGCTATACCTCTCCCCATTTGGTGGACTGGACTGAACGAATTTGTATTAATAATCAGCCCATTGAGACCTCAGCCCTGACAAAGCTTTTAGTGGATTTAGAGGCAGAGATGGCCTCGATTTCCTTACCATCTCCGCTCACCCAATTTGAGGTGATCACTGCCCTGGCTTGGCAGTATTTTGCCCAGCAGCAGGTGGATCTGGCGGTGATTGAAGTGGGGTTGGGGGGACGCTTAGATGCGACGAATGTTTGTGAGCAGCCCTTAGTCAGCGTGATTACCTCATTAAGTCGCGAACATTGGCAGCGCTTAGGACCGACTTTGGCCGATATCGCTGGGGAAAAGGCAGGAGTTCTAAAGGCCCAGCGGCCCGCGGTGGTGGGTCCCCTACCCCCCGAAGCTGCAGCAGTAGTCCAGGCCAAAATTCAACAGCTTAACTGCCCGGCGACCTGGCCTCAACCGGCTCGGCGAGTTAAGGCTCCCCATGCCACTCCTGATACGTTGCCTTGGGCAGAATCGGCGGGTGTGATATTTCCCCTCAGCTTGCCGGGGGAGATTCAATTGACGAATACGGCGGTTGCGATCGCAACCCTCCAACAGCTTCAACTCCAAGGCTGGCAGATTTCAGATGAAGCCATTATCACCGGGATGGCGAATACCCGTTGGCCGGGACGGTTGCAGTGGGTTCACTGGCGACAGCACCCATTACTGATTGACGGTGCCCATAATGTAGCAGCAGCTCGGGGCTTACGACAGCATGTGGATAGCCAGCAACCGCCTCAGGTCCATTGGCTCATGGGCATGTTATCCACTAAGGATCACCAAGATATTCTGGAGATTCTTCTGCAGCCAGGGGATACCCTATCCCTAGTTCCAGTTCCCGGCCACAGTAGCGCTGAACCCCAAGCCTTAGCAGAATTGGCGAAGACGGTTTGTCCTAGGTTGGCGTGTTGTCAGTGCTTTCCCAGCCTAGAAAAAGCATTAGAGGATGCCTTTAGACCTGAGCCCGAGACACCCTCAATGCATGTGTTATGTGGTTCGTTATATCTCGTGGGACACTATCTGCAAACTTATGCTCCTACGGTTTGATTCCAGGCTTTCTCGGCATCGGTGATGGCTTGATCTACCGACTTCTTATCGAGCATGGCCTGCTGCAGATTCTCATAGAGGATTTTCTGCAGTTTTTTGATGTCCTTCATGGCCGGAATCAAGATCTCAGCATCCTCCATTTGTTGGGCGCTGACGACCCGAGCTTGGGAGATATCATCGCCGTCTTTTACTTCACTGAAATAAGGATTTGCTAAAGACTCTGTGGTAGAAGGCAGAACATCAGCTTCTTTAGCAAAGGTGAGCTGATTCTCAGGGTTGGTGACAAACAGGGCGAATTTAAGGGCGGCTTCTGCTTTATCCGTATCTTTAGGGATGATCAGGTTCATGACCGCCACATTTTTTTTGCCCGTGGAGCCTGTAATTTGAGGGGCCGCAACAGAGTTTTTGGCAATGTTAGGGGCATTGGTTTTAACACTATTCAAAAATTGAGGGCTGGAAGACAGCAAGGCCACTTCCCCTGATTGATATAAATCAACGGCTCGCTTATGTCCTTCGGTCAAGACTGCGGGGGGGATTAGTTTTTGTTTGTAGAGATCCACCCAATATTGGAAGGCGGCTTTCCCTTCCGGGGAGTTGAAGGCGGCCTTACCTGCAGGATCCACTAGCTTGACCCCCATTTGGACAAAGGATTCCATTAACTCTCCAGAATCCGTGGGCACCGTGGTTACAAAGAAGGCATATTTCCCTGTTTTATCTTTGATTTTCTTGGCTGCAGCTGCCAATTCTGCATAGGTCTTAGGAGGTTCTGAAATGCCAGCCTCATCAAAAATTTCTTTGTTGTAAATGGCGATCCGGGCCGTTAAGTACCAGGGAATGCCAAAGGTTTTGCCGTTCAAGGAACTGGCATCCCAAATATTAGAGAGATAGCGATCGCGATCGGCTTGGTCGATGGCTTCATCTAAATCCAACCAACTCCCTTTACTGGCTAGCTGAGAGGCAAAGTCAGGATTGAGATTGACGACATCGGGAGCCGTCTTAGCAGCGACAGCCGCGAGAATTTTGCTTTGCATGGCCGCCCAGGGCACATCCGTCCACTTCACCTTGATCTCTGGATTATCTTTTTCAAACTGGTCAATAACCTGCTCAAAATAGGCGTCGAATTTGGGCGAGAGCTGCATCGTCCAAAAATCCAGGGTATTGCCATTACTTTGGGGGGCTGGTGTGCAGCTAATTAACCAACTCAGGAATATCCCGAGTAAGGTTAACAGGCCAAAGCGTTGCCAAGTTTTTCGTTGAATCATGGGTTATGCGATCGCTTGTCAGAAAATATTGAGTAACAGTTTACGCTGATCCGAATCCTTTTCTCGTGACTTTGTTCCAATGCCGCTTGGACGCAAAATGGATTAACTCTAGATCTGGGATAAAAATAAGGCCTAATTATCGAGGGGTAGAACTTGGCTAAGTCTAGTGAAGTACAGCATTAAGGGCACCGTCCTGCGCTATGCTGGCTAGTACTGGGTCAATCATAAATTCATATTTCTGAATTTATATGTTGTTGGTTATCCGAACCTTTTTAGCCATAAGGGGGGGCGCATCCTTGGCTTTATGCCAAAACGAGCCTCAGTTCGCTTTTTTCTGCTGTTAACTTTCCCTACTCGTGTCAGGCCGTTGTCCCTAATCTAAGCAAGATTCAGCAAACTGTTGGTGTGAGTAATTTAGACTCTTTGTTGCAGACTCTGTTAACGGACTTACCAGATCTGCATCCACAGATGTATTTTAAGTCGTCTCTCAATGCTCTCTGTCGGGCCATTGAAGATGTTGTGTTGGCGGGAAATGAAGCCCCCCTCGTCATCGCTAGTTTTCAACAGGAGCGCTTTTATCGCCAAGAAACCCGTCGATACCAGCGTATTGCTCAAAAGACAGATCATGTCTATGTCCTGGCGGCCCCCGAGCCGGAATCCAGTTTTGCGATCGCATCGGATCAATACGAAACCATTCCCCTCGATCTTGAGGATAGTTTGGCCAACGAAAAACATTTGATTATTGTTGGTCAAGACTACACGGCCTGCTTGGCCTGCCAAGAACAGAAAAAAGTACTCACTTCCGTAGAACAGTCTCAACGATATGAAGGCATTTGGACCTTTGAGCGAGACGTATGCCTGCATGCCGCCAACCTTTTATTGGATCGGATTGCCCAATATCGTCCTGAGCTAGCGTCCAAAGTCAAAAAGGCCAAGAAGCAATACTGTTTAACCTCGGCCGCTTCCATTCCGCCTTTGCCTGTCTTGCAGTCGCGGGTGTTTGGCCAACGACTGGTGACCTATTTACAGGCGAGTCAATATAAATTACTCAAAGCCTATCGAGCCCTATCAGCCAAAGAACGAAAAGAGCGGTTTGCTAATGCCATGACGGCTGCGATCCGCCAATCCCTTGACCCGAAAGAAGTGTTGGCGGTTGCCGTCAATGAGTTAGGTAAAGTATTCGAGCATTGTCGGTGTATTCTCTACTGTTGCGATCGCACCGATGAAGCCGTTGAAATCGAGTATGAATTTGTGGCCCCAGGCTTGCCCTCCTTACAAGGAACCCCCTGGCCCATTAGCACCAATCCTCTCTTATCTGTTGCTCTAGCCCAAGAACGGGCCATTGCCATTGCCGATGTCTTTGAGGTTCAACACCTGCGCCAGGATAAAAAATTTGCAGCCAAGTTAGAACAATGGCAAATTCATTCCTGGTTGATTGCCCCCATTCGACATCAGGGAGAATTGTTGGGGGTCTTAGAGTTGCACCATGGTGGACCCCTGATTTATCAGTGGCATGAAAATGATATTGCCCTAGTCGAAGCCATTGCTGCCCAAGCCGGGGTTGCCCTCACCCAAGCTCAAGCCTATTCAGATTCTGAATCCCTCAACCGCAACTTGGCTGCTCTCGAACAAACCCGGAGTAATTTGATTGCCATTGTCGGCCATGAACTGCGGACTCCCCTGTCTACTATCCAGGTTTGTTTAGAAAGTTTGGATAGTGAACCGGATATTTCGCCAGTCTTTCGTCAAGCCCTCCTGAGCACGGCCCTAGAAGACTTAGGTCGTTTGCGGGATTTGATTCAAGATATTCTGATTCTCTCTCGGTTAGAGGGGGGACAAATCTATAACCAAATCGAGTCCATTGAATTTCAAGAAACCCTAGAGCTGGCCTTGAGTTCCATGCGATCGAGCAACAACAGTAAAGATCTACCCACCATCAGCGTGGAGGTTGATCCGCATCTACCCACCATTCAGGTCGATGCGGAAGGCCTAGAAGAAGTGCTTAATCGGATTCTGGACAATGCTTGTAAGTTCACAGGGGTGGATGGGGAAGTGACCATTCAAGCCCATATTTCCCCAGACGATGACTGTTTGGAAGTCATTGTCGCCGATACCGGGAGAGGCATTGAGCCGAGCCGATTGGAATCTATCTTTGATTCTTTCTATCAAGAAGAAGACTTTCTGCGGCGTAGTAAAGGTGGTACGGGCTTGGGATTAGCCATTTGCCGACAAGTGATTCAAGGGATGAAGGGCAGAATCTGGGCGGAATCTGCCGGACGCGATCAAGGCAGTGCCTTTCATTTCACGCTGCCCTTAGAAGCGCCTAGTGACTCCCAAGATCTAATGCCGGTTACCCAAACCAGTCACCCTTAGAGGGGCCGAGAATAACCCAAGGCATCCTTGACCTTCGTTAAGGTCTTGTTGGCAATCTCACTGGCTTGGTCTTTGCCCTGTTGGAGAACCCCCTCCAAATCTTGTTTATTCGTCATTAACGCTGTATAGCGGTCTTGGATGGGGCGCAGGCCCTCAATCATTACCTCAGTCAGCAGGGGCTTGAACTGTCCCCAGCCCATCTCTGCACATTCCTCTGCGACTGCCGTTTTAGCTTGCCCTGACATTAACTGATATAAGGTGAGCAGATTTTGGCATTCTGGGCGGTCTGGATCATCAAAACTTAGTCCTCGGACGGGATCAGTTTTGCATCGCTTAATTTTATTGCGAATTTGATCGGGAGTGTCTAGCAAGGTAATTCGACTTTGTTCCGAGGGATCTGACTTGGACATTTTATTGGTGCCGTCTGTCAGGCTCATGATCCGGGCTCCCTCCGGGCGAATAAGAGGCTCTGGCACCTTGAGAATAGGATTCTCTTCGGTTCCATACTGAAAGTTCAGACGGGCTGCAATATCTCTGGTGAGTTCTAGATGCTGCTTTTGGTCTTCCCCCACGGGCACTAGATCCGCTTGATACAGCAGGATGTCGGCGGCTTGCAAAACGGGATAGTCGAGTAAGCCAATGCTGACGTTCTCTCCTTGCTTAAGGGCCTTCTCTTTGAACTGGATCATGCGCTCGAGCCAATTCAGCGGTGTAATACAGTTAAATAGCCAGGCCAGTTCTGCATGGGCAGAGATATGAGACTGAACAAAAATTGTAGTGTGTTCAGGATCTAAGCCGCAGGCCAAATACAGGGCAGCAAGGGAATAGGTATTATCGGCTAGTTGTTGAGGATCATGGGGAACAGTGATGGCATGGAGATCCGCAATAAAAAAATAGTTTTCATAGTTGCTCTGTCCTTCGACCCAATTCCGAATGGCTCCCAAGTAATTACCTAAGTGAAGGGTGCCAGTGGGTTGGACACCTGAAAGAACACGTTGCTTACCCATGCTTTAAATGTTTGAATCGTTGATCACAATGCAATCTGCACAGTGATCTAGTGTGACATAGCTTCTGTCTGCTCGCTCTTGAGGTTTTTATAGAACTCAATATTGATGTTGATGCATCCGTGTAAGCACGGATATTGTTCTAAAGAGATCAGAGGGGCAGTCAAAGTTTGATTATCTTGCGCTCAGAGGATTTTAGCGATTCCTTCAAAAAAATCCGAAATAGTACGGAAAATTTTCCCCAAAAATATCCTTCAAGTTCAGTAGTTCTGCGGTTTAGCCTATCGGGTGTTTCCAGCTATGTTAGGTTCATTGGGCTGTCATACCCCCCGCATAAGCCCAGTTCAAGTCCCCGAAATGGCAACTTGCACCGAAAGGGTAAGGCGCAGATTAGCAGGCCTAAAATCCAAGCATTACGGGGTATGGATGCTGCTAGTGTCGAAGGGACTTTCCTTAATCTCAGTGGATGCCCTCTGCAATATCTGTTGCAGAGGGCATTGCTGCTTTAAAGCGTTTTACTCGATTTGCTTAAGTTCAGAGAATTTTGAATCATTAGGGTTAAAGCGGCATAGGCATGACAGAATATTCTAAATTCTTGACTAGGCTTTATTTATCGGAACTACGCAAATGATCTCTGGATTGAGAGAATACCAGAAGAGATTGTTCACAAACCTTAAACTTTTAAGGCGAAGGGATTTCCACTGCTGTGGATGTGTTGCTCTCACAGGTATTACGGTTCCCCTCTGGGAAAAATTTGGATTCTGTTTCAAGAGATTAAGGTTTGCTGAATTTTTCCAATCCAAAGGAGTGAGGGCTCTAAAATTTGTCCAGGGAATAATTTTCCATCCTAATTTCAACTGACTCTAGTTGCTTTTTCGGAGTTGTTTGGCATAATGTAGCGAGTACCTGAAAATTTGCATAAGTATTGGCTTACACAGCTTATTTCGCAGATTTATGGTAACTTCGTCTTCGAATATCAAGCGGGGAAAACCATCTAAGGATCGAATCTCAACTATGAAATTGTTAAAGACATGTGGCTCATTGACTGCCTTATCGCTGGTCGTTTTGTATAACGCTATAAATACTCCCTTCAGCCATGCTGCTCAGCTTGGTCTTGGGGATTCGATTGAGGCTGACTCAAAGCTCAATACAGAGACCGCTCAAAGCGATGTTTGCGAAGAAGAGCCCATTATTTCCCCTGAAGCTTTGCAAGAGTCTTCTGGCCCATTAAGCCAAGATTTAGGTCCCAACTTGCTGGCTAATGCGACCACCTCGGATGTGCCAACCGGGCTGCTGTCCTCTCAGACCCTCATTGCAGAGAATGGGTTGATTGATTGTGGCATTGGCGGTGTCGCTCCTGAAGGGGGTTTACCCGCTGCCGCAGGTTTTCCTTTGGCGGCTGCATTAATTCCAGCAGGTGCGGCAGCGGCAGCACTTCCGTTCGTTGTTGGCGGTGATGATGATCCCGCTGACCCTGCACCTCCAGTCATTGACCCCCCTGATCCAGCTCCTCCTAGCGTTCCTGAGCCTGCTGAAGCGGCTACCGCTGGTTTATTTGCCTGCTTGGGCGTTGTTGGTGTGTTGGCTAAACGGAAGATGAACCGTTCTCGCTAATATTCTCAGACTGCAAACTCTCATAGCCTGGGTGATTATATTCGATTATTCAGGTTGTGGATCAAAATTCGATCCTTAATAAATGCCTTGAAGAAAAAGTCTTCAAGGCATTTCTGTTGATTAATGTTTTTCCCTTATGAGTTGGAACAACTGATGGTGGTTTGTGGATTCAAAATGTTGGGATTGTCATCCAACTGAAATTGGGATGTTGCACTCAGATCGCCTGTCAACGAAGTCTCTCCGGCAACCTCGAAACCTGCATCATGAATGAGCTGGTAGACTTGGTCGACACTATGGCCTCTTGTGGCTAGATAGCCTTCCACAAAAAGAGAGTTGGCGGGGTAAAGTGCCAGAGCTTGCAAGCTTCTTAAATGTCCTTCTCTGCCACCCCCAATGCGAATCTCAGCTTTGGGGTTCACGAATCGAAATAGACACAGAATCCGTAAGCAGCGTTGGGGCGTGAGCTGGTTACAGTCATAAATGGGATTCCCAGAAATGGGTATCAGGAAGTTAATGGGAATCGAGGGGACCTGGTACTCATGTAGTTGATAGGCTACGTCAACGATATCCTGGTCCGTTTCGCCCATGCCTGCAATCATGCCGCTACATAAATCTAGTCCAGCTGACCGAGCTGCTTTTAACGTGTTAATTCGATCTTGAAATGTATGGGTGGTGACGATATCAGGTGTGTGTGACTCGCTGGTATTGAGATTGTGGTTGAGACGGTCTAGTCCTGCTTCCTTGAGGACAGCAGCCTGTTCTTGGTCCATTAAACCGGCAGAAAGACAGGTTTGAATCCCCACTTCAGTTTTGATGCGGCGAATAATATGGGCTAAATGCTGGGTCCGTTCGGCAGTCGGTCCTCGACCGCTCGACACCATGCAGTACCGATATACCCCCTTCGCTTTGGCTTCATAGGCCTCTTGGATAATGTCCTCTTCGCTTTTGAGCGGATATTTTTTGATCGGGGCATCGGAAATTTTAGACTGGGCGCAATAGCCACAATCTTCTGGGCAGAGGCCGTTTTGAATATCATTGATGCGGTGTAGCATTACTTGCCGACCAAAATAGGTCATGCGCACCTCTCCGGCTGCCGCAACCAAGGACAGTAGGTCGATATTGGGGTCCGATAAAAGGGTTAAGGCTGAAGCTTGGGGGAAAGTCTCTTCTGACAAGGCGATTCTGACCCACTCACTGAAATCGCTGCCCATACTTGACCTCTGACTTCCCTAACGGTGTAACTTAGTCAGAATATCCTATTGCGTATCTGGTCTGAACCAAACGTTGCGCAACATTAAGCCCCGTAAATGCGACGACCATCTCCTGGGAGTAAGGTCAGCATGGAGGGATGAATTTTTTGACCAATCGTCACTTCAATATCGCCATCCCAGTTCTCGATGGAGAGAATTTTGTTGTCTGGTCCCTGATAGTCAAAATAGTGGCATCGTTCGGCATTGCGATTCAGGGTCGACCCTTTGCGGGTCATTTGGGCCATGCCAGATCCCTTATGGCGGTAGGTCTCATTGGCGAAGGTCAGTTCTGGGGGCGGATTGGTGCCGACTTCTAAGGCTGTGGTGACCTCTAAAAGCGCTACTTCAACCACATCATCTTCTTCAACGGAGAGCCACTGACGGCGGTTGCCGTCTTGGAGTAGATACTCTAACCAGGAGTAGCCTTGATCGTCATAGACGAGTTTGCCTTCAACCACCCAATCAATTCCTAGATGTTGGACAATATCCCCCACTTCTAGGGTAAAAACAGTGCGTTCGAGGGACGGTAATGCTTGGGGCTGGGAGGCGAAGGGGAGGGATTTGCCAGACTGTTGTCTCATATAGAGAACAACACCCAGTACGCCCATGATGATGATAAATAGCCAAAGGTAAGCCATAGTCTGCCTCTAGAGTGTTTCAATAATAGGCCGACCAGCGTGGATCGGCTTGGTACTGAACTATAACTGGATCGGTGAGCCGATTGATCTTGGCGTTACCGATAGAAATATCTTTGGGAAGTTGAAAGAGTTCAGGGAGGAGGGCCGGGGTCAGGAACTGAGTGGGAACCGTTAGGCTTTGGGATGAAAACTGGACTGGCTTCGGCGACGCCAAGACAAACCCCCAGGGACCAAAGCTCGGCACATTGACGGTGTAGGGATAAACTTGCAAATCAGTAGCTGTCAGGGTTGTGGCGATACAGTCCATAACCTTTGGAGCAAAAAAAGGACTGGATGCCTGGGTGACGAAGATGCCGTTGGGGGCGAGGCGAGCGAACAGTTGTCGATAAAACCCTTGAGAGTAGAGCTTGGCGAGGGCCGGGCGATCGGGATCTGGGAAATCGGCAATGATGATGTCAAAGGTATCCGGCAGTTGAGGGGCGAGCTTAAAGGCATCTCCATACACCACGTCTACCCGAGGATCGTCTAGGGCATGGGCGTTGCGATCGACGAGCACCGGATACTGACGGGCGAGTTTCACGACGGCAGGATCTAGCTCAACAAGCACCACTTTTTCAACTTCCGGCCATTTAAGGATTTCCCTCACGGCCATGCCGTCTCCAGCGCCGAGCACCAGCACTTGGCGTCGCTGGGGATGGGTGCTCAGGGCTGGATGGACCAGGGCTTCGTGATAGCGGTATTCATCGACGGTGGATAGCTGGAGGTCACCATCGAGATACAGTCGTGTATCGTTGCCAGAGCGGGTGAGGACGATGCGCTGGTAGGTGGACTGAATACGACTAACAATGGGGGCTCTGTACAGGGTATTTTCTAAGCGATCGCTAAACGGTATCACGAACGGAGCAAACACACATAAGCCAACGCCGATGCAGAGGCCCCAATAACTCCAGGACCGCATGCCTCGAAACAAGCGTCCTAACCGAAAGACCATAAAAGCGGGTAAAGACCCGATCAGCACGGCGGTGGGAAATAATCCCAACAGGGGCAGAAGTAGGACTGGAAACGCCAAAGAACCGATTAAAGCGCCAACATAATCTAAGGCCAAGACGCCAGCAAGGGCGAACTTGACGTCCCGATCCTGTTCAATAATGCGAGTCAAAATGGGGACTTCTAGGCCCGAAAGAATACCCAAAATGAGGGTGACAAGAAAGAGCCCTAGCCAAATCGGTCCATCGGCGACAAAAACGACAAACAGTCCAATGGGTAAGCCAGCGGTTAATGGGGCAACCCACAACTCAATTTGTAAGAAAACTTTGATTAACTGGCTTTGTTGATTGTCTACGGCAATAAATTGACTGATATAGGCCCCTAATCCCATGGCAGCTAGAAAGCCCCCTACGGCTACACCGTAAGCTAAGGCAGTATTGCCGACTAAATAACTGGCTAGGGTTCCTAAGAGTAATTCTGCGGCGAGGCCCACACTGGAAGAGATGGCAGCGGCTGCCAGTAACCAGCGTTGCTGACTAGAGCTGAGAGGAATAGATTCAGGCCTCTGGACTGCCCCAGAAGTTGATTCTGACTCGGCCATACCGCAGCTTATTTACCCACGCCCAGACTGCCACCCCGAAATCCACTGTAGGAAGACCGGGCCGGAGAGACGATCCAAACACCTCCCCGATAGCGCCCAGACGTTCGGGTGCCGTGACGGGTCCAGTAATGGGGTTGATTTTCTTGTCGGAGCTGAAAGGCGGAGCGTTGGGTGTATGCAGCCAAGATAGAAGCGACTACAATGGCGACTGTTGCGACTGAAAAAAGTTTTGTCAGCATAGTTTAAAAGGTTTCTACTGCCATCCTAAATGAGAAAAAATCGAGTTGCATCTTTGAGAAGGGGGCTGGATTTAGGCTGCGCCAATATGGGCGACTTTGACGGCCCCTAAAGTCACAGCACCTTGCTTGATGATCAGCCGCGTTGAATCGACAGGAGCATCGGGGGTGACTTCTACATAAAACCCGTAGGAACTGGGTTTTTCCAGCACCAGAAAAAAGGTGGCTTGACCATGGGTACTGTCGATATCGCCGTCTTCATCCCGCTTGAATTTGAGGGGCATCACTTCCGAGGCATTAAACAGCTCATCACCATTGCCGTCTCTGACCATTAGTCGGCAGTTGAGAGAAGGAGGAGAGGTTTCGTCGGCCACAGTTTTGACGATGACTTTGATCAGTTTGTTTGGCCCCCCGGCATTGACTCGGTCCCCTAAGTCACTATCCCCAATGCTTTTATCGCTTAAGGTGGCTCCAGCCGACTTGGAAAAGAGACAGGTTAAACCCGCCATCAGTAAGCCACCCCAAAACCCAGGCCATAGATAGCGGGTGTCGATAATGCCTTGATTGACTTTAATGCGGAAGGAAACGGACTCGGTGAGGGTCTGGTTACGAGAGGTGCCATACTCCAGCACCTCGACCACAACAGTTAGGGGTTCCGCTTTGGCACTACTGACATCTAAACCTGCGTCTAAATCATCTTCTTGCCAGGTGCCTGTTTGCCCTTCTTCGCGCCAAATCCCTGACTCATTCCAGGCATTTTTGAGACCGGCTGCCAAGATTTTGTCTTGTTGGTCGCGAATTTGCACCTCATAGGCGAGGTAGCGATTGGTGGGGATTCGGGCCGTGACATCTACTCGGACCGCGCCAATGGCTTGAGGCTTAACTTTAAACGGCTGTAATCGTGCAGGTTGACCTTCCCGGGCCTGCAGGGTTTTGGAGGCTAACGGCTTGACGAAAAAAATGGAACTCAATCCGGCCAAAATGATCATGCCAACAGCGCCAAGGGCCAAGTAAACCCAAATGTTCATAAACCGGCGTGTTGTTTTATATTCAACTTGACTGGGCATGGGTATGGATGACAGGTAACAGTAAGAGGCTCGGTTTGCTTCAGGACGGCGAGCCTGCAGGCCAGTATAGCTTGGCTAGAAGGCTAACAATTTGACGAAGACCTTAAGAGTCAGCATCAATCGATTTGAGGACGGAGGGCCGATAAGGAAGGGACAATGCCAAAGGTCTCACCATAAACTGGTTGACATTGCTTGTATAAACAGACATCTCCCGGACCGCTTATGAAGCAAACTACGATTGCTGCGATCGCAACCGCTATTGTGCCCCAACAGGGCAGTATTGGTATCGTTCGCTTGTCGGGGGCAGATGCAGTATCGATTGCAAAGCAGCTGTTTCATACACCGGGAAACCAGCTATGGGAGAGCCATCGGGTGCTTTATGGGTATATTCAACAGCCTTCGACTCAGCAGGTGATTGATGAAGCTTTGTTGCTGTTGATGTTGGCCCCTCGCTCCTATACCCGGGAAGATGTGGTGGAATTCCATTGCCATGGGGGTATGATTCCGGTGCAGCAGGTGTTAGAAGCGTGCTTGCAAGCGGGGGCTGAGCTGGCACAGCCGGGAGAATTTACCCTCAGAGCTTTTTTGAATGGCCGCTTGGACTTGACCCAGGCTGAAGGGGTAGCAGATTTGGTGGGGGCGCGTTCTCCCCAGGCGGCACAGGCAGCCTTAGCAGGTGTGCAGGGCAAGCTGGCATCCCCCATTCGAGTGCTGCGGCAGCGCTGTCTGGATACCCTAGCAGAAGTAGAGGCTAGGGTCGATTTTGAGGATGATTTACCGCCCTTGGATGAAGTCAGTGTTCAGGCTGAATTGCAAGAGATTCATACTACCCTTCAAGCGATCTTGGCGACGGCAGATCAGGGGGAATTGCTGCGCAATGGTTTGAAGGTGGCGATTGTTGGTCGTCCGAATGTGGGGAAGTCGAGTTTATTGAATGCGTGGTGTCGATGCGATCGCGCCATCGTTACGGATCTCCCCGGCACCACACGAGATGTGGTGGAATCCCAGTTAGTGGTGGGAGGCATTCCCATTCAGGTTTTAGATACCGCAGGTATTCGCGAGACCAAAGATCAGGTTGAACAAATTGGCGTTACGCGATCACATCGAGCAGCTCAATCAGCTGACCTGGTCTTGCTCACCATCGATGCCTCTGCTGGATGGACTTCCGAAGATCAGCAGCTCTATCAGGTGTTTCAAGGGCTGCCGATGATTTTGATTGTGAATAAAGTGGATTTAGTCCCCCAAGAGCAGGTGATTTACCCTGAAACAATTGCTCAGGTGGTGTCTACCATTGCCGCCCAAAACCAGGGCATCTCTGAATTGGAAACGGCAATATTGGAAACGGTGCAAACTCGGTCTCTGCAAGCTGCCAATTTAGATTGGGCGATTAATCAGCGACAGGCCGCCGCTTTGCAGAAAGCCCAAACCGCTTTGGAGCATGTTCAGGTTGCGATCGCAGATCAGCTCCCCCTAGATTTCTGGACCATAGACTTGAGAGGGGCAATTCAGGCCTTAGGCGAAATCACGGGAGAAGACATCACAGAATCAGTGCTCGACCGAATATTTAGCCGTTTTTGTATTGGTAAATAGGTCGTAATTAGAATACTTTTTAAAACTTCACATATCGCGTTTATTGTGATGTCCATCAATGATTTGTTCCAAAGGTAGGAAATCCTGGGAATTCTAACCAAAGGGAACCTGACAAAAGGATCAGGGCACCAGGATGTATTGCCTTTGGAATTTAGCTTTTGTTTAAGTTACTGCGATATTTTTCGATTGCGAGTTTAGTTGCCTGTGGGAGCGCCACCCTCTTCTTGCGGCACTATAATCAGCAAACGACAACGGCCCAACTGATTAGTGCGAGTGAGCAAAAGAATGTTGAAATTACCCAAGTCTTTGCTAATTCGGTATGGCCTCAGCACAAATCTTTCTTGAGTTCTACGGAGTCCTTATCTAGGAAAGACTTACAAAATCACCCTCAGATTGAAGATATCGATGACACCGTTCGTCGTCTGATTCAAGGAACGTCCATCGCCAAACTCAAAATTTTCGATTTAAACGGTCGAGTGGTGTTTTCGACCAACGCCAAACAAATTGGTCAGGATAAATCGAAATATTCTGGATTCCTGACAGCGCGTTCTGGTGAAACCATCACTAAGCTGTCCCATAGAAAGAAATTTCGGAGTGTACAGGGACTCCTGACAGAAAAAAAACTGATTTCCAGCTATTTACCCCTGCGGCCTCAGGGTGCTGATTCAGAGATTGAAGGTGTGATCGAGGTCTATAGCAATGTCACACCGCTCGTACAACAGGTAGAAGACGCTCAGCAAGAAGGGCTGATCGCCGTTATCGTTATCTTTGTCGGGCTATATGGGGTACTCGTCATTATCGTTGGCTATGCTCAAGCCGTTCTGATACGGCAGGAAAAAGCCAAGCAGGAAGCTGAAGCCAAGCTAGCAGAAGAGTCTGAGGCGTTAGCTCGTTCGAATGAAGCCTTACTCCGCTCCAATAAGGAATTAGAACAATTTGCCTATGTAGCCTCCCATGATTTACAAGAGCCCCTCCGCAAAATTGAGGCCTTTGGTGATCGATTACAAACGAAATGTAGAGATGATCTGAGCGATCGGGGGAAAGATTATGTGGACCGCATGCAAAAAGCGGCGGGCCGCATGCGGCAACTGGTGCAGAACCTATTGGCTTTTTCTCGAGTGACGTCAAAGTCACAACCCTTTACTGAAGTTGATCTCAATGAAGTGGTGGGCAGCGTTTTAGATGATCTGGAAATTCGGATTCAGGAAACGGAGGCCCAGGTTGAGGTGACTGCGTTACCTACGATTGATGCTGAACCGATGCAAATTCGCCAACTGTTTCAAAACCTGATTAGTAATGCTCTCAAGTTTCGTCAGCCGGATCAGCCCCTCTGCATCACGATTGGCGGGCAGTCGGTTAATGAAAGTACTGAGACCGAGAGCCTGTACCAAATTAGCGTTGAAGATAATGGAATTGGCTTTGAGCAAAAGTATACGGACCGTATTTTTCGAGTGTTTCAGCGTTTACATAGTCGCAATGAATATGATGGCACGGGCATTGGCCTAGCGGTCTGTGCCAAAATTGCCGAGCATCATGGTGGCACCATCACTGCTGAAAGCTCACCGGGCCAAGGCGCAACATTTTTCATCACCTTACCGCTTACCCAAACCTCCATGGAGCCCCAATCATGACCTCAGTCAATGCTGCCCCAATCACGATTTTGATGGCTGACGATGATGAAGATGATCGGATGCTTACGGCCGAAGCTCTAGAGGAGAGCCGACTGAGTAATGATCTTCGCTTTGTCAAAGATGGCGAAGAGTTGATGGATTACTTATTTCGTCGAGGTCAATATACCGACCCAAAAACGTCGCCTCGCCCTGGTCTGATCTTACTGGATCTCAATATGCCGAAGAAAGACGGACGAGAAGCCTTGCAGGAGATTAAAGCGAATCCTGAACTTCGCCGCATTCCGATTGTAGTCTTAACCACCTCTAATACGGATATTGATATTTATCGCAGTTATGACTTGGGGGCCAATACCTACATCACCAAACCTGTGACCTTTGACGCATTAGTTGAGGTGATGCAAACCCTAGGCCAGTATTGGTTTACTGTTGTGGCATTACCCCCGGAGCAATGTTGTGAGGCATCTTGATCCACTGCATATCAAACTATTGCTGGTGGAAGATGATGAAGATGACTATTTCTTTTTTGAAGATCTCCTAGACGATTTTCAAAGCATCCAGTTCGATCTGGACTGGGCGGATACCTATGACAAAGGACTACAGGCGGTTCAGCGTCACCAGCATGATATTTATGTGTTCGATTTTCGCTTAGGCAGTCGAACAGGCTTGGACTTGTTAGAGGAAGTGGTTGCTTTAGGCCATCGGATTCCGATTATCTTGTTGACGGGCCAGGAAGATCGCGAGATCGACTTAGCTGCGATGACAGCAGGGGCGACGGATTATTTGGTGAAAGGGACGATTACGTCTGCTTTACTGGAGCGGTCGATCCGGTATGCCATTAACCATACTCGGACATTAGTGGCGTTGCAGGAGCGAGAAGAACAATATAATCTGGTGGCCCAAGCCTCAAATGATGGCCTTTGGGATTGGAACTTACAAACCCATCAAGTTTATTATTCTCCCCGTTGGGCCGCGATTATTGGCCAAGCCGAAGCGGCGCTTCAACCTTCCATTCAGGAATGGTTTGACCGTATTCACCCGGAAGATAAGGAACGATTCCGCACCGATTTACGGCGGCATTTGCGACGAGAAACAACTGCCTTTGAATGTCAATATCGTATGCTTCACCTGGACCAGTCCTATCGTTGGGTCAGTAGCCGCGGCATGGCGGTGTTTGGTCCCCATAATCGTGTGGTACGGATGGCCGGGTCACATACCGATCTCACCAACCATGTGGCGCTATACGATCATCTCACGGAGTTGCCGAGTCGGGCGTTATTTTTGGACCAGCTTCACCGGACCCTGACACGCGTCAATCGCCAGACGAACTATCTATTTGCCGTGCTGTTTCTGGATTGCGATCGGTTTAAGGTGATTAATGATAGTTTGGGCCATGCCATTGGGGATCAGCTACTGATTGAAGTGGCTAAACGTCTGACGGCGGCGTTACGCCCCGGTGATGTGATTGCCCGGTTAGGCGGCGATGAATTTGCCATTCTTCTGGAAAATATTGCTGGGCAAGATCAAGCGGAACAAGTGGCCAGTCGCTTGAATCGTGAGCTAGAGAAAGCCTTTGAACTTCAGGGGCATACAGTTTATATTTCGGCCAGTATCGGTATTGCTCTGAATTCAGACCATTCGCCCCAGGCTGAAAATTTATTACGGGATGCGGATAATGCCATGTATCGGGCCAAAGCCCTGGGCAAGTCTAGATATGTCGTCTTTGAAGCAGCCATGCGCGATCGCGTTCAGGCATTGCTTCGGGTAGAAACCGATCTGCGAGCCGCCATTGCCAACCAAGAATTTCAGCTCTACTATCAACCGATTATTTCCCTCAAAACCCATGAAATCGTTAGCTTAGAAGCGCTGATCCGTTGGCAACATCCTCAGCGAGGCCTAATTTCACCCCAGGAATTTATTCCTGTAGCAGAGGAAACAGGATTAATCCTAGCGATTGGTCAGTGGGTCCTGGAAGAATCCTGTCAACAGTTATGGCAGTGGCATCAGACCCTGACTGAGATTCCACCCTTGAGTATTAGCGTTAATCTATCCCGTAAGCAATTTTCTCAGGCCAGTTTAGGCAAACAAATCCAATCGATTCTATCGGAGACGGGAGTCAGTGCCCGTCACCTCAAGCTAGAAATTACAGAAACCATGATTATGGAAAATGAGGTGATGGTGTCTGAACTCATTAGTCAACTGCGCGCTTTGGGGCTTCAACTCCAGATCGACGACTTTGGGACAGGGTATTCATCTCTGAGCTTTTTACATAACTTCCCCTTAGACACCCTGAAAATCGATCGTTCCTTTATTGAAGGGTTGGTGACCGATACGGAAAAGTCGGAAATTGTGCGAACCATGATTACCTTGGCCCACAACTTAGGGATGACTGCGATTGCTGAGGGAGTAGAAACCCAAGCACAGCTGCAATGGCTCCAGCAACATCATTGTGATTGTGTTCAGGGCTACTTATTGTCTAAGCCCCTTTCAGCGGATCAAATGCAAAAAGCGCTGATGCAGTCTCACAGGGTGTTTGTACAACCATTGGAGACTAGCACTGTGGCCTCTGCCTAAGGTCTAGAATTTGACCAGAGGGCAAGCGATGCTCTCCTGCTGTGACTATTCAAGTGACGGTTCAAGGGAGTCTTGGGAGGGGATTCTATGACTCCCGATCAGCGTTGATCGATTGTAAGAAATGACTCAGGCTGGTTTCCCATAAAGCTCGATCAATCCCAATCAGTTGGTGATGTCCTCCATCTGGTGCAATCACCAATTGTTTGGGGGCGGTGATTTGCTGAAAGAGGGTTTTGACTTCTGCCACGGTAGTCCAAGGGTCTTGCTGGCCCTGCATCACTAAGGTGGGGCATTGGATAGCACGGGCAAATTCAACGGGATTATGGCTAAATCCATTGACACCATGCTGTACGCCTCCCCAAAAGACCAGTAATTCTGCTAAAGGAAACGGAGGGATCTGGTGATGTTGTAGGCGGCTACGGACGGCATCAATAAATCGGGCAAAAGGAAGCTCAATAATGATGGCATCGGGCTGGAGGTTTTGAGTTGCGATCGCATTCAGTATCGCTGCACTCCCCATAGACACGCCATAGGCAATGACGGGTGGCTGTAAATCCAGAGCAGGTAATGCGTTGAATGCGACGACGACATCTTCCGCTTCTCGCATCCCTACCGTTGTGCTGTATCCACTGGAACCGCCCACTCCTCGATAATCGACTAGGAGGGAGTTATAGCCTAACTGCGAAAAAGTTTGGGCAGGACCGATGAGCTGCCGGTCCTTCGTACTGCGATTGCCAGGAAACATCACCACTGTCCCTTGAGCAGGAGTGCCTGTCGCTGGAATCAGCCAGGCTTCTAGCCAGGCAGATGAATTGATTGGCAATCGATGGGTGGAGTAGGATAGGCCCCGTTCTTGGGGTGTACGGATATTAGTGGGTTTAGGAAAGCCCAGCCCCCACTGTCCTGGGTCACGAACATGGGTGAGGGTATAGGCAGCCAAATAAGTGCTGGCGTTCAGGCTAATCAGCAAAAAAAGACTGATAAAGAGCACTCTCCGCCGCCAACGGAGTGTTCGAGGGGCTGCCCGCGGAGATTGATGCCACCCCTTCATGATCTGGGCGGCTATCCAGCAGGACAGACTGCCACCTCCTAAAAAGGCCAGAACCGGCTTCAGGGGGAGTTGCCAAGCATTGATGATCTGTAACCCATGTAAAACCATAACCAGCAACACCAGGCTGATCAGAAGCCCCAACAGGACCCGCCCCGCTTTGGCCAGAAGTTTATGGGAATGATTCATCCGTGTTTCGCCCTGGTACCATGATCGATGGCCTATCCGCTACCGTTATTCCCAAGCTAACCTATGAAGCCCTCTGTTATTTTTCTCGATGCCGTTGGTACCTTATTTGGGGTACAGGGGACGGTGGGAGAGATTTATAGCCGCTTTGCGGCCCAAGCAGGGGTTCAGGTTGACCCCCAATCTTTGAATCAAGCCTTTATCGAAAGCTTCTTCTCCGCCCCGAAAGCGGCCTTCCCAGGGGTTGCGCCATCAGACTTGCCTGCCCAGGAATTGCGTTGGTGGAAGGCGGTGGCTACCCGTGCCTTTCAACAGGTAGATGCCTTTTCTGCTTTTGCCGATTTTGATGATTTCTTTCAAATTTTGTTTGATCACTTCGCCACCCCCGACCCTTGGTTTGTTTATCCTGAAGTGCCGCAGGTTCTTCAACAATGGCAGCAGCAAGGCATTCAATTAGGGGTGATATCTAATTTTGACAGTCGGTTACATTCAGTTTTGGCCGCCCTAAACCTGAGGGATTATTTTGACACCGTTACCAGTTCTACCGAAGTCGGTGCTGCCAAACCAGACCCTCAGGTCTTTACCGTTGCGTTAGCCAAACATCCCGACAGGATGAACGGGGCTTGGCATATTGGTGATAGTTGGGAGGATGACTATCAAGGGGCTGAACAGGCCGGACTGAGAGGTTTGTGGTTAAACCGATCTGGCAAAACTCCCCCAGGACCGACCTATACAGAAATTACAGATCTATCCCGATTGACGTTGACCTCGGAGTAGTAACAACCCCCCAAGCACCAGGGAAGGTGTGAGTACGACCCCCAAAGCCAAGGGATTGGAGCCAGAAATGGGTAGAAGGGGACCTAAAGCTTTGATGGCAACCGATAGGATAGTGGAAAGGCCCAAGACTTTGAGGACAAAGCCGAGACTGCTGTTCCCACTTTGAGGAGAGGCGTTTTCGGGTTGTGGCATAATCCTGTGTAATCCTACCTGGGGCAATGCTGGGGATCTTCCCTTAACAGTACCCTATGCTCTGGCTAGATAGCTGCTGGTGTGATCGATGAGTCAAATCTTGCTAGTTGATGATGAGGTTGAACTAACCGATGCCCTTAGCCGTCTGCTCAAGCGAGAGGGGTATGGCGTGGATGTTGCCAATGATGGGGAAGCCGCTTTACTCGCGGTGCAGCGCCAGATCGGACAGGGACTCCTGTATGACTTACTGATCCTGGATTGGATGTTGCCCAAATTGTCGGGGATTGAAGTGTGTCAGGAGTTGAGATCGCAATCCCAACTCACCCCCGTTTTATTCCTGACCGCCAAAGATACCCTAGACGATCGGGTACAAGGCCTGGATGCGGGTGCAGATGACTACCTAGTCAAGCCCTTTGAATTAAGAGAGCTACTGGCACGTGTGCGGGCGCTTCTGCGTCGGAGTGAGCAGTTCTCGCAAACATCGCCGGAATCCTTGTCCCAGCGCATCCAGATGGAAGGCTTAGAACTGGATTTGGAAAGCCAAATTGCCTATTGTCAGGGACAGGCAATCACCTTGTCAGAAAAAGAGAGTCAACTGCTGACCTATCTGATGCAACACCCTCACCAACTGCTCACCCATGACCAGATTTACCAACATCTATGGCCGAGTGGCGATCAACCGAGTAGCAATGTCTTAGCCGCCCAAATTCGGCTGCTGCGTCGAAAAATTGCCGCCAAAAACTCTCCACCGCTCATCCATACGATCTATGGCAAAGGATATTGGTTTGGGTCCAAGGTAGAGACGGAACCGTAATATTTGTGATGATGGAATAACAGATATTTAAAAATAAAAAAGCTCTTGAGAGTCTTGCCGTGTTTCGACCTCAAGAGCTTTTCATCTGAATCACTCCTCACTGGCTTTAGAATATCTTGAAGAATGTTGTTGAATGACAGAAAAGTGACACTTTTTGGAGTGTCACCTCACTTTTCTAACCTATAGCAGATCGCGCTAATCTGTTCCGATTTACGCATAGAAAAGTGAGGGATCTAATAAAGGTTCAGGCCCCTATTCTTAAGGCTTTGACGATTGCCACCGACTGGCAGTGAGATGGATTAAATGATGAATTATCTAGGTTAGATTCTCACCGTAGATGGAAGTCATGGGATGTTAACAGGGAGCATGTCACCTTTGCATTCCAATTAAGCCATTGAGGTAAGCACACCGATGTGCCAGCACTTGCGGGACATTACTTTCATTCCACTGCGCCCCTGAAATTTTGACTCTGCGACTAATCTGCTTGATAGCAGATTCAACAGCCCCAGACCCAATAGAGCAGATTTGCTCACTCTGGTAATAGTCATAATTGACGATCCGATGCCGATGTTTGCGAACATAGTTGCAAAAGACTTGGGCCTGCTTTTTCTTCAATGACTCAAATAGAGCCAAGGTTTCATCAACCTTCCCCTGCCATAAGAGCTGCTCAGCCTGGTGCAGACGTTTGAGGGACCCACCGACCTTATGAAGATTTTCCACCAGATGGTACCAGTCCAGAATCTCTCGCCGTTGCTCAGGTATGCTCAGCTGACGAATGATATTCCAAATGCCATCATGACCATCCCCTAAACAAGTCAGTGGAGAGGCTAACGGTTGCTGGTGAGTCCAGTCAATGAGCCGGGCATTATTGTGATAATCCGCGATGAGTCCCACATGCGTTGCCAGGGTTTTATAGTCTTTCCACTGACAAGGGTGTCCTAAAGGGGTGCGGATGCGCACTTTGCCACCATCTACACTCACTTCGGTTAAAGCTTCATGAGCCTGGGGGGTAGGAAACCGTTGTTGATGCACCAATCGCTGCTGGGTTTTGGCTGGTACCTGAATCCCAGTTAAATAAGCCACATCTTTAGCAGTTTGAGCATAGGAGACATTGGCACTGATGCGCAAGCAACAATTCTCTAAATGAGGACTGATTTGACGATAGGGGGAAACGGCTAGATGCTGTGCCTGTTGAGTTGTAATGCTTAGAACGCCCAAGGTGCTTTCAGGCGTCGGTTGCGGCCTGCTGCTGTGCCAGTAGCTGTGCGGATAAAAAATGACCGAGTTCGGGACTGACATGGGTCTGAATTTGCTGACGCACCGTCATCTCAATACCTTCTAGCGTCTTCAGGTTCTCTGGATCGCTTTCTTCGTACAGTAATTGGGCTATCGCATCAAGATGGACTTTGAGTTGAGCTGCTTTTTCGGAGTTCATTGATGAAGACTTCTGGGCAACACTTGTATCCTGAACGATTTCAAAACAATCTGCAAAGGTGACATGCTCCCTGTTAACAGCTACCCTTCTCCTGTTATTGACCTACTCTGGTATGCGAACGATTTTTAGGGGAATTAATCTCAGTTTGGCCTTCTTGTCTTGCAGGCAGTAATCGGTTTAGCCCATTAATTGGCCCTGTCATCTGCTCTGAATGTAAATGTTGCTTTTACACCATTTCTTAGGGCAACTGGTGTTATGAAAGGGAGCGAATCACTATCCAGGGTTGAATGACTTCTGCTACCCATTGTTTTTTCAGCGGATCAGTGCGGGAATGATTCGGCGCTTTCACTAGAGCCATCACTTTTTCGATCTGTTGGAAATTAGCAGTCATATCGATAGCCTGCTGCAAAAAATGACGCAGGGCTCGGCGTTGTAATGCCAGGGGAGCAGATTGGAGGGTATCCCGATCAATATACCCCCAATATTGTTCTGTTTCAGATAAGACCGGAGGGGAACTAGGCAGGGAAATCGCCAATAGTTTCTGGGTTTCTGTTTCTAAAAAATCAACATCACCTTGCAAGATCTCTGCAGTATGAGCCAGGGTGGTTTCCACTTGAGGATTGAAATGGGTCTTAAGATGAGGGAGAACTTCTAGCCGAATGCGATTACGGCGATAGACAAGGTTTTGATTCATGGCATCCTGCCAGATCGGCAGATTTCTATGCTGACAAAATTCTCCGGTTTGGGCCCGCGTCACTTCGAGTAAAGGCCGCACGAGCATCACCCGATCTGAGAGAGGACGCTGCCAACTTAAGGCTTGTAAGCCATCTGTACCACTGCCTCGTATTAAGTTATAGAGCAAGGTCTCTGCCCGATCGCTGGCAGTATGGGCAGAGACAACCAGGGGATATGCTTCCTGTTGGGCAATTTCTGTCAGGATCTGATATCGCCATTGGCGTCCGGCGGCTTCGCTTCTGAGTTCCGTGGTGGCTTGGCGTAGGAAGTAGGGCAACTGATATTGGCGGGCAATTTGAGTAACATGGTGGGCGTTAGCATCAGAATCTAGAGGCCAGCGATGATCGCCATGGGCAATGGCGAGTTGCCAACCCCATTTGGGCTGTAGGTCAACTAAAAGCTGTAAGAGGCAAAATGAATCTTGTCCACCCGAAAGAGCGATTAAGATTCGCTGTTGCATGGGCAAAAGTTGCCGTACTTTCAGGATGTGGTGCAAATGAGCATGAAGCGGAGTCCAAGGAGCAGAATTAATCACGACAGGTCTCTAGGAGGAAGCTTGATTTTGGGGAAGACCTCATTTATTGCAGATAAACTTAAGGGTTGAAAGCATTTTTCTAAGGCTAGAGTAAAGTCTATTCACAACAATTTTTGGGAATGGAAACAAATACTAAGAAAAATAAGAATTTTGGGCTGATAGATACATCTTTTAACCGAAATGCCATACTTGGGAAGAAGAGCGTGTAAGCAAGATCACATCTTAAATCCTCAATCAGTTGTCGAACGGTTTAGCTTCCAAAACTTTCATGGTGGACTCACAAGATCATTACAGTGTGCTGCAGGTGTCTCCACAGGCGACTCCAGCAGATATCAAAACGGCTTTTCGTCGACTGGTTCGCCAGTATCATCCCGACTTAAATCCCAATAACCCTAGGGCTGCAGAGGTTTTCCAAAAAATATGTACGGCCTATGAAGTTCTGAGTAATCGTGATCAGCGGGTTATTTATGATCATAACGATGGTCCTCGATCTCCATTTGTTGAAGAACCTGGTTCTGTTGTTCTCCAAGATGCTCAACAGTATTTTATGCAAGGGGTACAGAAGGCAAATAGACGAAATTATGCCACTGCGATTGCCGATTTTACCCAAGCGATTCATCTCGATAAGCGTTATTTAGAAGCCTATATGGGGCGATGTCAAGCTCGGTTTGCCCTCGGCCATAATCGGGAAGTTTTGCAAGATTGTGATCATATTTTGAGCATTCAGCCCCAATCGGCTCAAGCCTTCTTTTTTCGAGGACGATCTTGCTATCGGTTAGGCCATTTAGATTTATCTATTGAATCCTATTCCCAAGCCATTGCCCTCGAAAAAGACTACGCCCAAGCGTTTTATCACCGAGGCATCGCTTATATCAAAGTGAAAGAGCGCTTGGCGATTCGTGATCTGCAAGCAGCTGCGAGTTTGTTCCGACAACAGGGGCATATTGGTCACTACCAACGGGCCATCGCCACCCTCAAAGATCTCAATCGCAAGCCCGCCAATATCCTCTTGAATCTGCCTCGAAATGGGGCAATTTTGGCAACTACTGCTTTGACGACTTTACCTCGCCTGCTGGTGAATCCCAGTGGTGCTGCCCTACAGGTGTGGCAAAGTCAGTTGCCGTATCAATCCATTGGTATTAGCTTGATTGGTGCGGGGCTGGCTATGGGCTGTGTGGTGGGAGGGAACCATCTCTTTGCCCCAGAAACCTGGACCGTGTCTGATTCCCAAGTGATGCTGCTTAGCTTAGTGGCTTTTTCTAGCCTAGTGTTAGCGGGCAGTCTTATTCGGCGGATGGTGGGAAAGGGTGGCAGCTGGTCTGGAGATTTGCTGGTTGCTGGGTCGGCCATGTTGCCCGTGGGCGTCTGGGCGATTCTTTGCGGCTTGGCGATGCAGCTCGGTCAAATTGAGTTGATTGCCTTGAGTCTGTTTGCTTCCAGTTTTGCCATTCTGGGCTTATACAGTGGCTACACCAAAATTGGCAAAATTGCGGAACCCATTGCAGCCCTGGCAGTCCCCACAATTGTGATGATTAGCTATGGGGTGACTGCCTTGCTGTATCGAGCATTGATGCTGCAATTGGTTTAAGTTTGAGGGTATTTTGAACGATCTACTGGAACGACTTAAAAGAACCAGCCATAGGAATGTAATCCTTTGCCTAATAGGTTGACTCCTAGATAACATACCCAGACGACAAAAAATCCCCCTGTAGCTAAATAGGCTGGGCGTCGCCCTTGCCACCCCCGAGTGATCCGGGCATGGAGGTAGGCAGCAAATACGAGCCAAGTAATTAAAGCCCAAGTTTCTTTGGGGTCCCAGCTCCAGGGTGCCCCCCAGGCTTCATTCGCCCATACAGCACCGGCAATAATTCCCACGGTTAATAGGGGAAATCCCAATCCAATCATGCGGTAACTCAGGTTATCTAAGGATTCTGCCAGGCTCATGCGGTTTAGAGAAAAAGAAGGCGCTTGAGGAGTAGAGACGGGAGTGAGCACAGCAGTGGCTTGAGCTGAACCCATCGATAATCCATCATCCAAGTTGCTGGCGGCAGAAGCGGCGGGGGCTTGAGGTTCTCGCTTGCGGAAGCTGCCGGTG